>CAZUHK010000076.1:0-13837 GCA_964620345.1 uncultured Planctomycetaceae bacterium
GCCGGTCTTGTCGAACACGATCGCCGTGAGGTTGCGCGCGGTCTCCAGCGTGGCCACGCTCTTGACGAGGATGCCCAGCCGCGCCGCGGCCGACAGCGCCGCGACCATCGCCGTGGGCACCGCGAGGATGAACGCGCACGGGCAGGCGATGATCAACAGCGCGATCGCGTTGTCGATTTCCTTGGTGAAAAAGAACACCACCGCCGCGAGCATGACGACCACCGGCGTGTACCAGTGGGCGTAGCGGTCGATCATGCGGCTGATGGGTGTGCGGGTCTGCTCGGCCTGGAGGATGAGGTCTTTGACGCGGCCGAGCGTGGTGTCTTCGCCGGCCTTGGTGATCTGCACCTCCAGCAGGCCGGTGACGTTGTTCGTCCCGCCGAACACTTCGTCGTCCCGGGCCTTGTCGACGGGGATCGACTCGCCGGTGATGTTGGCCTGGTTGACGGTGCTGGCGCCCGAGAGGACTTGGCCATCGCCGGGGATGTTGTCGCCGGGCCGCACACGCACGACATCGCCGGGCCGCAGGTCGCGCGCGTCGACTTCGACCTCGCCCTGATCGGTCAGCTTGTTCGCGCGCGTGGGCGTGATGCGGACCAGCGCCTCGATCGACTTGCGGGCGCCCAGGGCGGTGCGGTGCTCGATGAGCACGGAGATAATCATAAAAAAGGCGATGGCCCCGGCCTCGATGTACTCGCCGTTGGCGAACGCGGCGGTGACGGCCAGGGCGGCCAGCTCGTTCATGTGCATGTGCCCGGTCGTCAGATCGCGGATCGCCTGCCAGACCAGCGGCACGCCCAGCAGCAACGCCGCGCCGATCGCGATGAGCTGCGCATAATCGTTCTGCTCGAAAAGCAGCTTGGCCGCCACCGCGGTCACCAGCAGCATCCCGCCCAGCAGCACCGCGATGATCTGAGCGTTGACCCGACTTTCAGATTCGACAATCTGCTTGGCGTGTTCGTGAACCATGGGTTGCGTGCGCCTCGTCCCGAATCGGGACAGAAGATGATGACTCGTACTCTACGCCCGCGGCAGCCGGGCGGTTCGGACTGGTGCATCAGTTGACCGGCAACCGTGCGTGTCCGACCGATGAACCGATCCACCACTTCACCGATCCACCACTTCAGAACTGCCGCAAAAACCTCACGTCGTTCTCGTAGAACCAGCGGATATCTTCGATGCCGAACCTCCGCATCGCGATACGTTCGATGCCCAGGCCCCATGCGTAGCCGCTCCACTGCTCGGGGTCGTAGCCCACGGCCGCGAAGACGTTGGGATCGACCATGCCGCAGCCGCCGATCTCAACCCAGTCGTACACGCCGCGCACCTTCATCTTGATGTCCAGCTCGGCCGAGGGCTCGGTGAACGGGAAATAGCTGGGCCGAAGCCGGACTTCCGCATCCTCGCCGAACATCGCCCTGGCGAACTGGATCAGCGCGGTTTTCAGGTCGGCCATGGACACGCCGCGATCGACGCACAGCCCTTCGACCTGGTGGAACATGGAGCTGTGCGTCGCGTCGTGCGTGTCGGGGCGGTAGACCCGGCCGATCGAGATGACCCGGACCGGCGGGGGGGTGTTCTCCATCACGCGGATCTGCACGGTCGACGTCTGCGTCCGCAGCAGGTGCGTGTCGTCGATGTAAAAGTTGTCCAGCGGGTCGCGGGCCGGGTGCTCGGCCGGGATGTTCAGGTCGATGAAGTTGTGCTGCTCGTCCTCGAGCTCCGGGCCCTCGGCCACATCGAAACCCATGCGGCCCAGCACGTCGATCATCTCGTCGATCACCTGCTGAATGACGTGTACCCGCCCGGTGCGCGGCGGCAGGCCCGGCTCGGTCACGTCGATCAGGGGCCCCGCCGCCCGCGGCTTGGTCGCGCCAAGCGCCCGCTGCTTCGCCTCGAACCGCTGCTCCAGCTCTTGCTTGAGCGCGTTGAGCCCCTGGCCGAGCTTGGGCTTGTCTTGCTTGCTGGCGTCCTTGAGCCAGCTCATCGCCGCCTTGAGCTTGCCCTTGGCGCCCAGGTACTCGACGCGGAACCGCTCGAGCGCATCGGCATCGCCCGCGGCGTCGAGGGCCGCGGTCGCCTGTGCCTCCAGCTCTTTGAGCCGTTCCAGCATGGGGCGAACAGCATAAGCACCGCGGCGGGCAGTGCCAAACGCGCCCCGCGAGCCACGGAGCGTGATTCGCTGCGACCTGGGCCCCTTGGCCGCTTGGCGGTTGATTCCTGTCCTTCTTCGTGCCTTTGGGCCTTGGCGTGTTTCATGTTTTCGTGGCTCCTGAAGCCGGCGCGGCCGATAACCCCGGCGACGGGTCCGCGGGCGGGTTATCCGCCGCGCGGCTCAATCCGGCGGCGGGCTTGGCCGATCTACGACAGGTGTGCCGGTCCAACGGTTTGGTTAGACCGTGCCGGTTGTGACGCCGTGCCAGGAGTGGTGTGTTGAAATCGATGGCCCACGATGAACTCAAGGCCGGCCGCGTGCCCACGGAGAACGCGCCGCGCGATTGCGGGTCGTGCAACGTCTGCTGCACGGCGATGCACGTGCGGGCGCTGAACAAGCCGCCGGGCGAGCGGTGCCAGAGCCAGGGCCCCACCGGCTGCGGCATCTACGCCGACCGCCCCGCGGCCTGCCGCGAGTGGTTTTGCCTGTGGGTCCGCGACCCCGGGCAGGTGTTCGACACGACGCATCGGCCGGACCGGCTGGGTGTGTTCTTCACCGCCAGCCCGCCGGACGGGCAGACCGGCCGGCAACGCATGTACGCCCACGAGGTCCGCCCCGGCGCCGCGCACGAACCCAAGGCCGCGCAGGCGATCGGATTCCTCGAACGGGTCGCCCCGGTGCAGATCATCCCCTTCGCCGGCGACCGGCCCCCCGCGGTGACGCAAGTCACCCTCCGCGGCCGCGACGTCGCGTGACCGCCATCGCGCGCCGCGACGGGTCACGCTTTGGCGGTCACTGATTCGGATCATGCCGCTGGGGCGGGCGGAACCAGACGACCTTGTTGGTCTTCATGTCGATCTTCACGATCAGCTTCACACCCCCGCCCATCCGCATGATGCCGCCCTGGCCGACATCATCGGCGAACTCCAGCGTGCGGATGCCATCGTACTCATCGTGGGTCACCTGCGCGACTTCGGGCGGCTTGAACTGAGCGATGACCTGCGACTCGCTCATGCCCTGGCGGACCGTGCCATGCCTGCCGTTGATCTCGCCGGTCCACGGCTCCTGGGGCTTGAAGTTCCTCTTGGGTTTGACCGAGACGTAGCCGCTGTTGCCGGCCTTGGCCTGGGGCTTGGGCTTGTCCTCGCCGCCGCCGATGACCAACGCCCCGGCGACCGCGGCGAGCACGACGCCGCCCATGATGAAAAACAACGTCGTCGCGCCGTTGCTCGATCCGCGCTTGGGCGCAGCCCGACCCGTCGGGTTACCCGACGAAGCCGAACCCGACTGCCGCTTCGCTGCCTTGCGTCTGTCCATTGCCGCCACCACTCCAACCGATCTCGGTGAACCGTTCATCATAGATCGACCGCCCGGGGCCGCCAATCCAATCCAGTTTCGACGAACGGCGACCGCACCGGGGGCCCGATCAGCCGAGGGGTTTGTCTGACAGCGGATTGCCCATGGGCCGGCCCATTCGACGATCATTGGTTTTGCCGCGCGCCCCGCGCCGAGGATGCGACAACGACGCGCTGACAATGCAAACGGGGGCGATGCGGCCCATGGGTCTCTCGCCATGCACGCGGCTGATCCGGTCTCTGCGTGACGCAACCATTGGCCGAAACAGAACAAGGCCCCGGCGCCGGGCCGAGGCCTTGTCATCGTTGCCGAACATCTTCACCGGCGACGGCGAATCGCCATCACCCCCATGCCAAGCAACAGGATCGATGCCGGCTCGGGAACCGGGACCACGCCCAACTCGCTTTCCAGGAAGAGCGCGGCGTGATGGCGTCTCTCCATCATCCCCGCCCCGTCGGGCGCGAGGATGGCGAAGATCCGATCGCTGGCCTCGATCCCATCAGCTTCGCTGGACAGGCGGAACTCCATCACGAACAGCGTGCCGTCCGGCGAGACCGCGGGTGTACCCGAGGGGTCGAGATAGTCGAACGTCAGGTCGAAATGCTCGCCGACGCCCAGGTCAATTGATCCCAGGTCGTTCGTCGAAGCGCTCTGCGCCACGCCGGCGTTGAAATTGACGCGCACCCCTTCCTGATCATTGAACGACGTCTTGGTGAAGCTCTCGTAAGGCCCGATCTCTGGCGCGGCCCATTTGAACCCGCCGAGCACTTGCAGCGCCATGCCGTGCGCGCTGAGCGTGGGGTCGGTGATGTCAAGGCCTGGGTTGTTCGCGCGGCTGAACAATGGATTGGCGACATCCGGAAGGTCTGCGAAATGTTCGTGGATCGCGTTGTAATAGGGGCGGATCACGCCCCCGCCATCGTCGGTGGGTGTCCCGCCGGTCTCGGAGACAATCTGACCCTGTGCGAAGATTTGGTTCTCCAGAGTGACCACGCTGAACCGCCTGCCGCCGTGGGCGAAAGCCGAGCTTGCGAGAATCGCGATTGTGATCGTGGTGATGGCCGCTGTCCGTTTTGGCGAAGAAAATTTCATGAGCTCTCCTATCTGGTGTGGGGTAAGCCGCGGCGCTATCTGGCAACCGCGGGGTCAAAACTGTTCTGGTTCATGTCAACAAACACATTGCGAAAGGACCGTTGTTCGGCGTGGCCGTCGAGGAAGCCGTAGCCCACCTGTGCTTCCCACGTGCCGGGCGCCCCGTGGTAAGCGTTGATCTGAATCTCGCCCGACGCCGCCGCCGGGATCAGGATTGGGGGGTCGATCATCCAACTGTTGGGGTGTATGTGATCGCTCACCGCCCCCGCGCCCTTGAACGCGGCGAAAGCCAGGTGCACGGTCGCCGCGGGCGCGGGGACTTGCTCCAGCTTCGCCGTCGCCCCCGAAAGCTCGTGTGCCACCCCATCGGGCGACAGGTACAAGTTGATGCTGTAGCTGGTTTCGCGGAACCGACCGTTCACCGGCGTGCCCTCGGGAAAGTGAGGGCTGGTGTCCACCGGCGAACGCATCAGCAGGTCCGGATTCATCGCTCGCATCGCTTGGGTCCACGAGCCCCCATGGCTGGTGCCAACCATCCAGCCGTTGTGCTCGCCCATATATGCCCAGTGCGCCAGTTCCATCTGCCGCATGTTCGACAGGCAGACCGTGCGACGCGCCGCTTGCCGGGCATCACCCAGCGATGGGAGCATCAGACCCAGCAACAAGGCGATGATCGAAACGACGACCAGAAGTTCCATCAAGGTAAAAGCGCGTAACGCGGTGTTCATTGGAAAACCTCTCGGGGCGATTGGCGTATCGGGGGGTGGGCAAACAGCACCGCCGCCACAGGCGCAAGCGGCGCGCGGCGACAGCCATCAGCGGGGGGATCAAAGACAGTGGGCGAAGTGCTTCAGCCCAGCGCTGGCGGGGCCCGGCCGGGCGCGGCGCGATCGAAGTCGTGCGTAATCGTTGCATCGCTCAGTCGATCGGCCGCGGCGAACAGCCCGACGAGCACCGGCACGGCGCGCAGCAGCGTCGGCGGCACGTCGAGCGTCGCGATGATCTTGCAGATCGCGCAGTGGCCGGCGGGTTTGGGCGGGCCGCCGGGCGCGTCGGTGTTGGCGCAGCACGAACGCAACGATGAGACGACGGGTGCGTCGCACGAAAGCGATGCCGCGGCCGGCCGGGCACCGTTGAGCGACAGTTGGACGACGCCGCGCGTGTGCCCCGGGCCGATGCCCAGCAGAAAGCTGAGCATCCAAGCGATCACCAGCACGCGGATGGCGCGTGAGGCGAACGATTCGCGTTGAAACCAGCGGAGGATCAAACCGGGCGGGTCCGTGATCGGCAGGCGGCGTGTCGCGACCCGACGCCGCGACGGCCCAACTCTAGCCCGGGCCGATCCACCCGGTCAATACGGTGCGAAAGCGGCTCAGCGAATGGCCAGGGTAACCGTCCACCACAGCACCCACGCCACGCCGGCGAAGAGGGTCAGCTCAACGATGGCCCGGCCGGCGATAGGGGCGTACCTGTGGGCCCAGCCCTCGCCCTCGGCCGGGGTGAGCCGCGCCTGATCCTCGGCGCTGTCGGGTTGAGTCGGGTCGGCCAGCCGCAGTTGGTGGCCGCGGGGGGGCATGGGTGTATGCCCGGTCCCGCGGGCGGGGAACTGCGTGGTGGTGGGCGAGTGGGTGATGGGCAACATGGCGTCACTCCTTTCAGCTCAGCCGGCCCCGCCGATCGGCCCCCCCACAAGCGCTATCGGACACGCTCGGGCCGGCTTCTTAACGATTATTTAACACTTTTGGTACGCCAAATGCAAGCGGCAGTTCGACCGTGGCGGCGAAAATCCGCTTCGGTGGGCTGTAAAACCCGGATGACGATGCTGAATTGTTAATCCAAAGCCAGAAGTTGGCTTAATAGACATATGTATGCAATATTTTACGTCACGCCCATTGTTCGGGGTCGGGGTTCCACCAATTCGGGCCTTTGCCACGCAGCGCAGCGGCGGCCTGCTCGCGGGCCGCGGCCATCTGCGCGTCGCTGAGCGGCTCGAAGCGCGCGGCGGCGGCGAAGGCCGCGTCCTGCTCCCGCGGGTAGCTCAGGCCCAGCAGCGCCACGTCCGGGTCGGCGGTGAACGTGTACCGCACGCACAGGTCCACCGGCAGCTCGGCGGCGGTCGCCGTGGCCGCCCCGCCCGCTCCGGGGGCCGGGCCGCTGGAGAACTTGCCCCGCGGCCGGTCTTCCAACGGCTGGCCGTAGCCCCGCGTCGCCGCGACGAGCTTGCCGGCCCCGAACGTCTTGAAGCACACCGTCCCCACCCCCCGCCGCTTGGCCAGTGGCAGACATTCATCCACGTACCGCGCATCCACACCCGCGCCGATCGGAAACATGATGAGGTCGCACAACCCCGACTCGATCGCCGCGATGACCACCTCCGGGTGGTGGCTGGAGATGCCGCCGAACCGCGTCCGCCCCTTGCCGATCGCCTCGGCGAGCTGATCGAACCCGCCGCCGGGCGCGGTCAGCCGGCCCCACAGTTCCATGTCGCTCACGCCGTGGAACACGAACGCATCGGTGTGGCCCAAGCCCAGCGTCGCCAGCGACTTTTCGACCTGCGGGCCGACCGGCTCGTCCTTGTGATCGATCTTATCGATGACGAACAGCCCGTCGCGCCGCCCGTGCTCGCGCACCGCGGCGCCGACGATCTGCTCGCTGTAGCCATCCTCGTAGCCCGGCGCGGTGTCGATGACGTTGCACCCAGCGTCGAGCGCGCGACGCACGGTCGCCACGTGCTCCTCGATCGGCTTGCCGCGATCGGCCAGATCGCCGACACCAACGCGCGACGCGACAAACCCGGTGCGGCCAAGCTCGCGGCGGGGTTGGAATTGAGACATGGACCGGCTCCGCAATTCAGGCGGCGTACTGAACAACCTTGACCTGCGTGCCGTCATGCGCCGCCGCCTCGGCCCGCTCGAGCAGCGAACGCGACACCGCTTCGTCCAGCGTGTACTCGCCGCAACTGTCACATACCTGTGCGGGCACATTGCGGAACACAACAGTCAGGCCCGCACGATCGAACGTCACCGTGGCCGTCCCCGGTCTCATTTGGCCGTGCTTGCAGATCACGCAGTTCATTGGGATCTCCGTCCGCGCAAGTCGCCCGTCCAGACCTCCGGATCGGGCTGATAGGCGGTAACGACTACTCCGGTACGGGTCGGTTCATCGTAGGCAGTAGACAAAAACGACATGCATGGGTCGATCGGCCACAAACCCCAGCAACAACCGGCTCGCGCAGGGTCTGTCATCGGGGTACTCCGCGATGGCCTCGCCGGCCTCGACGACCGCCCGAACGTCATCGATCTGGATGCGGCGCTCAAACATCTGGCGGATCGCGTGTCGCGTGAATCGCAGTTGCTCGATCCGCATCACATGGCTCACAGCGCGTCGATCACCATCCGGCCCACCTCGTCGCAGGCGTAGCCCGAGCGGTCCAGGCGTTTGCCGGCGAAGCGGGGGGTGGTCTTTTGCACCGCGGCGCCGATGGCTTGGCCGGCCTTGATCGCCGCGGCGTCGCCTTTGATGCGGCCGACCTCGCGGCAGAGCAAACCCATCGAATCGATCGCGGCGATCGGGTTGGCCTTGTTCTGCCCGGCGATGTCCGGCGCGCTGCCGTGCACCGGCTCGAACATGCTCGGGGCATCGCCATCGGGGTTCAGGTTCCCCGACGCGGCGATGCCCATGCCCCCGGCGATCGCCGCGCCAAGGTCCGTGATGATGTCGCCGAACATGTTGGGCACGACGATCACGTCGTAAACCTCCGGCGTGGCGACCATGTACATGCAGCACGCATCGACGTGGTGATAGTTGGTGGTCACATCGGCGTACTGCTCGGCGATTTCGTTGAACGCCCGCAGCCAGGTCTCGCCGGCGAACGTCAATACGTTGGTCTTATGCACCAGCGTCAACTGCTTGCGCGGCCGGGTGCGGGCCAGCTCGAAGGCGTAGCGGACGCAGCGCTCGACGCCGAACCGCGTGGCGACCATGGTCTGGTTGGCCACTTCGTGCGGCGTGCCTTTTCGCACGATGCCGCCCAGGCCGCAGTAGAGGTCTTCGGTGTTTTCACGGACGCAGACGAAATCGATGTCGTCGGCGCCTTTGCCGGCCAGGGGCGTGTCGATGCCGGGGTAGAGCTTGACGGGGCGCAGGTTGATGTACTGATCCAACTCGAACCGCAGACGCAGCAGGATGCCCTTTTCGATCACGCCCCCGGCCAGCCGCGGGTCGTTGGGCTTGCCGCCGACGGCGCCGAGCACGATCGCGTCGAACTTGCGCAGGGTGGCGATGTCCGCCTGATCCAGCACGTGGCCGGTGTCGATGAAGTGCTCGGCGGAGAAGGGAAAATCGGTGGTGGTGTAAGCCAGGCCCGCCGGCTTGGCCGCGGCTTCGAGGACGGCCAGGGCCTGCTGCGTGACTTCCGGGCCGATGCCATCGCCGCCGATGACCGCGAGTTTCAGTGCCATTGCCATTGCCACGATCTCCGCTGGGATTCGAGCCGATCAGCGTAGCAACGCCGCCGGGCCGTGAAAACCATCGGGCCGGTCGCCATCCCGGAGGATTCAGTGCAGATCGACGCCCTGGCAATGCCCATGCACACCGACCCGCCGAGCGCATCGCCCCTTATAAAAGGCGCCCGTGTTCCTGGCCAATTGGTGATTCACCTGGCCATTTTGGTCGCAGCATTACAATGACATCCGATAACCCGCGGCCGGCGCAACGTCCGTTTTCGTGTTTTCGGGGGGTGTTCGGATGTGCCCTGAACATAACCCCATCAATCGCCAATGCTTAGCCGCCCGCTTGACTATCGGGGTCTGTTAAGCTAACTTATACCAAACAGAAGTTCGGGCAAAACTTCAAGGCGGCTCTGAAAGCTGGTCGAAGCATCACGTGGCACACGATGGGCCTTGCCCAAAATATTGTGCCGCGGTTCGCAGAAGACCCAAGCAAGAGGATGACCCCCGATGGCTTTGCCCCTGATCATGATCGGTCCCGGAGCTGGATACACCACCCGCTATGAGCCCCACGGTGCCAACATCATGCGGCGCGTCGGCTCGACGCCCCGACAGCCCGACGGCGGCGACACCGACTCGGGCTACGGCAACGCCTCGTGGGGCGCGCCGCGCCGGCGCCGCGGTGAGGCCGAGGGACGCGGTGCCCGCGATCGAGATGGCGACCGCCGCCACACGCCAAACGCCCTGGCCCGGCCGGACGACTGCTACGAGCACGTCGCCGATGCGGTGCAGGCCGGCGCGACGATCGGGCCCGACCGCCGGCGGTGGGTCAGCCGGGGGCTGCTCAACGCCGCGGCCTCGGCGATCGATGCGTGGCTGGCCAGCCAGTCCGCCGAGCTGCGCCAGGCCGGGGGCAACCTCCGCGCCCTGGCCGACGGCTCGAAGAATAAAGCCCCGCAACCAACACTGCGTCTCGCCGGCGACTTTGAGCAACGCGAACACAACCCCGATGCGCTCGACGCGCCCGACACCGCCGATGCGACCGCGCTGAAACTCCACCAGGCCCTGTACGATCTGGAGCACGACCGAGATGAACCTCACGCCCAAGCAGCAGCGGATCCTCACGCTGATTCGCGACTCGCGCCTCACCCGCGGCTATTCCCCGACGATGCAGGAGCTGGCCGACGACCTGGGCGTCAGCAAGGTCACCGTGTTCGAGCACGTCGAGGCGCTGATCAAAAAGGGGGCGTTGCGGCGGGATGCGAACAAGGCACGCTCTTTGGAGCTGACCGCCGACTGTCTGCTGCCGGATGAATCGCGCCCCACGCGCCTGCCGCTGGTCGGGTCCATCGCCGCCGGCTCGCCCATCGAGGCCGTGGAGCAACGCGAGTTCCTCGATCTCGAAGCCCTCTTCGCCGCCCCGCGCTCCAGCGGCGAGATCTTCGTGCTCGAGGTCCGCGGCGACTCGATGATCGACGAGCACATCGCCGAGGGCGACTTCGTCGTCTGCCGCAAGGCCGACACCGCCCGCAACGGCCAGACCGTCGTCGCCCTGCTGCCGGAGGACAACGAAGCCACCCTCAAAAAGTTCTACAAGGACCGCGGCCGCATCCGCCTGCAGCCGGCCAACGAAAAGTACGAACCCATCTGGGTCGATCACGTCCAGATCCAGGGCGTGGTCATCGGCGTCGTCCGGGCGTATTGAGCGCCAAAGGTGACATGGATGTCGCCGTTGACCTACAATTGCCCCGATGACTCACGCGGCGCAGCTTCCAAAATGCATCTCGGTGCTCATCTGCGATGACGTCTATCGCGATGAGGCCACGAAGAAGCTGGTCATCGTCGGCACGTTCAATCAGATTCACGCACCCGAGATCCCCTGTCGGCACCAGCGCATGCACGTGTTGTTCTCCCTGGCCGATGGGCACGGCGAGTTTGATCTTTGCGTTCGAGTCGAGCATGCTGAATCGGGAAACACCCTGGTGGAAATGCGGGGGCCGGCACAACTGACCGATCGACTCCAGATCACCGATATCAACATCGTGCTGGAGAACCTGGAGTTCGCGGCACCGGGGAAGTATTGGATTTCGATTCTTGCAGACGACGATGAGATTGGTGCTCGGCCCTTTTTCGTTCAGCATGGCGGCGACGCGATGAACAGCGAGTGACAGCGACGATGGACCAAATGATCACAATGGGTGCCCATACGCCCCGGACCAGCGCCGCGGGTTTCCGCTGGCAAGCGCAGTCGGTGACCTATCACACCGACGTCGCGGCCCAACGACGCGCGGTGGCACAGTCAACCCCCGCCAACCACATCCTTCGGCGAATGGCCCAACGCCACACGCCCCCGGCGACCTGGATCGAGTCGCAAGACAATCCATTCGAGTGACCGGACCGGGCCATGGACAAGCCGTTGGAGCAGGGCGCAATCGTCTGGGTCACCCCGCCCGGCGAGCGGGGTCTGGGCAAACGGCGGCCGGCCGTTGTGCTCACCGCCAGTGAAGAGATATTGCTGGATCAGCCCGTCGTTGTCGCGGCGTTGACCACGACCTTCCCAAACCCCGCCCCGCCGGACCATGTCGTCCTGCCGTGGTCACCGCACGGCCATCCGGTGACGCGCCTGCGGCGTCGCTCCGCCGCCGTCTGCACGTGGCTGTTCGAAGCGCGGCCCAGCGAGGCCGAGCCGGTCGGCCGCGTGCCCACACGCCACCTGCTCGACATCCTTCGCCGTCTGCCCGATGAACAAACGCCCGAAGGCGGCGGACATGGTTGATTCACCCCGCTTCCACCGCGTCGACGCCTATCGCCACCGGGTGTGGCGGCTGGCGGTCCTGTTGACCGGGGACACCGCCGCGGCGGCGGCGCTGTTCAGCGACATCATGCGCCACCGCAAGCGGATCGAGCGCGTCGAGCCCCAGCGGCTGGATCGGCTGATCCTCCTGCGAGCGCGCGAGCGGGCCGGGGCGCTGCGCGACCCGGCAAACGTCGAGCCCCGCTTCGCCCGGGTGTACCGCCTGCCCGAGCAACCGCTGGAGGCGTGGGTGCTGCGGCGGGTCGAGCAACTCGATGAGACCGTCGCGGCCAGGGCGATGGACTGCTCCAAGACCGCGCTGCGCCTGCACCTCAAGGCGGCCGACGAAGCGCTGGCCGAGGCCGGCGCGGGTGATTCGGACGACCCCGCCACGGCGCTGCGCCGGCGCATCGACGCGCTCGACCCGGCCCCGGCGGTCGCGCGGTGGCGCGCCAAACGGCGAAAGCGCCGATGGTGGGTGCTCCTCCTTGCCATCGCCTTGTTGGCCGCGCTCGCCCTCGCCGGGTGGTGGGCCCCGGCGCTGCTCACGCAAGGCCACGGGCGGTAATCGCGGCGCCTGCCGCCTCGGACGGCGGTTTATTGCTCAAAACTGCTTTACAATGCCTGAAGGTTGTGGTAGTTCTCCTCGTCGCTGGTCCGGGTAAAGCAGATTTCTGTAGGAAAACAAGTTAGCCGTCGACGGGGCATCGGGAGCGTGACTGTATGAAGCCCGTGAGCGATCAGCTTTTCACCTTTGGGCAGCGGGAACGGCCGAGGCTCGGCTACGAACGTTGTTCCGCCAAGGAACTCGGCCTCGACGAATCCTGGCTTCGTGATGCTACCTTCGAGAATCCTGATCTGGTCATCGGTCCGTGCCGCGCGGCGGGCCTGACCGACGATGAGTGGTATCCATGGCAGCGGGAGTTTCGAGTCGAGGTAGGCCAGATTGACGTGCTGCTCCTATCGTCGGAAGGCCGGCTCGCCGTCGTCGAGACCAAGCTCGCGACCAACCCGGAGCTCAGACGACGCGTGCTTGCGCAGGCCTTGGACTATCTCGCCCACCTACCGGACCGCTTCGACGATGAACTCCCGGAGATTCCGCAAGACGAGAACGGGCAACCGGTCGCAGCTCAAGAAGACATACTCGAGTCCGTTGCTCAGGGTGACATCCTTGTCATCATTGCGAGCGACGAAGTCGACCCCCGAGTGGCCAAGTTGAGTAGGAGCCTGCTTTCTGAACATCTCATCAATCAATGGGACCTCGCCCTGATTGATTTGGCGCTTTACCGTCCCGTTGACCCATCGGGCAGCCATGTTGTCGTGCCGCATCTCCGCAACCTCGTTCAGAACGAGCCGCGGCAGGTGGTCCGAGTGGTTGTAGAAGGGGAGACACCGAGCGCGAGGATTGAGATTGAGCGATTCATCCCGGACGAGCGTACTCCGGCGAGACAGAAGTGGGACGAGAGCCGCTTCTTTCGGTACCTGGAGGACGGCGCTGCGCCGACGGTGATTCGTGAATTCGCGTTGCAGTTGCGTGATCTAGCCCGCCGGTATCCGGAATCTGTGACACTGGTGTGGGGAACAGGCGAGCATGGGAGTATGGTACTGAAGCGGCACAAGGGAGCTCTGATCGAGATCCGTGGGCGAGGACACATCAGGTTCCGCCCGGCGAAGTTCTCACGGGCGCTCGGCGAGGCGGCAGCCCAAGACTATCGGCGCATGTTGGAGGAACTGGTTCCAGAAGCCATGGCAATGAACTATCCGCGAGTTCCCGTCGCGCAGGCCGCGAAGGTTGCACCGCCGTTGTTCGAGCTAATCCGACGGACTCTCGAAGGAATTGAGGAAGGCGGCGGCTAACAACGGCATGCAGCGGACGGCGCTGCGCGCCGCCGACGATCCCCTCGCGCAGACAGCGATCGCGTTCGGCCATATTCCGCGTCCGTTTTATCCAGCTCTGGATAACCCCCGATTCTCCGTGTTGATCCATCGCCG
>CAZUHK010000077.1:0-13802 GCA_964620345.1 uncultured Planctomycetaceae bacterium
CCCATCGGCCGAACGCCCCGGTCCAACCCCGCGACGTACACCGGCGTGTTCGACGAGATCCGCAAGCTCTACTCGATGACCAAGGAAGCGAAGATCCGCGGGTACAAGCCCGGCCGCTTCAGCTTCAACGTCAAGGGCGGCCGGTGCGAGGCGTGCCAGGGCCAGGGCCTCAAGAAGATCGAGATGCACTTCCTGCCCGATGTCTACGTCGAGTGCGAGCAGTGCAAGGGCACGCGGTACAACCGCGAGACGCTGGAGATTCACTACCGCGGCAAGTCGATCGCGGACGTGCTGGACATGACGGTCGAGGAAGGCATCGAGTTCTTCGATTCGTTCCCGAAGGTCGCGCAGATGCTGCGCACGCTGCGCGACGTGGGCCTGGGCTACGTCCACCTGGGCCAGAGCAGCACGACGCTGTCGGGCGGCGAGGCGCAGCGCGTGAAGCTGGCGACGGAGCTGGGCAAGAACGCCGCGGGGCATACGGTGTACGTGCTGGACGAGCCGACCACGGGCCTGCACTTCGCGGACATCCACAACCTGCTCAACGTGCTCAACCGCCTGGTGGACAAGGGGCACACCGTGATCGTGATCGAGCACAACCTGGATGTGATCAAGTGTGCCGACTGGATCGTGGACCTGGGCCCGGAGGGCGGCCACCGCGGCGGCACGGTCGTCGCCGAGGGCACGCCCGAGCAGGTCGCGACGATCGCCCGGAGCTACACGGGCCAGTTCCTCGCCCCGCGCCTGCGCCGGCAGGCCGCGGCGGGATGATACAATGTGCGCACATCGATGAACCCGTTCAAGATGGACAAGTCGAAGTTCAGCATGGCTTCCATGGACGAGCCGGACGATGCGCCGGCGTACTGGGCCACGCGCTCGCACGCGGAGCGCATGGCGGCGGTGGAGTTCCTGCGGCAACAGTTCTATGGCTATGATCCAGCTACCACCCGACTTCAAAGAGTTCTTGAGGTTGTTGAACGCCCGCTGCGTTGAGTACCTCGTGGTCGGCGGGTACGCGGTCGGATACCACGGCCGACCGCGGGCCACGGGCGACCTCGACGTTTGGATCGCGGTGGACGAGCCGAACGCGCAGCGTGTGATGGATGCGCTGCGCGACTTCGGCTTCGAAGAGCCGGGCATCGATGTCAGCGACCTGCGGCAGCCGGGAAAGATTTTCCGCATGGGCATGCCTCCCGTGCGGATCGAGTTGATGAGCGAGGTCTCCGGTCTGGCATTCGCAGCGTGCTACGCTCGGCGGGTGGTGGACGAATTGGACGGCGTCAGCGTCAGCTTTGTGAACGCCGACGATCTGAAGACGAACAAGCGCGCCGCAGGACGCCCCAAAGATCGGGGAGATCTCGAAGAACTGCCCTGACGCCGGTCCGCTGGAATACAGAACGAGCGGCGCGTCCCCTCCGACGCGCCGCCCCAAGTTTGAGCGTTGCCTGGTTCCGCGATCCCCGATCCGCGTTCCGCGATGCTTACGACCCGGACATGACGCGGCCGACGCTGAAGATCGGCAGGAGCAGGGAGATCGCGACGAAGCCGATCAGGCCGCCCATGAAGGCGACCATGGCCGGCTCGATGAACTGCGTGGTGCGTTTGACCGCCTCGTCGAAGTCGTGCTCGGTGAACGTGGCCACGCGGTCCATGACGCCGCCGAGGCGGCCGGCCTTCTCGCCGGAGTGGATCATCCGAACGATCGAGCTGGGCATCAGGTCGCTGTCGTGCAGGGCCTGGGAGAGCTGGACGCCCTGGCGGAGCTGGCCGTCGACGTGGTCCCAGAGCCGTTCGTAGAACCGGTTGTGCGTGACCTCGCGGGCGATGGCGATCATGTCGAGCATCGGCACGCCGGCCGAGATCATCGTGCCCATCGTGCGCATCGCGCGGGTGACGTAGAGCTGCTTCATCATCGGCCCGATGATCGGGATGTTGAGCTTGAGCCAGTCGAGGACGGTTCGGCCCTGGTCGGTGTGACGGTACCACGCGATGAACACGCCCAGCGCCGCCAGCGAGCCGACCCAGATGTACCAGTACGTGGTGGTCATCTCCGAGAGGAACAGCAGCAACTGCGTGGGGGCCGGCAGGACCGCGCCGCGGCTGGCGTAGATGCTGCCGAACCGCGGCAGCACGAACGCCAGCAGGAAGATCGTCACGCCCGCGGCGACGAGCATCATGATGACCGGGTAGATCATCGCGCCGCGGATCGATCGGAGGGTGTTGCGTTCCTTGGTGAGGTAGCCGCTGACGCGCTCGAGCATGGGGCCCATGGTGCCCGAGGCCTCGGAGGCCTTGAGCAGCGAGATCATCAGCGCCGGGAAGACCCCTTCGTGCCGCGCCAGCGCCGCGGAAAAGGACTGGCCGGACTGCACCGCGTCGCTGACGTCCTGGAGCACGGCCCGGAAGGCGGGGTTGTCGCTTTGTTCGACGATGGATTCGAGCGCCTCGCCGAGCGTCACACCGGTCTCGATCATCACCGACATCTGGTGGGCGAAGTAGATCACCTCGTCGCGCTTGACGCCTCGGGCGCTAAGGCGGCTGGGCGCGGCCTGATCGTCGCCCCGCTCGGCCTCGTCGCCGCGGGCCTCGTTGAGCTTGACGATGAACTTGCCCTCGGCGCGGAGCTGGCGGCCGGCCTCGGCGGCGCTGGCCGCCTCGAGCATGCCGCGGATCAGCTCACCGCTGGCGTCACGGGCGTGGTAGGCGAATCGGGTCATGGTTCCTCACTCCCGCGCGGCACTAGCCCGCGCTGACGTAGAGCACCTCTTCCACGGTGGTCAGCCCGGCCTTGACCTTCTCCATCCCGTCGGTCCGCAGGGCGGTCATGCCCTCTTCGTCGGCGAGCTTGCGGAGCTGGTGCAGGCCCGCCCCGCCGGCGATCAGGTCGAGCATCGCGTCGGAGGGCTTGAGCAATTCGAAGATGCCGATCCGCCCGGCGAACCCGGTGTGCCGGCACTTGCCGCAGCCCTTGCCGTGGTAGAACGTATCGATGGGCCCGGCGACCTTCTCCGCGGCGCGGCGGATCGGCGGGGCGACCTCGATCGGCTCCTTGCAGTTGGAGCAGATCTTCCGCACCAGCCGCTGGGCCAGCACGCCCCGCAGCGCCGCGGCGACGAGGTACGGCTCGACGCCGATGTTGAACAGCCGCGTCACCGCGCTGGGCGCGTCGTTGGTGTGCAGCGTCGAGAGCACGACGTGGCCGGTCAACGCCGCCTGCGTCGCGATCCGCGCCGTGTCCACGTCGCGGATCTCGCCGAGCATGACAATGTCCGGGTCCTGCCGCAGCAGCGCCCGCAGCGCGTTGGTGAACTGGAAGCCCGCGCGCTCGTTGACCTGAAACTGGTTGACGCCCTTGAGGTTGAACTCGATCGGGTCTTCGACGGTGCAGATGTTCACGTCGGCCTGGTTGAGCTCGGCGAGCATCGAGTAGAGCGTGGTGCTCTTGCCCGAGCCGGTCGGTCCGGTGACCAGCGCGATGCCGTTGGGCGAGTGGATCACCTGCTTGAAGTTCTGCAGCATCTGGTAGGAAAAGCCCAGCTTTTCCAGGGAGACCAGGATGTTGCGGTTGTCGATGATGCGGATGACGACCTTCTCGCCGTGCTTGGCCGGCATGGTCGAGACGCGCAGGTCGATCGGCCGGCCGTCGAGCTGGACGTGGATGCCGCCGTCCTGGGGGATGCGGCGTTCGGAGATGTCCAGTTGGGCCATGATCTTGATGCGGCTGACGACCGCGGCGTGCATCTGGAACGGCGGGGTGATCTTCTGGTACAGCTTGCCGTCCACGCGGTAGCGGACCCGCAGCTCGCTCTCATCGGGCTCGATGTGGATGTCGCTGGCGCCGTCCTGCACCGCGGAATAGATCAGGTAGTTGACCAGCTTGATCACCGGGCTCTGGCCGGCGACCTCTTCGAGGTTGGCCACGTCGGTGATCTGCTGCTCGACGACCGTGAAGTCCTTGGTCTGCAGGTCGTCGACGATCTGGTCGATCACGAAGACGTTGGCCGCGGGCAGGTAGGCCTGCATCGTCTGCTGGATGTCGCGCGCCGTGGCGGCGACGATCTGGATCGGCTTGCCGGCGACCTTTTCGATCTCCTCGATGAGGAAGAGGTTGGCCGGCTCGGGCACGGCGACGGTGAGCTTGCCGTTGACGAGGAACAGCGGCATCACGCATTGCTTTTCGACAAACTCACGAGGCAGCAGCTCGATCACCTTCGGGTCGGCCATGCGCGGGGTGATCCGCGCATACGGCACGCCGTACGCCTCGGCCAGCACCTCGGTCACCTGATCCTCGGTGACGAACTGCAGCTCGACCAGCGTCTCGCCCAGCAGCTTGCGGTGGCCCTGTTCCTTCTGGCGGGCCAGGGCGGCATCGATCTGCTCTTGGCTGACCAGGCCGCGCTCCAGCAGCAACTGGCCCAGCGGGCGGGTCTGCGGCGGGCCCTCGGCCACCGTCGTCGGCTTCGCGTCCGTGCGAGTGTTCATGATTACTTCAAGCTCTTCAGGGCGTTTTCCACGTCCTCGTGTTGGTCGAAGTGATTGCCCAGCCGGGTGATGTGCAGAATCCGCTGCACGTTCTCGGTCGGCCCGGCCAGGCGCACCTGGCCCAGGTTTTCATCCGCCTGCTCCTGCAGCCACAGCAGCATCTCCAGCGCTTTGGAATCGAGAAACTCGCTCTGGCTGAGGTCCAGCACGAAGTCGCGCGTGTCGGCCGCGAGGCGATCTTCGAGCAGCCGACGCAGCGGCTCCATCTCGTCGACCGTCACGTCGCCTTCCACGCTGATCACCGTGGCCTGATCGTAGTTTTCGTGTTTGAGCTTCATGCCTTGCCTCCCAGCTCCCGCACCAGCAGCGACTCGCGGCTCTGGTGCTCGGCGACCATGCGGTGATACGGCTCGAAATCGAGCTGAACGAACAGCGCGGCCAACTCCGGGTCGAACTGCGTGCCGGCGCACTCGCGGACTTCCTCCAGAACCTTCGGCAGCGGCATGGCCTCGCGATAGGTGCGGGTCGAGCTCATCGCGTCGAAGCTGTCGGCCAGGCACAGCAGCCGACCGAACAGCGGGATGTCCTGCCCGGCCAGGCCGTCGGGGTAGCCCCGGCCGTCGTAGCGTTCGTGGTGGTAGAGCACGCCGGGCACCAGGTCTTTCATCTGGCGGACGCCTTCGATGATGCGCGCGCCCAGCCGAGGGTGGGCCTTGATGATGTCGAACTCTTCGTTGGTGAGCTTGCCGGGCTTGGCCAGGACCGATTCGGGGATGCCGATCTTGCCCACGTCGTGCAGCAGGCCCGAGAGGTAGAGCCGCTCGACTTCGCCGTCGTCCAGGCCGGCGGCTTTGCCCAGCTCGCGGCCGAGCCACGCGACGCGCTCGGAGTGACCGCAGGTGTAGGCGTCCTTGGCGTCGATCGCCGAGACCAGCGACCGCAAGGTGCCCATGAACATGTCGTTGAGGTCGTCGTAGAGCATCGAGTTTTCGAGGAAAATCGAGATGCTCTGAGCCAGTGAGTTGACGAGCTTGCTGTCGATGCTGGACAGCCCCGAGCCGTCGATCTTCTCGGCGCCGAAGATCACGCCGATCACACCGGCCTCGGTCACCAGGGGCACGATGAGCATGCGGTCGATCAGCCCGGCCAGCTCGCCCAGGCCGAAGCCGGCGACGTCGACGACGATCTTCGCTTCGTCGGTGCGGCTCAGGCGTTCGATCGCGCGTCGCGCGAGCTGACTCATGCGCGTGGTGTCCAACGGGGTGTCGCCGGCGAGGAAGGTGCGGCCGCGCAGGTCGTCCAGCCGGGCTTGGGAATCGCTGAGCTGCATGACAAACCAGCGCGTGCCGACCACCTGGTGCAGTTCGGCCAGTGCCTCTTCGAGAAAGTCGGTCGGGGTTTCGTTGACCGTCATCCGGGCCGAGAGGTTGTAGACCAGCGACAGCTCTTCGTAGGTTTCGCCGAGCTGGCGGGACAGCTCATCCAGCTCGCTGTTGCGCTGGTTGAGCCGGTCCAGGTCGTCGGCCATCCAGTGCAGCATCGCGGCGATGGCGTGGACCTGCTGATGGCCGACGAGGCCTTCGTTGCGGGCGATGGTGGCCGCGGCCGGGACATCGACCTTCGCGGCGTCGACGATGCGGTTGAACTGCTCGCAGCCCAGCAGGTCCAGGCCGAAGATCACCGCGAGGTGATAGCCGACCAGGCGGCGACGGGAGCGGATGGGCAACGGGACGATCCAGCAGCCGGGCCACAGCGCCTCGGCGCGGCCGGTCGGGGGCTGATCGGTCCAGTCGGCGACGCGCTGGCCGATCGTCGCCTCGAACAGTCGCGAGCCGATGATCAGCTCGGCCAGCCAGCCGCCGCGGCCGACCAGTCGCACGCTGGGCCGGCCGGTCGTCTCCACGTGGACGAGGGGCACGTTGAGCTCGGCGCAGCGGGCGGCGAGCGTCGCGGGCAGGGCCGAATCGAAATGGACCGTTGCTTGAGTCATGCGTTGGGCTGGGGCCTGGCGTCGAGCAACTCCTGCACGCGCTTGAGCACCTCGCGCGGGCTGAAGGGCTTGCTGAGCACGGCCTTGATGTTGGTCGCGTTGAGGTCCTGGTCATTCAAGCTGAAGCCGCGCGCGGTGAGCATGATCGCCGGCAGCTCCGCGGTGGCCGGCTCGGCCTTGAGCTTCTCGCACAGCTCCAGGCCGCTGACCAGCGGCATCTGGTAATCGGTGATCAGCAGGTCCGGCGATTCGGCCAGGGCCTTTTCCAGCCCCTCCTCGCCGTCCACCGCGGTGATCACTTCGTACCCCGCGTTGCGCAGCTTCAACGACACGACATGAAGGATGTGCGCTTCATCGTCCACCACGAGGACGACCGGTTGGCGGTCTGGCTGATCCAACGTGAAAACTCCTTAGCTGATCCCGTCCGAGATCGGCAGGGCCATGCTGAACGTGCTGCCCTTGCCCGGCTCGCTGTCGACGGCCACCCTGCCGCCATGCACTGTTTCGACAATATGCTTGACCAGATTGAGGCCCAGCCCGGTGCCCTTGGCGATCTTCTTGTGATCCGACACCCGATAAAACTTCTCGAACAGGTGGGGCAGGGCGTCGGGCGGGACGCCCACGCCGGTGTCGCGCACGCTCACGGTCACCATGCGGCTGTGCTCATCGACGATGGTGTCCACGTCCACCGTGCCGCCCTCGGGCGTGTACTTGATCGCGTTGCCCACCAGGTTCAGCAGGGCCTGGTAGACCATGTCCTTGTCGGCGTAGACCTGGTAGTAGAGCGGCGAGCCGGCTTCGTTGAGCGTGATCTGCTTGGCCCGCGCCTGCGGCTGCATCACGTCCATCACTTCCTTGATCACCGCCGGCAGGGAGATGTGCTCGCGCTGAATCTTCACCACGCCCGACTCGATGCGGCTGATGTTGAGGATGTTGTCGATCAGCCGCGACAGCCGGTTGGTCTCGCTCTGGATGACGTTGTAGAAATCGGCGCGGGTTTCCTCGTCGTCCGCCTCGCCGTCGACGAGCATCTCGACGTAGGCCTTGATCGAGCTCAGCGGCGTGCGCAGCTCGTGCGAGACGCTGGAGACGAAGTCGCTCTTCATCTCGCTGATCTCTTTTTCCTTGGTGATGTCGTGAAGGATCGTCACCACGCCGGCCACCTCGTGCTGGGTGTTGCCCACGCAGCAGAGCGTGACGTCGTAGGTGCGCGACCGGCCGTTGTCGCGCACGGTGTGCTCGACGTGACGGCGGTTGACCAGGTTGCCGCTCTCGCGCGTGTCCTTGATGAGCTTGACCAGCGACGGATCGGTGATGACGCGATCGACCGGCTGATGGCGGGCGTCGTCGACGCCGAACCGCAGCGACTCGCCCGCGGCCTCGTTGGCCAATGCCACCTCGTTGAACGAATCGGTCACGAGCACCGCGTCGCTCATGGCCTGGAGGATCGCCTCGGCGTGCTGGCGTTCGGCCTCGGTGACGCGGCACTGGATCTCCAGCTCCCGCCGCTCGGCCACGAGCTTATCGTTCTTCTGACAAAGCTTGCCGAAGGTCTGGTCGACACACCGGGCCAGCGGCGCCATCCAGAAGCGGGGCTTGCCGGATACGCCGCTGAGCTCGCCGCGACCGTAGGATTCGATGCGATTGCGCAGCCGGCGGATATCGCGCTCCAGCGTGCCGCCGAACACCAGCCAGAACCCCGCGGTGCCGACCGCCGCGACGATCAGTCCGACCAGCACCGGCATGAGCAGGCCGCCCGACTCCTGCGGCCACAGCCCCAGCCGCGCCCCGGCCGGCAACGCCAGCCCGCAGGCCAGCGCCAGCACGAAGACCGCCAAGCTCGAAACCTTTCCCACGCCCACCACTGATCCTGCCTGTGTTGAATGCGCTTGCGATCGGCCCTGCGGCGCTACGGCGTGACGGTGTCGATGCCCGCGAGCAATCGACGGGCGCGGGAGTCGTCGGGATCCAGCCGCACCGCCTGCGCGTACGCCTCGCCTGCCGCGGCGAAGTCGCCGGCCTGCTCCAGCGCCACGCCCTTGAGGATGTGCGGCAAGGCGCTGTCGGGCGCCAGCTCCGCGGCACGCTCGAACTGATCGATCGCCTGCCCGGTGCGTCCGGCGTGCTGCGCGTACAGCCCCACCAGCAGGTAGCCCTCGTGACGGTCGGGCGCCAGGGCCACCGCCTGCCGCGCCGCGGTCCGCACGCGCGACACGTCGCCCACGATCCACGCCACCTGACCCAGCCGCACCCACGCATCCACGTCGGTCGGCTCGGACTCGGTCAGCTCCAGGTAGATCGTCCGGGCCTTGTGCGGCTGGTCGGTCGCCTGGTAGCAGTCGGCCAGCGCCTTGGTCAGGCCGCGCCGATCGCGGTGGTCCTTGTGCTCCATCAGTTGCTTAAGGTGAAGGATCGCCTCGCCGTGCTTGCCCGCGGCGTACTCGGCCATCGCGAGCTGCTCGAGCACGTGCGGGTCGTCCGGCGAAAGCAGGTACGCCTCGCGGAACATCGACAGCGCCTCTTCGAGCTTGCGCTGCTTCATCAGGATGCGGGCGATCGAGACGCGCATCGCCGCGTTGTGCTCGAAGTAGACCAGCTTCTCGCGCAGCCGCTCGATGGCGCGGTCATCCCGGCCGAGCTTCACGAGCATCTCGCCCACCGCGAGCAACGGCATGACCTGGTCGGGCTGGGTCTGGAAGGCGATGTCGTAGGCCTCCAGCGCCTTGTCGTACTGCTGCCAGCGCTGCAGGACGACGCCGAGGTAATAGTGGGCGTCGGCGTGGGCCGCGTCGTTCTCGATGGCGATCTCGAGGTGGCGGTAGGCCCGCTCCAGCTCGCCCTTCTCCATGGCGATGCGCGCCGACAGCACGTGGTAGCGCGGCGTGTCGGGCGAGGCGGACAGCGTCTGCTCCATGGTGCGCTGGGCCTTGTCCAGGTCGCCGGTCTCGAACTGCTGCACCGCCAGGCCGTAGGTGATCCCGGTGCGCGCCGCGTTCCAGCGGTCCAGCGCCGCGGTCTTGTTTTCCTTGTGGCCCGGCGAGCAGGCCGCGATCGACAACGCGCCGACCGCCACGAGCGTGAGTTTGATGATGCGATGCGTCATGGGTGTCCCTCTTGGATGTTCTTTCTCGTGCGTCACGTGCGTCACTTGGTCTGGGCCGCGTCGTCCACGTCCACCGAGGTGGTCGCGTCGGCCGGGGCGTCTTGCCCGTCGGCGGGCTGGGCCTGCGCCTCGGCGTTGGCGTCCGCGTCGTCGCCGAACCAGGCGTCGAAGTCATCGTGCGGATCCCAATCGCCTTCGTCGGCCACGGCGTCATCGACCGGGTTGTCGAAGGACTGGATCGTGTTCCGCAGAACCTCCACCAAGGCGCCGCCCTGCTGTGGATCCGCTTGTGCCGGATCGGCCGCGACGGCCTCATCACTCGACGGCTCGGTGCCATCGGCCTCGGCCGCACTCGCCGGCTCGGCTTCGGCGCTCTTACCGTCAGGCCCATCGGCATCGGCGGCGGCCGGCTCGATGGCGGACCGCTCGGTCGTCACCGGCTCGTCGGTCGCCTCGGCCTGCTCGGTCGCCTCGCTTTGGGGTCGCTCTTCGGCCAGCAAAGTCGTTTCGGATTGGCTGTTGAGATCGACGCTCACGGGCGCGACGTCGCGGGGTGCGGCGTCGGCCGGCTGGGCTTCGACTTGAACCGGGGCGATCTCGGCGGCGGGCGCCTGGGCCGCGCCGTCGGCCGGGGGTTTACCGGTCAGCGGCTCATCGTCGCTCGCCGGCTTGCTCGGACGCGGGTCGGGCCGCGTCGGCCTCGCCCGCTCATCGTCGCGGCGGCGCTCGGTGGCGCGCTCGACCATCAGGTCCACCGCATCGCTCATCAGCGACCGCCCGGGCCAGTAAGCACGCTGGCCGGTGAGCTTCTCCTTGAGGCGGCGGACTTCGATCTGCTGCGAATCCAGGCCCAGGGCCAGGTCCACCTCGTACAGCGCGGTGTCCGAATCGTTGTTTTCCAGGGCCTGCAGCGCGTCGCGCATGTGGGCGGCGGTCATCTTGGAGCGGCTCCAGGGCAGCAGCCCCTCGCGAGCGCCGATGCGCGCCATCTCCACGCCGTCCTTCGCGCTGTCGCCCGCGGCGTACAGCGCCTTGTCGCGCACGATGTGCGGGGTGATCAGGAAGATCACCTCGGCGCGGCTCATGGTGTCGTCCTTGCCCTTGAACGCGGCGCCGGCGATGGGGACGTCGCCCAGCAACGGGATCTGGTCGCGGGCGATGGTCGTCTCTTCCTTGAACAGCCCGCCGAGCACGACCGTCTGGCCGTCGCGGACCATCACGTTGGTGGTCAGTTCCTGCGTGATCTCATCGGGGATGGTGACCGCGGAGGTGTCGGTGCCGGGCACGACATCGCGGATGCGCGCCGAGCTGATCTGCGGGCGCAGCTCGAGGCGGACGTAGCCATCGTCAGACACGAACGGCCGCAGCGTGAGCTGGGTGCCGGTGTCAAGGAACTCGACGGTCTGCGTCGTCGCGGTCGCGGTGGCGGTGGTCGAGAGGTAACCGATCTTTTCACCGATCAGCACATCGGCCTTCTGCCGGTTGAGCGCCAGCAGCTTGGGATTGGCCACGATGGTGGTGTCGGTGACGCTGTCGAGGGCGCGGATGAAGGCGGCGACGTTGTTGGTCACCACGCCCACCTTCAGCCCGCCCTGGCCGCTGGCGACGTTGCCCACGCCGCTGGTGATCGCGGCGGTCGTGTCGGCCGGCTGCACCGTGCCGTTGATCAGGTCGGTCACCGCATTGAGCGGGTTGGCGAACGCATCGACCGCGAGGTTGGTCAGGATCGAGAAGTCCACGCCGAACGCATTGTTCTCGGTCACGTCGGCCTTGAGGATCGTCGCCTCGACCAGCACCTGCTTGGGCCGCGTGTCCAGCGTCTCGACGATCTTGAGAATCTCGTCGATGTTCTCCTGGTAATCCCGAACGACCATCGTATCGGAATGGGCGTAGCTGTTGGCCCCGCCGTCGGACAGCGTCGGCTGGAACCCGACCGAGACGTTGCCCGAGATCGCGATCGACCCGGCGCTCGAAAGCAGCGGCGTGACGAACGTCGAAGCGTCGGACGCGGTGATGTAGTTGAGCTTCACCACGCGATAGGCGAGCTTGCGTTCGGCCTGTTCGATCTGCCGAAGCTCCTCGAGCGTGTAGATGTAGATGAAATCGCCCTTCTCCTTGTACCCGCTGCCGTTCTGCTGAAGGATGGCGTCGAGCGCTTCGTAGAAGGTCACGTCGTACAGATTGGCCGTGACCTTGCCCTCGACCTTGGGGCTGGGCACGATGTTGCGCTTGGCCTGGATGCTCAGCAGTTGCAGCACCTGGGACAGGTCGGTGTTCTGCACGTTGAGCGAGACGGTGTCGTAGTCGGTGACGCTCACGCCCTCTTCGAGCGTCGCCGGCCGATCGTCGTCCTGCGGCGCCCCGATTGCCGAGACACTACAAACGGACCCCGCGGCCATAAAAAAAGCTGCGGTCCACATGGGGATTGACTGAAGATGCATTGGCCCACACTCCTGTGATGTTTCCCGCGCGTCGGCGGGTCGGCATGCGCTGGTTCGTCGAGCGTGTTCGGTTACATCTCGAGCACGACTTCAATTCCGTGTCGAACCAGTGTCACCTGCCGCGTTCTCACTTGCTTGAGTTCGAAACCGCCGATCGTTTCGCCCGGCTCCAGCAGCACGCCGTTGATCATGGCCCGTGAGGTCTTGCCCAGCAGCGTGCTCTGCAATGTCAGCTTCCGCGACTCGATCAGCACCGAAGCCCGAAGCTGTTGTTCTCTGGTATCTGCATCGGCCGATGCGGGGTCCGACTTGGGTTGGGGTTGGACGGTTTGTTCGGGTTGTTCGATCCGTTCGTAGAAAGTCGGATCGAAGGCGAACAGGTCGCGCTCGACCGGGCCGTACATCGGCACCACGACCACGGCCTCATCGGGCCGGTCGAAGCCGGCGGGCGTGTTCGTCGCCTCGTCGGTGGTCTGGGCCGTGGCGTCGGGGTCGGCCGTCGCGGTGCGCGGCACATCCTTGAGCAGCAGCCGGCCCCACAGCAGCAGCGCCACGGCCAGCAGCGAGATGCCCAGGCCCAGCTTACGCTTGTCGGCCAACAGTTCGGTCTTCATCTGCCGCCAGCGACTCATGAGCGGCCCTCCTGTCCGGGGCTGAAGAACGTCCGCAGGCGTACGGCCGCGTCGACCGTGCCGCCCTTGTCGGCGTTGCGTTGGATCTGCATCGAATCGACCTGGATCAGCCGCGGCATGTTTTCGATCCGCTCGACGAAGCCGAACACCGCCGTGCTGGGCCCGGCGAAGGACAGTTCGACCGGCAGTTCGATCACCTCGTCGCGCTTCTGGCTTTCGCGAGTCGAGATGCCCTGGCCGGTGAGCGACGCGGCCTCGATCTCCAGCGAGAGCTGCCGCAGCACGCCGGCGACTTCGGCCGAGGCGGGGATATCCTTGTTGTTCATCGCGCTGCGGGCACGAAGCTGGTCGACGCGGTGAGCCAGTTGCGCCAGCCCGTCGGTCCGGCCACGGGTGATGCCCAGCTCCTTTTCGCCCGTGGCGATCTGCTGGCGCGTCCGCTGGATGTCGCGCATCAGCGGCCACCAGGCCAGCGCCGCGTAAACGGCCACGGCGATCGCGATGATCGACGCCAAGCGAACCTGCGACTTACTCGCCCGCATGGGCCACCTCCTGGTCGGCCAGCTCGACGCGGTAATCCCGGTCCAGCGGCACCTGCATGTGAATCTCGAACTGGCGGGTGATCGCGTCGTCCATCGTGACCTGACGCGAGTGCATCATCTTCACGTCGCGGAACAAGCTGCTGCCGGCCAGGCGGCCGACGTAGTTGGCGATCTCCACGTTCGACGGCGCCGTGCCGCGGACGATGATGTTGACCCGCTCGTGCGATTCGACGCGCGTGACGGGTCGGCCCGACGAATCGGTCTGGCCGGGCACGTTGATCGTCTCGCGCACCGTCGCGACCTTCGCCTCCAGGTCCTTGAGGAACACCGGCTCGGGCGTGAGCGCGGCCAGGGCGCTGTTGATCTGATGGAAGCCGATCGGCCGGGCGATCTGGTCGTACACGCGAAGCTGGCGGCTGAGCAACTGCTCGACCTGCTGCAGCTTGCTCACCTCGGTGAGCTGGCCCCGGGCGGCGTCGAGCTGGCCTTGCAGGGCCGTGGCCTGCAGCCGCAGGCCGTCGCGCTGCTGTTTGGTCACCGCCCACAGCGCGAGCATGCCCGCCAGCAGCACGACCATCAGCACGACCTGCCGCTCGACCCCGCGGCGGCGGC
>CAZUHK010000078.1:0-13754 GCA_964620345.1 uncultured Planctomycetaceae bacterium
GCTCGCCCAACTGCTGGCGGAGCCGCACGGGCACGTCGGCGTCGGGCTGGTCGAGCCGGATGCGACCGGCCGCCATCGCGGCGCGGCGCACGTCTTCGCCGGCGGTGCGGGCATCGGCGATGTTCATGCTCGCCGAGCCATCGATCAGCACCAGCAGCGTCGAACGCCGCACGACCTGCGCGTCGAGCGTGAGCACCGGCTCGAACAGCAGCACAACCAGCAGTGCCACCAGCGTTGCGCGCGTCGCGGCCAGCACCCACCGCAGCCGCGGCGCCACACGCCGGTAGCCGATGTATAGCGACAACCCCAGCGCCACCGCCCCCAGCACGACCAGCAGCACGGCCAGCGCCGGCCACGCGGCGCGCAGGCCCAGCCGCACGTCGTCGACGCGCTGCACCCCATCGAGCTCGGTCAACCACGCCCACATGGCTACGCCACCGCCTTGGCGCGCCGCGGCGCCGCGTGCGCGGCCGCGGTGGTCTGTGATGGCTCATCCGGCACGCCGCGACGCGCGGACCACCGGCCCACCAGCGACTCGAAAATCAGCAGCGCGATCGCCGCGAGCAACGCGTACCGCCACAGCTCGCGCGGGCGCTGCGCCGTCGGCCGGGCGGCGCCCGCCGCGGTCGCGTCGCGCCAGACGGTCGCCCCGGCGCCCTCCAGCGCTGCCTGCCATTGCGTGTCGGTCATCATGGTCAGGTCGGATTCATCCGTGTCGACGTTCACCGCCACCAGCCGCGGCGGGCCGGCGGGCGGACGCAGCTCATAAAAGCCCGGCCGGTCGGCCTCGGTCAACTCGACCATCGGCCCCTCGACACCGGCCCGGACCCGTGCCTCATGCGTCTGGCCATCGGGGCCCATGACGACCAGCGCCTCGCCCACCGTCGCGCCGGGCAGCGGCACGGCGATCGGTTCGCCCACCACCCACGGCTGGGCGCGGCGCGGCGTGGTCAGGTGCGTCACCGCCTCATGCACCAGCAGCGGGAACATCGGGAACACCGGCAGATCGGTCCAGTCCCGGTCGGCCGTGCTCGCGAACAGCAGCACCCGCCCGCGGCCCTGCGGACGCTCGACCAGCAGGGCCGGCCCCTCACCAGCCAGTCGCCAGATCACCTGCGCATCGCTCAGCGGTCGCAGGCCCACGTAGCGATGCACCGCCGTGGAAGCGATCAGCGCGGCGGGCAAGGTTTGCAGCACGCGCGACAAACGATGCCCCGGCAGCGCCGGCTCGATCGACATCGGCGCGTCGGCCGGCGCGCCGATCGCCGTCAGGTCCGCCAGCAACGCCGGCAGCCACGGCTCATCATCGACCGCCCACCGCCGGTTGAACGTGGCCGGGTCGATCCGATCGCCCAGGTAGATCATCAGCCCGCCGCCGCGATCAACCCATGAGCGAAGGCGTTCGACCGTCGCGGCCGGCACGTCGGCCACGTTGGCCAGCATCAGCACGTCGACCTTGGTCAGGTCCAGGCGGTGGAGCTTGTCGGCGTTCACCCGGCGCCACCTGAGCGTGTCGGCCGCGGCGAGCGTGCTGGCCGACCGCAACGCCGCCTGAAGGAAGTCGGTCTCGCTGGCGTAGGGCACCTTCGAGGGATCGCCATCGATCAGCGTGACACGCACCCGCCGACGCACCGGCGCGACCAGGCGGCGGGCGTCGTCGAGGGTCAGCTTGTCCGGCCCGAGCCGCGCCTCGATCGGCACGTCCCCGTCACGCGGCAACCGCAGGTAGGCGGTGACCGTCCGCCGCTCATCGGCGTCGAGCGACCCCAGCGGCCGGCGATCGACCACCCGGCCGTCGACGATGAACTCCAGGTCGCGCGATCGGCTGGGCCGCTTGCCGAAATGGCGCACCGTCGCGACGAACCGCGCCGTGCCCCCGGCCGACAGCCGCCCCGAGGCGTGCTCGAGGTCGGTCACCGCCAGGTTTTCCGCCCCGGTCTGGCCCAGCGCGATGATGCGGAGCTCGGCGCCCCGACCGATGCGCTCCAGCCGCGCCCGGATCAGGTCGTCGGGCGCCTCGAAGTCGCGACGCTGGCCGTCGGTGATCAGCACGCAGCGGCGGCGCGGGGTGTTCAGCTCGGCCACCAGTTCGGCGACGCGGCTGACCGCCGGTGCCAGCGCCAGCGGCCGGGCGGTCGGCTTCAACTCGCTCAGCGCGGTCTCGAAGCCCTCGGCATCGAACGGCACATTCCGCAGCACGATCCGCGGCTGCTCGGCCAGCGCCACGACCGTCACCGGTTCGCCGGGTTCGATGTCCGACGACAGCCGGCGGGCGACGTTCACCGCCTGCTCGAAGCGCGGCGCCGCCGAATCGTGCGTCATCGAAAAGCTCGCGTCGATCGCGATCAGCGTGCCGGTCCGCCGCGGCTGGTCCGGCCACGCCGCCGCCTCGCCGCGGTACAGCGGCCGCGCCATCGCCACCGCCAACATCGCCAGCGCCAGGCAACGAAGCAGCATCAGCCAGATGTTCTCCAGCTTCACCTGCCGCGAGCGCCGGCGCAGCGCCCGGCGCAGCAGATCCATCGCCGCCCAATCGACCACGCGGTGCCGCCGCCGACTCAGCAGGTGCAGCAGCACCGGCACGGCGACCCCCGCCGCCGCCAGCCCGCCCCACAGACCGATCGCGTTGAAGAAGCTCACACCGCCCCCCTCGCCCGCCGGCGCGGCCCCTCGTGCTGACCGATCAGGTACGCGCCCAGCGCCGCGCTGACCGGGCGCGACGTGTCGACCAGCATGTAATCGACCTTCATCCGCTCGCACGACAGCCGCACGCGGACCAGCCAGTCGTTCAACTCACGCAGGTACGCCGCGCGGATCCGCTTGGGCTCGGCCGCGATCGCCGGTTCATCCTCCAGCCCGCGGAAGCGCACCGAGCCGTCCAGCGGCATCGACAACTCGCTGGGGTCCAGCACGTGAAACACGATCACCTGCTGGCCGACGAACCGCAGGTGCTCCAGCCCCGCGACGAACGCATCGAACGGATCGAACAGGTCGGAAAAGAGCATCACGATGCCCCGATGCTTCAGCCGGCGGGCGAACTCGTGCAGCATGCCCGCCACGTCGGTCCGCGGGGCGCTGCGCGTCTTCTCCAGCGCCCCGGCGATGTTCGCGATCACCTCCACCGTGCCCTTGGGCTCGACGTACTGCCGCAACGCATCGTCGAACACCCCCAGCCCCACCGAGTCGCGCTGCGAGACGATCAGGTACGCCATCGCCGCGGCCATGAACTTGGAATACTCCAGCTTGCTCACCGCGCCCGATGCGAAGCGCATCGATCGGCTCGCATCAAGCAGCAGGTGCGCGGTGAAGTTCGTCTCCGCCTCGTACTGCTTGAGATAATAGCGACGGGTGCGCGCGTACACGCGCCAGTCGATGTGACGCAGCTCGTCGCCCGGCACGTACTGGCGGTGCTGGGCAAACTCCGTCGAAAACCCCCGCAACGGCGAGCGATGCGATCCGACGCGCACGCCTTCGACCACGCCCTTGGCGATCAACTGAAGATTGCCGATCCGCTGCAGCGTCTGGGCGTCGAGGTACTTGCGTGGTGGCAGGGGCACGGGCATGGCGGCACTCGACTCGTGGTCGTATTGATCTACTGACTCGTCAACGCGGCCGTGTGCGGTAAGACTGCCATCGGTTCGGCTTCCCGCGGGTCAATGAAGCGACCCCGATGAGTCACCAACGAAGTGAGAAAGCAGCATTCGTCTGTTCTAACTTGGTCATCAAATACCAGTTGAAACGGTATGGGGCGCGTGGTGTTGCAACGGCCTGTGGAGCAACTTCTGCCCGCTTTTCTCGCACAAGATCCGATCGTTGTCCAGATCGCGCCCCGGCCGATCAATGGCGACGCGGGCGTGCGGACGGCATCGCACCTCGCCCTTCGGGACAAGGTGTGGCACCCACTACGGGGCGCCGAAAGATGCGCTGGGCCACGCCGATGAATAATCCAGGCCGAGAATCAGGTGGTCGCGATGACCACGGGGGTTGCGTGAAAGTACCGTTGGGCGACGATCGCGAAGAGAGTATAGGCGATCACGAAGGACGATATGGGGATGGCGCGCATCATCCGTGCGCCGTCGTCCCGTGGTCTTCGGGTGCGAATTCCTCGGCCCAGCGCCGCTCGATGCGATCGCGCCACGCCAGGGCGTCGGCCTTCAGCTCGGCGCACCGGTCGGGCTGGGCGTCATTGAGGTTCGTCGATTCGCCCATGTCCTCGGCGAGGTTGGCCAGGTGAACCGAATCCTCCGGGGCGTCGCCTTCGACGAGCTGGCCGTCGAGCACGAGCTTCCAGTCGCCCCGGCGCACCGCCGTCTGGCCGCGCATCTCGAAGTAGATGCTGCGCGCGGCCAGCGGTTGGGCCCGGCTCAACCGCGGCAGCAGGTCGGTGCCGTCCAGCTCATACCGCGCGGGATCGCCGCCGGCGGCGGTGAGGATCGTCGGGAACAGGTCCATCGACGCGACGGGGTCGTCGATCACCTGCCCGGCTTCGATGCGCCCGGGCCAGTGCGCGACGCCCGGCACGCGGACGCCGCCTTCGTAGAGGGAGAACTTGTGGCCCTTGAGCTTGCCGGTGGTGCCGCCGTAGTACGGATCGAGCGTGCCGTCGAGCCAGTTGCGGCTCTCGCGCGACGGGCCGTTGTCGGAGGTGAAGAACGTGCAGGTGTTCTCAGCCAGGCCCAGCTCGGCGACCTCGGCCATGATCGCGCCCACGCCGTCGTCCACCGCCGCGAGCATCGCCGCCATCACCTGCCGATCCCACGGCAGGTGGGCGAAGCGTTGCATGTAGTCGGCCGGGGCGTGCATCGGGTAGTGCGGCGCGTTGTACGGCACGTAGAGCAGGAACGGCTCGCGGCGCTCGTGGGCGTCGCGCAGGAACTCGATCGCCTGCCGCGTGATCGCGTGCGTGAAGTACTCGCCGTTGTGCCAGACCTCCTGGTTGTCCAGCCACAGGTCGTGGGTGGGGTTCTGTCCCGGGCCGCCCCGGTTCATGCCCCAGTAGAAGATGTGGCTGTAGAAATCGATGCACCCGGCGAGGAAGCCGTACCACCGATCGAAGCCGTGGCGATGCGGTCGGCATTGATCGGCCAGGCCCAGGTGCCACTTGCCGGTCATGTACGTGCGGTAGCCGTGTTGCTTGAGCGCGGTGGCGATGGTCGGCACGTGCGGCGGCAGGCCGGTGGCGGTGCGGTGGCCGGCGACGATGGCACGCACGCCCGCGTTGCCGGGGTAGCGCCCGGTCAGCAGCGCCGCGCGAGCCGGGCTGCACACCGGTGAGTTGGAGTACCAGCTCGTGCACCGCGCGCCCCCCGCGGCCAGCGCATCGAGGTGCGGCGTCGTCAGGTCGGCGCTGCCCATGCAGGACAGATCGCCGTAGCCCTGGTCGTCGGTGAGAAAGACGATGAAGTTGGGTTTGGCCGTGGCCATGTGACGGAGGATAGGCGATGGGCGCAGCGCATGCATCATGCGCACGCCGAGGCGGGGATACCGTGGATCAACCGCTTGGAGTGGTGCAGCCCTACTGGGCCCGGCAGGGCACGCGGTAGGTCACCAGCAGGTCGCCGGTGTCGCGGTCGATGGTCTCGGTGCGTTCGACCATCGCGGCGAGATCGGGCGAGAGGCGGCGGCCGTCGGGCAGGTCGATCGGCTCGAGCAGCTCGGCCGGGGGCCGCTCCCACTCGAGCTGGCGGATGGTGTTGTGATCGCACGCCGGCACGCGGTAGCTCACGCCGCAGTACCGCAGCGCCGTCATGCCCATCGGATCGCTCATGCCCTGGTCGGTGGATTGATAAAAAACGGTGCGGCCCATGGCGGCTCCTTCCGCGGGGTCGGTGCGGTCAGTCGGTGGCGTACATTTGATTGTCTTCGCTCAAAAATCCGGTGCCCTCGGCGACCCCGGGGTGGCCGGCGTCATGACTGGTGGCGAGGGTTTCGCCGTGGCCGTCGACGAACATCGCATTGGTGGCGTCGAGGTGGCGGAAGGCCTGGGCGCCGGCATGGCGTTGGGCGAACCCCGCATCGCCGGGTGCCGGCTGGGGAGAGCGCATGAACTTGTTCGCCCCCCCGGCGAAGCCACCGTCACCGAACTCGGCACAGGTCGTCGGCGTTACCACGTCGCTGATGCAGGCCGGCTCGGGGATGTCTTCCCACTGACCGCGACCGAGGTAACTGGTGTTGTAGTTGTAGCCGGTGAACGGCGCATTGGTCCAGGCATCCGGCCCGTCGAAACTGGGGCACTGCTGGATCTTCAACGAGCCCTGACCGGACCACAGCAGGCCCGGTTCGTGCGTGCCGTCGGCCAGCGTGGTGATCTCCCAGGTATAGCTCGCCCCGGCATCGAACCAGTAAGCAACGGCGAATCGGCCGCGATGGCCGTCGCGATACATCACCGACGCCAGGTGCATCTGCCGCAGGTTCGACAGGCAGACGACCCGTTTCGAGACGGACCGGGCGCGGCCGAGGCCGGGCAGAACCAACCCCAGCAGCAGCGCGATGATCGCCGTCACCACCAGCAGTTCCACCAGCGTGAAACCATGTAGGGGTCTGGCCGGGCGCGTTGTGCGTTGGTCAATCATTGCAAACGCGGCGGGCCGGCCGAGGCCGACCCGCCGATCCGTTCACCTCAGTTGCAGTTGCCCCGGCGACGCGACACGGCGGCGACGCCCAAAACGCCGAGCAGCAGCGCCAGCGTGGTCGGCTCGGGCACCGGCTCGCCCGTGGCCGCGTCCGCCACAAGCAACGAATCGAGCACGAAATCGAAGTCGTTGTCGGCGACCGTTGTGAATCGCACGTAGCCGACCTGCGACAGACCCGCCGGGCCGATGTCGATCCACGTCCCGCCGATCGACCCGTCCAGCAGCGTTTTCATCTCAGCGTAGGTCAGACCGTTGAAGTCCGACAGCGAGCCGATGAACGGCTTGCCGAGGTCGGCGGGCGTCGAGCCGGGCGTTGAACTGAACGGGTCGGTCACGTCCAGATAGAAGTCAGCGGGAAGATCGAAGATGACCGTTCCCAATGAGATGAAGTCGATGCCGTCTTCGCTGACCTCGACCTGCGCCTGCCGGGGTGCGGAAAAGGTTCCGGCGGGATCGCCGGCTTCGCCATTCGGGAAGTCGGTGTCGATCAGCCCGACGTTGCTGATGATGCCGAGTTCCGGCCCGGCGGTGTCGACGGCGAAGTTGGACAGCCGCAGCGTGATGCCCGCCCCCTCGCCGCGCATCCGGACGATCTCGTCGGCTTCAAAGGCGGGGCTGAACGGGCTGAGCACGTTGGCGCCGAAGCCGCTGTTTTCCCCGGTCAGCCCGTCGGGTTCGCCCAACGCTGCGGCGCTGTTGACGCGAGCGGTTTCCGTGCCCGGGTTGAACGCGACGACCTGATCGGCGGTCGCCGCCGCGAAGGCCGGCGAAACCATCGACAAGGCCGCGGCCACGCACAGCGCCAGCGGCCCCGCGCCCCGCACGCGGCAGGTCTTGCGGCGACCGTGCCGGCAACCAACCGGCCGACGACGACGCGACAGCAGCGCCAGGCCCGCCAGGCCCATCAGCGCTATCGATGCCGGTTCCGGCACGGTCGGCTCGCTGGAAGCAAAGTTCGGCGCCCAGCTCAGCCCGTGCCACTCGCCATCGCCCACGTCCACGGTGCCGATGCCGAACGCCGCGGCCCACGCCTCGCCGTCGTCGCTGGTCCACTGGCTCCAGAAACCGTTGGTGAACCAGCCCTCGAAGTACCAATCGTCAGGGTCGTTCGTGCCGCCGTTTTCGGAGCCGGGGAAGCCGCCGGGCGCATCCTGCGGGATGCCGGGGCTGTAGTCCAGGCCATCGCCATCGACATCGAAGCCCAGGCCGAACAGCGCCCAACCCTCAGCGTCGGAATCAAAGTTCGGGTGCCATTCCAGCGCCAGCCGGACGCTTGTGGCCTCGACGTTGTTCAGCACGTCTTCCAGGTCCACCGTGGGCTGCGAGGCGACGTCCCAGCGATATTCCACGAACGCGGTGTCGGCGACGAGGTCCGAGAGATTGGGGTCCAACACCAGCAGAGCCCGGCCATCTCCGCTGCCGACGACGACGTCGGGCGTGATCGAGGTGTTGTGGGCCTGCCAGAGGTCCGCCCCGGCCGAGCAGGCCAGTGTGCCCATAACGATAGCCGATGCGATCAGTCGCGATCCAAACATGCGATTCTCCTTGCCCCGATTCGCGCGGGGCGTGCAAGACCCTTCCCAAACGAGATTTTCCGGGTGTGCGCGCGGCAATGGGGGAGGCGGAGTGTTGCTGAAGCCGGGGTCCGTTGACGGATTCAGTGCCCGCCCATTGCGTCCTGATCGCGAGGACACCACAACTGGGCGTGAGTGGCAGGTCTTCCGGCTGAGGGTTTTCGACCGGCCGCCTTCCCGGCCGACCCGTTGCAGGTCCGCCAGTGGCTTGGTTGGCCGGTCGCGTCACCCATCACGGCGGCGCGTCCGCGGTGGAGTTGTCGCAGCGGTTCAAGGCCGTTCCGGACCGGCCTCGATGCGTGCGACGCACCACACTTCCCTTTTCAATCCGCCCGAACGTGCATGCGCTCGGAACGGATCACCATTCACGATCGGGACGATAACGCCGCGCCCGTCGCCGGTCAAGAGGCAAATGCACGCAACCGATGAATTCGTCGGGGCGGTCGCTTGCCGATCGCTCGCCCGCTCGACACGGGCCGCGCCTCAGCCAAACGATGTCTGCGGCGCCTGGCGCATCACGGCGGACTCGACCTCGAAAAATTGCTGCCGCTGAAAGCCGAACATGCTCGCGATGATGTTCGACGGAAAGCTTTCGATCCGCGTGTTGATGTCGCGCACGTTGGCGTTGTAAAACCGGCGCGCGGCCTGGATGCGGTCCTCGGTGTTGACCAGCTCTTTCTGCAGGTGAAGGTAGTTGGCCGAGGCCTTGAGGTCCGGGTAGGCCTCGCTGACGGCGAACAGTTGACGCAACGCGCCCACGAGCTGATTCTCATCGCGGGCCTGCTGCTCGGGGTCGCCGGTGGAGTCCAGCGCCTGCCGGCGGGCCTGGATGACGCGCTCGAACGTCTCGCGCTCGTGCGCCGCGTAGCCCTTGACGGTCTGGACGAGGTTGGGGATCAGGTCGTAGCGCCGCTTGAGCTCGGTGTCGATGCCCGACCACGACTCGCGCACGTGCTGCCGCAGCCGGACCAGACCGTTGTACGTGCCGATCAGCCACAGCAGCGGGATCAGCACGATCGCGCCGACAACGATGAGCGGGATGAATGGTCCGTTCATGGTGCGGCCCCCGGTTTCGGCTCGGCCAGGGGCTTAAGCACCGCAACGGGCTGGCCGTTGCGTGTGATCGTCAGCGTCTGGCCCCGCTCCACGCGGGCGAGCAGTTTGGACCAATGCGTCCGCGCTTCGCTTGCACTGATCTCGATCATGGGAGCACCACCTCGCAGCTGAAACCATCCAGTCTACTTGGCCGCGACATGTGAAATGAAGCAGCTCACACCCCCGCCCCCCGGGTCTGTTGCTGCTTCACGTAGTCCGGCAGGCGGTCGAGGATGCCCGCGATCAGCTCGATCGCCGCGTCGTGCCCGGCCGCGTCGTTGGTGCGGCCGCCGCGCCAGGCGATCACCTGCTGCGTGTCGAACTCGATCGAATGGCGCGGCTGGGCGAGCAGGTACTCCATCGTCCGCGCGTGCAGCACGTCGTACGCCCAGCGGCGGTCGGGTGCCTTGACGCAGAACTTGCGGCTGAACTCGGCAGACTCGAAGTCGATGTCATCGAACCCGAACACGCTGCCGAGCTTGTCGAAGATGTTCTCGCTGCGAATCATCAGCGGCTTCAGCGGCAGGTTCGCCCGGACGATCACCGCGGAGAAGTGGTGGTGATGCGTCCGGCGTCGGCCCTTGGAATCGGTCGAGTGGGTTTCGTAGTGGTAGTCGAACGCCTGGACGTGCCGGCCGCGCAGCTCGCCGGCGCAGATGTTGTAGGCGTAGCGGTTGGATCCCTGTCGCAGGCAGTTGAACTCGGGGAAACGCTCGTCGTAGCCGCGGTCTTTCTCGCGGCTGTACCGCAGGCCCCGGGCGTTGGCCCAGGCGGCGAGGGCCTCGCGGCGCTTCTTCGCCTGGATATGGCCGTAGACGATCGCGGCGACCGCCAGGCCGATGAACGCGATGATGATGAAGGGCATCAGTTCGATCATGGCAGAACCATGTTAACGCGCCGCGCGGCTCGCGGTTGCGATGCCGACCGGGATATCTGGCATCGCTGCGACAGGGCGCAGCGATCGGCGCGGGTGCCGGGCCGCATCCCCTGCCGGTGCGATGGGCTGGCCACCTTCGCCGGCCGGGCACACAGCACGTTGCGCCGCGGGTGGTGGTGAGGCGTGTGGATGCCAGACGCTCCAACGCCCCACGATCCGCGTGGCGCACAACTTGCTGCGGTTGGGGCGTTACACTGAGATACTTCTTGACTCGATCGAATCGGGAGCGAAAAGCGTATGTGTGGCATCTGCGGAGAAATCACGTTCGACGCCAGCCCCGCGGACGTCGGCGGCGTGCAGGCGATGATGCGCTGCATGGTCAGCCGCGGGCCGGACTCCGAGGGCATCGCCCACGCCCCGGGGGTGACGCTGGGGCATCGTCGGCTGAAGATCATCGACCTGTCCGAAGCGGCGCGTCAGCCGATGGTCGATCCCCTGCTGGGCCTGAGCGTCTGCTTCAACGGCGCGATCTACAACTACCCCCAGCTTCGCAAGCAACTGCGGGCCAAGGGGTACACGTTCTTCTCGACCGGCGACACCGAGGTGATCCTCAAGAGCTATCACGCCTGGGGTGAGGATTGCGTGAAGCGGTTCAACGGCATGTTCGCCTTCGCCATCGCCGAGCGCGACAGCGGGCGGGTGTTCATCGCGCGGGATCGGCTGGGCATCAAGCCGGTGTACTACGCCAAGACGCCCGGAGGGATGCGGTTCGCCTCGGCCCTGCCGGCGCTGCTGGACACGCCGGGCCTGGACAAGTCGCTGGACCCGGTGGCGCTGCATTACTACATGACGTTTCACTCGGTCGTGCCGCCGCCGCGGACGCTCCTTCGGGGCGTCCGCAAGCTGCCGCCGGCGAGCACGATGACCATCGAGCCCGGCGGGAAGATCGAGCAGAAAACCTACTGGACGCCCACGTTCGACCGCACCGCCGAGGAGGCGAAGTACAGCGAGCAGGACTGGAAGCAGCGGCTCAAGCACGAGCTGCAGGAAGCGATCGATCGGCGGATGATCGCCGACGTGCCGGTCGGCTGCCTGCTGTCGGGCGGGCTGGACTCATCGCTGATCGTCGGCATGCTCGCCGAGTCCGGGCAGAAGGGGCTGAACACCTTCAGCATCGGCTTCGAGAGCGTCGGCGAAGAGGAAGGCAACGAGTTCAGGTACTCCGACATCATCGCCGAGCGTTTCGGCACCGAGCATCACAAGATTCAGGTGGACTCCACGCGGGCGCTGCCGAACCTCGATCACGCGATCGCCGCGATGAGCGAGCCGATGGTCAGCCACGATTGCATCGGGTTCTTCCTGCTCAGCGAAGAGGTGAGCAAGCACGTGAAGGTGGTGCAGTCCGGCCAGGGCGCCGACGAGGTGTTCGCCGGCTATCACTGGTACCCGCCGCTGCTGGAGACCGACGATGCCTATGAGACGTACCGCGAAGCGTTCTTCGATCGCGACCACGCGGAAATGCAGCGGGTGCTTGCCGAGCAATACCTGAATGACGATCACAGCTCGGCGTTCGTGAAGGCGCACTTCGCGCAGCGCGGCGCGGACGCGGCGATCGACCGGGGGCTTCGGCTGGACACGATGGTCATGCTCGTGGACGACCCGGTGAAGCGGGTGGACAACATGACCATGGCCTTCGGGCTGGAGGCGCGCGTGCCGTTCCTCGATCACGAGGTGGTCGAGCTGGCGGCAAGGATTCCCGGGACGCTCAAGTCCGGCCCGATGGCGCAGTGGGAGAAGGAAGGCGGCAAGCACATTCTCAAACAGGTGGCGCGCGACGTGATTCCCGCGGAAGTGATCGATCGGCCCAAGGGCTATTTCCCCGTGCCGGCGCTGAAGTATTTGCGCGGGCCGTACCTGGCGATGGTCAAGCAAACGCTGCACAACGACGCGGCGAAGCGGCGCGGGCTGTTCCAGGCCGACTACGTGCGGGAATTGCTGGAGAATCCCGAAGATCACATCACGCCGCTGCGGGGGTCTAAACTGTGGCAGGTCGCGCTGCTGGAGCGTTGGCTGCAGACGCACTTGGATTGACCAAGCGTTCAACCAGGGAGTCCGCCGTGACAGACAAGCCCGATCCCAAGGCGCTGCCCGAGCGGCTCGACGTGACCTCGGTGCGCAGTTGGTCCAAGCCCGACGAAGCGGAGCTGGACCAGATGGACCGCGACGTGGCGATCGACATGGGCTGGGGCCGGCTGATCTTCGGCCAGACGTTCACCGATCAGCAGGAGGTCGTGCGCGTGCTGTGTGAAGAGACGCAGGGCAAGCGCGACATCCTGCTGTACCTGCGTGACCCGCACGTGGTGCTGTCGCTGGCGCCCGATCGGCTGTTTCTGGATCCATCGCACACGTACCGGCTGTGGCGCGACCGGTACGAGGCCAAGGCCCGCGACGTGCCGGGCGTGTCGCTCAAGACGCTGACCACGCTCGAACAGGGCAAATGCCTGCGGCGCATTTACATGGAATGGGGCATGGTCGCCCCGTCGCCCGACGAGCTGGTCGAGGTGACCAAGGGCGACATCGCGACCTACTTCGTGGCCGAGGATGAGGACGGCAACGTGGTCGGCGGGATCGTGGGCGTGGACCACGTCGCGGCGTTCCACGATCCCGAGGGCGGCTCGAGCTTCTGGTGCCTGGCCACCGGCCGCGACTGCCAGGTGCCCGGCCTGGGCGAGGCGCTGGTGCGATGGACCGTCGAGCACTTTTTCGACCTCGGCCGCGAATACGTCGACCTCTCGGTCCTGCACAACAACACCGAAGCGATCGGCCTGTACGAAAAGCTGGGCTTCCAGCGCGTGCCGGTCTTCTGTGTCAAGCACAAGAACCAGATCAACGAGCCCTACTTCGTCCGCGAGACCGGCAGCGAGGGGCTCAACCCCTACGCCCAGATCATCGCCGAGGAGGCAAGGCGGCGGGGGGTGTACGTCAACGTGCTCGACGCGGAGTACGGCCTGATCAAGCTCACCTTCGCCGGGCATTCGGTGACCTGTCGCGAATCGCTGAGCGAGCTGACCTCGGCGGTGGCGATGACGCGCTGCGACGACAAGCGGCTGACGCGGCGCGTGCTCCAGGCGGCGGAGCTGCGCGTGCCCGCCCAGGCCGTGGCGGTCGACGACGAGGAGGACGAAGCGTTTCTCCAAACGCACAAGCACATCGTCGTCAAGCCCGCGCGCGGCGAGCAGGGCAAGGGCATCACGGTGGATGTGACCGACGCCGCGGCGATGCGCCGCGCGATCGCGCTGGCCCGTACCATCAGCGACCCGGTGCTGCTGGAGCAGATGGTCGAGGGCGAGGACCTGCGGATCATCGTGATCGGCCAGGAGGTGGTGGCCGCGGCGGTGCGGCAACCGGCGACGATCACCGGCGCCGAGGGCCGGACGATCAAAAACCTGCTCAAGCGATACAACCGACGCCGCAGGGCCGCGACCGGCGGCGAGAGCGCCGTGCCGCTGGATGAAGACACCCGGCGCTGCATCCGTGAGTCCGGCTTGGCCATGGACGACGTGCTGCCCGAGGGCC
>CAZUHK010000079.1:0-13488 GCA_964620345.1 uncultured Planctomycetaceae bacterium
GTCGCGTTGGGTCTGCACGATGCGGGCATCGGGGTAGACATCGAACAGGTGGCCGAAGCAGTTGAGGTGGGCCGGGCCCTTGAGCAGCCAGTAGCCGCCGCCGCGGCGTTGCTGGTGGAGCTGGAGTTGTTGCTTGTGAAGCTGATAGGCCTGGACGAAACGTTCATCGGGCGCGTGCCAGAGCCAGTCGAGGTAGCGCGGCATGGCGGCGATCAGCGGCAGGATCCATGTGGTCAGCGTGCGCAGCAGCAGCACGATGTCTTCCTCCGGGCCGGTGGGGCGCAGCTCGTGGATGCTTGGCATCTCGGGCATCAGGTAATTGACCACGGCGTGATCGATGCGCACCTTCGCGATGCGTCGACAGGCGGTCAGCGGGCGTTGGGGGGGGTGGCCGGCCTCCCAGACCATGAGCGGGCGGGCCGCGGGGTTGGCGGCCATGAGTCGGTACAGCAGCGTCGTGCCGGTACGCGGGCCGCCGATGATGAACACCGGCCGCTCGATGCGTTGGGCCTGCACGTCCGGGCGGCTGGCATGGGCATGGGTGACCCGCATGCGCATCTGGATCAGGCCGGTGACCAGCTTGTCCATCACCCCGTGGCCGAACGGTGAGAGGCCGGCGTGGTCGTTGAAGTCCTCGGCCATGCGGGCGAGCTGTTCGTCGATCGGGCCGATGCCGGTGTCGCTCAAGCCGGTGCGGCGGCGGGCGCGGTCGAGCCAGCGCTGCGGGTCGTGCGCCGGCCGGGCACGGCGCCGGCCCAGCGCATTGAGCACGCGGATCGGCAGGCGGTGGGGCGGCATGGGGGGCACGTCGGGCACGGCGGGCTCACGATTGCGAGGCAAGGGGTGAGGACGCTGCGGGCATCGCGGCGTCGGCCAAGGCGACCTGCGCCACGGCGATCATCCATTGCTCGCGAAGCATCGTCGCCACGCGGTAGCGCGTGCCGGTATCACGGTCGCGCACCGCGGCGGTGTCGTGGTGCAGTTCGGTCACCTGCCAGCGTTTGGGCCGGCCCGCGAGGCCCGTGCCCGCGGCCTTCGCCGCCGCTTCCTTGATGCACCACAGCCGCGTGAGCATCGTCGGGCGGTCGGCGTCGGCCAGCTCGCTGATCCAGCGCTGTTCGTTGTCGTCGAGCACCACGTCGGGATCGAGCGCTTCACCGGCGTCGAGCGGTTCGAGGTCGATGCCCACCGGCCGATCGGCGGCGATGGCGAGGGTCATCTGCGGCTTGTGGGCAACGCTGACGTGCGGCATCGCGACCGCGCCGTCGACATGGCGAAGGACCGGCCGGCCCGCGCTGTCATGCTCGACGCGCATTTGGGCCGGGTGGATCGGCCGGGCGTCGGGCCGGTGGGCCAGGTGCAGGCGTGCGGCGTCCTTCGCCGCGGCGCGGCTCATCACCACCTGCCGCTGGGCCTTGGCGTCGGGCTGGTCGCGGCGGATCGCGGCGAATTCATCGTGCGTGAGGTACGTGCGGCCGATCCAGTTGAGCTGGGCGTGGCGGAATACCACGGCCGGCAGCGCGACGACGGTGGCATCGCCGGCGCCGGGCGTGTCGATCACGTGGGCCAGCGTGGCGTTCCACGGGTCGCGCGTGGTCGCGAGCATGGGCCGGCTCCAGGGGAAGACGATGTCCTGCCAGCCGTCGACGCGCATCCACACGCCGCCGCGGCCGTCGCCGATCTCCATCATGCCCGACACGTGCCGCGCGGCGATGTCCAGGCGCTTGAACTGCACGCGGATCGGCACGCGCGTGCCCGGCGGCGGGGTGGGCTGGTACAGCTCGATCCGCTCGACGCCGACCGGCAGCATGTAATAGTCCGTGCCGACCATGTACATGCCCAGCACCTGCCCGGCGCAATCGAGCACGACCGGATCGGTCAACAGGCGCGGCGCGGGGTTGCCGGCGAACAGGTCGGCTGTCTCGGGCACCACGGCGTGGCCGAACATCACGCCGTCGCCGCGCGCCAGGTCGCCGCGCAGGGCCGCGAACCGCGGGCCGTGGAACAGGTAACCGCCGCGGTACAGTTCGTCGGTCGAGGTCGGCAGGCGATGCACGTTCTGGGCAGGGGTGAACGGCAGCGTCAGCTCTTCGCGATAGCCGCGGGCGAAGCGGGCCCGGCCGATCGTCTTCAGCTCGCCGTCGGCATGGACCTGGGTTTCGACGATCACGCTGTCCTGGTCGCGCTCGATCGCGCGGGCTTCGAGCGTGAGGTCGACCCAGCCGGCCTCGGGCACGTCGATCCAGCGATGGGCGCGGATCGAGTCGAAGCCCACCAGCCCCATCCCCGGCGCCAGGTGCGCCCCGGCCTGGGCCATCGCTTCGATGGCGAAAGTCATCGGCAACACCGGCATGCGCTGGGCGGTCGGCTTCACGCCTCGTGCCGGCACGAAGGTGTGGTCTTCCAGGTATCGATCGTGCTCGACGCTCAGCCGGCGCACGGTCCTGATTCGCCGGCCCGGCTCGTGCTCGACGATGCGCCCGACCAGCGGCAGCGGCGAAGTCGGCGCGTCGCCGGCTGGGCCGGCGACCGGCGGCGCGTCGGCCGGCTGGGCCGCACCATCGTCCGCGACGAACGGCGGCCGGTACAGCGCCAGCGCCACGTGCGACGCGGGGCGCGGCGGCGCCTCGGCCGGCCGGTCCAGGTCCAGCGGGCGCGGCTCGCGACACCGGAACAGCGCCGAGGCGTCGATCTTCATGCCGTGGGCGAACATCTGCCCCGCGGCGCGTTGAATCTGCGTCAGCGGGTGCTGATGTTCCACATCGGTCTCGACGCTGGTGAGGTCCGGTTCATCGAGCGTGGCGTTGAGCGTCGACGAAAGCGTGCCCCCGCCGACCTGCACGAACACCCGCGCCCCGTCGTCGTAGAGCTTGCGCAGCGTCTGCCAGAAGCGCACGGTGTGCGTGAGGTTCGACCACAGCGTCCGCCGCATCTGCTCCGGGTCGCTGTCCAGCGGCGCCACGTGCACCGCCGAGTAGATCGTCGCCGCCGGCCTGTCGCCCAGCGGTTGTTCTTCGATGAAGCCCTCCAGGTGCTCGCGCAGGATCGCCATGCGCGGCGTGTGGATCGGCGCGTACGGCAGGCCCGCGACCAGCACGCCCTGTTGGCGCATGCGGCTGAGCACCTGCCGCACCGATTCGTGCGCCCCGGCGATGATCATCGATCGCGGCGCGCCGTGGATCGCGATCCACACCTCGCCCACCTCGTCGAGCACCGGCTGGAGCTGCTGCTCGGTGCAGGCGACGAAGCCCATGCGGCCCAGGTGGTGATGGGGGAACCAGATGTCCAGCATCCGCCACATCTGTTGCAGCGAGGTGGGGTAGTCGCTCAAGCCCGCGGCCCACAGCGCGTTGACGTCGCCCAGCGACTGGCCGCAGATCATGTCCGGCTTCACGCCCAGCGCGCAGACCGATTGCCAATGCAGCCAGTTGCTCACCAGCAGGCCCATGAACGTCAACAGCCGATCGTCGGGCGGCGGCGGCTTCTCCAGGTCGGGCGCCTGCGCCAGCTTGTTGTCCAGGAACCGCGCGAAGCGTCGGCCCATGTGCCGGCGTGCCTCGTCGCCCACGTGCGGCGGCGGAACAAGCTGGAAGCTCGTCGGATACGGGTCTTCGGGGTGTCGATCGCGGGCCTCGGCCAGGTCGAGCACGACGCGGGCCGTCGGCCAGTGCATCGCCATGGTCAGCAGGTGCTCGGCGTACTCGCCGTACACGCCGGGGAAGCCCATGCCCGGGAAGATCGCCGCGACCTTGCCGGTCTCGGCCGGGCTGTCCAGCCGCGGGTAGACCCCGTTCACCGGGTCGGGCTTGAGCGTGCCGGCGTCGAGTTGGTCGGCGATCTCCGCGAGCCGGCCGGCCAGAGCGTCGAGGGACGTCGCGAGCACGGCCAGGCGATACGATTTGTGATCGGCACCCAACCCCGCGGTCAGCGTGAACGCCAGGTCTTCCAATGCCCACTCGGTGCGATCACCCTCGATGAACGCCGCGGCGCGGCGCACTTGCGCGACCAGTTGGGCGCGCGTGTCGGCGGCGAACGGCAGCAGCTCGCTTGGCCGATCGACCATCGGCCGCACCGGCCGGGGCATCAGCACGCTGGTTCGTGATTCGACCGGTTCGGGCACCTCTTCGAGCACGACGTGCGCGTTGATGCCGCCGAAGCCGAACGCGTTGACCCCCGCGCGGCGCGGCGGGTTTCGCGGGTCGTTGATCCACGGCCGGGCGGTGGTGTTCACGTAGAACGGGGCGCCGGCCAGATCGCCACGCGGCCGCTCGCAGTGCAAGCTCGGGGGGAGGATTTTGTTCGACAGCGCCAGCGCCGCGCGGATCAGGCCCGCGATGCCCGCGGCGGGCATGAGGTGGCCGATCATCGACTTGACCGACCCCATCGCCCGCGTGGGGTACTCGGTCGGGCTGTCGCCGAAGAACGCGCGGATCGACGCGAGTTCCGTGCGATCGCCCAGCGCGGTGCCGGTGCCGTGGGCTTCGAGGTAGCCCAGCGTGGCCGGGTCGATCTGTGCATCGTCGTAGGCGCGTCGCAGGGCGCGCTGCTGGCCTTGCGTGGCGGGGGCCAGCACGTCGGCGGCGCGGCCGTCGCTGGCCGAGCCCGCACCCTTGATGATCGCGTAGACCCGGTCGCCGTCGCGGGCCGCGGCGTCGGCGCGTTTGAGCACCACGGCCCCGGCGCCCTCGCCCATCAGCAGGCCGTCGGCCTCGGCGCTGAACGGGCGGATCATGCCCGACGGCGACATCGCCCGCAGCCGCTCGAACAGCGCCCAGAACGGCGCGTACTGCGCGAAGTGACAGCCCGCGGCCACGGCCAGCTCGCACCGCCGGTCACGCAGGCGTTGAATCGCCTGCTCGACCGCCAGCAGCGACGAGGCGCACGCGGCGTCGACGATGTACGCCGCGCCGCCCAGGTCCAGCCGGTTGGCCGCGCGGCTCGCGGCGAAGTTGGGAATGCTCGAAGCCAGCACGTCCGCCTGGTAGGGCGGGAAGGTGTGGCGCATCCGGCCGGACAGTTGCTCCCGCTGGGCCGGGGTGATCGCTTCGCCCCGTTGGACCAGGAAATCGAGCGTGCGCTCGATGCCTTCGACGCGGAGGTACAGCTCGACCATCTTGCTCGATGCGTAGCCGCCGCGGCCGACGATCAGGTCCGTCGCCTCGCGCACCGCGTCGCCGTCGGGCACGTTGGCGTCGGCCAGAGCGTCGGCGACGATGTCCAGCAGCACGAGCTGATCGGCGTCGCCGTAGCGCGCGATGTTGGGCATCACCTTGTGCCGCAGCGGATCGAACCAGTACGGCTCGTCGATGAACCCGCCGCGGATGGTGTCGATGCGGCTCTCGTGGCCTTCGTCGAATTGCTGGTAATCGATCCCGCGCCAGCGGGCGGCGGGGCGATGGTCGATCGCGTCCACACCGTTGACGATGTTGCGCCAATAGCGGCGGACGTTGGGCGCGCCCGGGAACACGCCGGCCATGCCGACGATGGCGACGTCGCGCGACTCAGCCATGGCCGCCGCTCCCCGCGGCGACGCCGGCGGCCCGGTCGGCCGGCGGGGCCGACGCCTGCTGCAACGCGCGCGCGGTGCAGGCCAGCACGACCTGCGGCGGCGCCGCGCCGTTGCAGCACAATTCGGCGCAGAACGCCTCGGCCCCGCGCTCGGGCTGGATCAACTCGATGCCACGCCGGGCGTAGGCCGTCTTCAGGCCATCGCTGACCATGCCCGCGTCCCACGGGCCCCAGTTGATCGCCACCACCCGCCCCGGCCAGGCGCGGTCCAGCCGGCGGGCCAGCGCGTTGAGGCACTCGTTCGCCGCGGCGTAGTCGCTCTGACCGGCGTTGCCGAAACGACCGGCGACCGATGCGAACAGCGCCAAGTGCTTGAGCGAATCCGGCCGCAGCTTCCGCGCCAGCACCAGCGCCGGCGTGACCTTGCTGGCGAACACATCGGCCACCGCGTCGGCGGTCTTGCTGTGCACCGGCCCGTCGCGAAGCTGGCCGGCGCCGTGGATCACCACGTCGATGCGGCCGTGCTTGTCGTACACCGCATCGAGCCATTGGGCGAATCGCCCGGCGTCGCTGATGTCCAGCGCGTGGTACTCGACCGCGCTGCCGGCGGCGCGGATCGCGTCGAGGTTCGCCCGCACCTCGCGGGCCCGCATCAGCCGCGAGACCGCGGCCTCAATCGCCGGGGGCTGGGGGCGAGAGCCGGCGTCGGCGGCGCGGCGGATCAGCGCCGCCCGCAGCGCCGCGGCGTCGGTCAGGTCGCGTACCCCGGCCGGCTCGGCCGCGGCGTCGGTCAGCGGCGTGCGCCCGACGATCAGCATCGTCGCGCCGGTTCGTTCGGCGAGCCGGCGGAGGATGTGCGCGGTGATGCCCCGTGCCCCGCCGGTCGCAAGCACGATGCTCCGGGCGTCAAGGTCGGCCCGCAGGGCCGTCGCGTCGGTCGGCTGCTCGGCCATGTCGATCCGCCAGCGCCCGGCGTCGTTGAAGCCGATCTCCTCCAGCGCATCGTCGGCCATCAGCTCCCGGCCCAGCGCCGCGAGCAGCGCTTGGGTGTCGGCGTGGGCGTCGAGGTCGACGTTGCGCACCCGCACGCCGCGCCACTCGCGCGCCAGCGACTTGAAGAACCCCACGCTCGCGGCCTGGGGCAGCGAGTCGCTCGCCCCCTCGCCCAGGCCGAACTGCCCGCCCTGCGCGGTGAGGTTCACCACCAGCCCGCCGTCCCGCTTGGCCGCGGCCTGGAAGTCATCCTCGAACGCCCGCGCCGCGTGCAGCAGGCGCGTGGTCAGTAGCTCGGCCTGGTCGTCGGCCAGCTCCGGATCCAGGCCGGTGAGATTCACCAGCGCCGCCACGGGCTGGGGCTGATGCTCGGTGATGAGCCGGCGGGCCTGGGTCAGTGAGTCGGCGTGGTCGAAATCGGCCTCGTAGCGGTGGGGGCCGACCTTCGCCGCGGCCGGGCCGTGGGCGAGGTGCGCCGCGGGCAGACCCATCGAATCCAGCGCGGTCAGCACCGCGCCGCTGAGTTCATCGTGCTGGCCGAGCAGGACGATCAACCGATCGCTGGCGATGTTCTGGCGCGCGTCGTCGAAGTCGGCCTGGGCGTCGTCATCCAGCGGGGCGGCGGCGGGCTGCAACACCCAGCGCTCGACGGGCGCGGCGGGGGGCGGCGGGGGTGTCGCGCCGCGGTCATCGACCGCGGCGATCTTAGGGTTTGCGCCGCTCTCCACCGGCCGGGGCATTTGAGGTTCGGGCACCTGCGGTTCGAGCCGCGGCGTGCCGTTGCCCGGCGCCGGGGCGGCGGTCGATTCAGCGGCGGCCGAACCGTTCGATGGCGCGGTCGGCTTCGCCGGGGCCGATGTGTACCCCGCGGCCAGCGCCCCACGCCGGCGGTCGTACTGGTCCACGATCATGCCCAGCGTCTTGAGCTCGGCAAACGCGGCCAGCGCCTCCTCCTCGTCCTGGTTTTCATCGATGAGCAGGTGGTGGTAGCCCTTGAGCGAGCTGAAGATCTCGATGACTTTGATCGAATCGATCCCCAGGCCCGACTCCAGCGGCGTGTCGAGCTCGAGCATGTCTTCGGGGTAGCCCGTGCATCGGCTGACCTCGCGGAGCAAGTCCTGCTTGAACACCGCGGTGGGCGGGGCCTGGCCGGCGTCCGCCGTCGCGGCGAGGTCGGTGGGCCTGGGCGCGGCCGGCTCGGGTGCGGGCGCTTGGGCTGGGACCGGCGGCGCGGCGGGCGCAGGGTCGGTCGCGGCGGCCGGCTGACTGGCCTGGATCGATGCATCGGGCATGCCGGGGATCGCGGGGGCCTGGCCGGTCGGCAGCGATGAAAAATCATCGAACGCCGGCGGCGGCCCCGCGGGGTGCGCCGCACCGGCCGCTGGCGACTGCGACGACGGCGCAGGCCCCGACGCCTGGCCGGTCATCACCCGCTCCTGGAGGCGAAGGAACTGCTGCTGCAATTCGAGCCAGCGGTTCATCGTCTGCTGGAACTGATCGACCGATTGCCCGGCGGCCGGCGGGGGCACGGCCGGCGCGGTCGGCGTGGGCTGGGGGGGTTGGTCAGAAGCACTCATGGCGATTGCCTCGGTCTTTCGCGGTGTCGGGGCGGCCGGCGGCGGGGGCGACTCGCTCGGCCGCGGCTCCGGCGTGGGCTCGGCCGGCTCCTGGGCCGGGCGGACGCGGCTGGCGGTAAGCATCATGTCGGTCGGCTTGATCTGTCCCTGCTGCTGCTCCCGATCCAGCAGCGCCTCGACGCCAATGGTATCAAGCCCGCGGCCGGCGAACCACGTCGCAACCTTCACGTCCAGGCCCAGCGCGAAGCACCGGGCAACAAGCCGACCCAGCGGCAGCCACGATGATTGACCCGGATGATCCAGCGACATCGCCGCGTGCGGCTGGTCGCCCAGGATCCGCCCGGTCAGGCCGGTGAGGATCCGCCCCGGCCCGGCCTCGATGAACACGCGAGACCCCGCGTCGTACATCGCCTGGATCTGTTCGACGAAGCGTACCGGCCGGGCCAGGTGCTCGACCATCGTCTGCCGGATCGCGCCGGTCCGCGTCGGGTACGGCCCGCCGCTGGCGTTGGAATAGATCGGCAGGCGTGGCTCGTGGAAATCGACCGCTTCCAGGTCGTGATCGAGCTTGGCCGCGGCCTCGGCGACCAGCGGGCTGTGAAACGCCGCGGTCACCGCGATGCGTCGGACGGTCAGCCCCGTGGCGCTCATGCGTTCGACCGCCAAGTCGATCGCGGCCGACTCCCCGGCGATCACCGTCTGCTGCGGGGCGTTCATGTTCGCCAGGTACACGTCGAGGTTCAGCTCATGGATCGCACGGCGGACCGCGTCGGCGTCGGCCGAGACCGCGGCCATCGCACCCGGCTTGTCGCGGCCGACCGCGTACATCGCCTGCCCGCGCTTGGCACTGACGCGCATCAGGTCGCGGCGGGAATAGACGCCCGCGGCGCACAGGGCGACGTACTCGCCGTAGCTGTGGCCGGCCACCGCGGCGGGGCGCAGGCCCAACGCCTCGAGCACGTCGATCGCGACCAGCGAGGTCAGCCCGATCGCCGGCTGGGCGGCGCGGGTGTCGTTGATCGCCTCGCGCTGGGCTCTGGCGGCCTCGGTGTCGAAGGTCGGCGGGGGATAGATGCGGCTGTGCAGCGGCCAGTCGAGCAGGTCCGCCACCCACCGCTGGGCCTGCTCGCACAGCGCCACGCCGCCGGGCCAGTCGCGCATCAGGTCGGCCAGCATGTTCACCCGCTGAGCCCCCTGGCCGGGGAACAGGAAGGCCACCTGCTCGGCCGAGGCCGGCTGGGCGTCGCTGAGGTAGATGCCCGTGGGATGCTCGAAGTCGCCATCGTTGCCCAGGGCCCGGACCGCCCGCTCGAGCTTGTCGCGCAGGTCGTCCAGCGACTCGGCGATCAGCGCCAGGCGTACGTTGCGGGTCGCCGGCAGGTCGTGCACGACGCTGCGAGCGAGCTGCGCCAGGCGCGGCGTCGGGCCGGCGCCGAGGCGATCGCGCAGCGTGATCATTCGATCGCGCAGCGCATCGCGCGACTCGGCGGCGAAGGCGAACAGCTCGGCCGGGCGCGGGCTGAAGTGGGCCCGGCGGGCCTCGGCGGGGTCGGCGTTTTCTTCGAGCACGACGTGGAAGTTGGTGCCGCCGAAGCCGAACGCGCTGACCGCGGCGCGGCGGGGGGCGTGCTCGTCGGCGTGGAACCAGGGCCGGGCCGCGGTGTTGACGTAGAACGGCGAGCCGGGGGCGGCCAGCGCGGGGTTGGGCTGCTCGACGTTGAGCGTCGGCGGCAGCGTGCGCTGGTGCAGCGCCAGGGCGGTCTTGATCAGCGAGGCGATGCCCGCGGCGCTCTTGGCGTGGCCGATCATCGACTTGACCGACCCCACGGCGCAGTACGGCTCGCCGTCGTGCCCCTCGCCGAACACGCCCGTCGCCGCTTCGATCTCCGAGCGATCGCCCACCGCGGTGCCGGTGGCGTGTGCTTCGAGCAGGGCGATGGTGCGCGGCTCGACGCCCGCGTCGGCGTACGCGCGGCGCAGGGCCAGCGACTGACCCTCGGGGTACGGCGCGGTGAGCGAGCGGGCCTGGCCGTCGCTCGACGAGCCGATGCCGCGGATGGTCGCGTAGATGCGGTCGCCGTCGCGCTGGGCGTCGGCCAATCGCTTGAGCACGACCACGCCCGCGCCCTCGCCCAGGAGAATCCCATCGGCCCCGGCGTCGAACGGGCGCGACACGCCGGCGGGCGTCAGCGCCTGGGTCTTGGCGAAGCTCATGAATGTGAAGGCGTTGTTCGACCAGTCCACCGCGCCGACCAGCGCCACGTCCATCGTGCCGTTGCGCAGCCCCGCGATGCCCGTGTGCAGCGCCGCCAGGGCGCTGGAGCACGCGGCGTCTACCACGCAGTTGGTGCCGCCCAGATCCAGCCGATTCGCCACGCGCCCGGCGATCACGTTCGGCAGAAAACCGGGGAAGCTGTCCTCCGACCACTCGGGCAAGCTCGGCGCAAGCTGGGCCAGCGCCTCGTCGTACGCCCGGCGCGACGTGCCCTGAATGCGCCCCGCGTAATGGCGGAACATCGTGCGCACCGCGTAGGCGGTGCCCACGTCGTGGATGCCGCTGGTGCCGAAGATCACGCTGGTCCGCTGCCGCGGGAACGGCCGGCGGTCGTACCCCGCGTCGCACAGCGCCCGGCGGGCCAGCTCCAGCGCGAGCAACTGGCTGGGCTCGACCTGCCGCGCGGCCCGGGGCGGGATCCGATAGCGCACCGGATCGAACCGCTGGGGCTCGAGGAAGCTGCCCCACTTGCAGTAGGCCCGGTCGGGCGAGAGCCGGTCGGGGGTGTAAAGCTCGGCCGGATCCCACCGGTCCGGCGAGACCTCGCGGATGGCTGAAAAACCGTTGACGATGTTCTGCCAGTAGCTCGGCAGGTCGGGCGAGCCGGGGAACACGCAATCCATGCCGACGATGGCGATCGGCTCGCCGGGCCCGTCGGGCCGGTCGGCGTCGCGAAGCCCGAACGCACGCGGCCGGGGGGCGTTGCGCGACAGCGCAACCGCGTCTTCACTCACGCGGCGGTGCAGGTCGGCCATGGGCGTGGTCGCTTCATGGAACACCGCGGCCTGGCCGATCATGAACATGCCCTCGCGGGCCATCGTTTCGGGATCGACCGGCACGAGCTTGCCCTTGACCAGTTGCTCGCCGCGCCGCTGCAGGCGGGCGCGTTCATCGCCGCCGGCGTCGGGCAGCGCGTCGGGCGTGGGGGTGCTTTGTCGCTTGAGCCCCTTGGCCGCGAGGCGCAGGCGGCCGACGTTGAGCATCTCCAGTTCCAGCCGCATCTCGTCGGTCGAGGCGTTGGCGTCGATCAGCTTGCGTCGGGCGGCCTGGAACTGCTGCGAGTACGGCCCGCGCGTGCAGCGGGTGACGTGGCCGGTGGCGCTTTCCAGCAGGTCGGTGTCGCCGCAGGCGATGGATTGATCCTGGTAGGTCTGGCTGATCGCGCCGGTGGCCACGGCCTCGGGCGTGAACAGGTAAGCGGTGCCCATCAGCACGCCGACCTTGATGCCACGCTCGGCCAGCGGGCGGGCGATGACCTCGACCATCGCGGCCGAGAGCGTGTCATGAACCCCCCCGGCGAACAGGACGTGGATGTTCTGCGGGTCTTCGAGTTCGGCTTCGAGCAGCGTGTCGACCGCGTGCTGCCAGAGCAGCAGACTGTTTCGCGGGCCGACGTGGCCGCCGCACTCGCGGCCCTCAAGAACGAACTTGCGCGCGCCGCCATCGAGGAACGTTTTGAGCAACGCCGCCGATGGGACGTGCAGGTAGGCGCCGGTGCCCATCTGCTCGAATTCGCGGGCTTGGGCGGGTCGGCCGCCGGCGATCAGCGCCCAGCGGGGCGGGTGCCGGCCGATCGCCTGCATCTGCGCCTGGCGCACCTTGGCCGGCACGAAGCCGAGGATGCCCACGCCCCAGGGCCGATCGCCGAGCAATTCGGCGGTGTCATGCAGCAGTTGCGCGGTCTCGTCGCCGCCCATCAGCGCGATCGCGAGCATCGGCAGCGCGCCATGGTCTGCCACGGCTTTGGCGAAGGGCGCCACATCGCTGACGCGCGTCATCGGCCCCTGGACGATCGGGTACCGCGTGCCGTGGGACTGGGCCAGCGGGCTGTCGGGCGCCAGCGCCGGCTGCTCGGGGGCGCTGGCCCACTGGCGATCGACGGCGTCGCGGTACAGGTCCAGCACGCCGGCGACGGTGACGCCGCGGTCGGCAAGGCGGCCGGCCAGCGCGATGCCCTGGCCCAGCGGCAGCGGGCGGTCGGCGGCATCGGCCGGGGTGGACCAGCGCTCGAGCAGGGCCGCGGGCCAGGCGGCATCGTCGTCGGTGCGGTGCTGGGCCTGGGCGACGAACGGCCGATCCACACGCACGCTCAGCCGCACCTTGCACGCCGCGGGGCCGACGTCGGCCGATTCGCTGCCATCGTATTGCGCGTAGGCGCGGCCGGTGGCGTCGTCGAACGGCGCTTCGCCGGTGAGCCACAGTTCCTCGGCGAGCACGACGCCCGACGCGCCGGCGAGCAGCGCCGCGGCCGCGGCCTGCGGGCCCAGGGCCCCGTGCAGGTAGTAGGGCGTGGCCAGCTTGCCGGCCAGGCGTTGGAGCAGGATGTAGGCCGAGTCATTCGCCACGCGCCCGCCGGCTTCGTTGGCCTTGATCACCAGCCCGTCGAAGCCCAGCCCATCGGCCGCCGCGGCCTGGGCGGGGCCGTAGCATTCGATCAGCACCCGCTCGGCCAGCGACCGGCTCTGAGCGAGCGCGGCGGCCATCGCGTCGGCATCGTCATCCAGCCCCCCGATCAGCAGCAGCGGCCAGCGGCCGGTCGCCTCGGCCAGCTCCCCGAGGCAAGCCGGCCGGCGGTCGGGCTGATTCCAGGTGTCCCATCGCACGCCCCAGGGCCCCTTGGCCCCCAGGGCCGCGCCATCGCGAAGGCGGGCCAGCTCCGCGGCGCGGCGCGCCGCGGGGGTGTCCAAGCCCAGATCCAGCAGCCCCGCCGCCCCGGCCCGCGCCGCGGCGATCGCCAAGCTCGCATCGCATTCGTGCCAGGGCGTCACAACCCAAAGCCCCGCAATTTGGCCATGCATGGGAATCGGTCCTTCTCTCACACCGTGAAACCCCAACGCCGCGGCGTTGTCGACGGAGATTGGCTTGATCGACTCGGATGGTGGGGTGCGTCCACGGCCAAGATGGCGCAAGTTTACCCGTTGCCCGCCGCACCGCCAAGCCCCAAACCCCTTTCGCCGGCGGGGCCTTGATTTACTCAAGCGTTTCTGGCATATTCCCGATGCAACAGAAGAAGAGAAGTGCCGCCGGTATGTGCCGGCCGCCGACATTGGGAAGAGACTCACCTGTGAGGGAGCTATCGATGCGGAATCCGAATTCGGTGCGTTCAGCGGGCCTCGGCCTCGCGATGGTAATTGT
>CAZUHK010000080.1:0-13475 GCA_964620345.1 uncultured Planctomycetaceae bacterium
TGCACCACGCGGCGATCCGGCAGCCCAGGGCCAGGCCCACGCGGATGCTCATCGCCACCGCCTGCCGGTTCATCGTCGGCAGCACGCCGGGCATGCCGATCACGATCGGGTCGATCAGCTCATTGGGCCCGGCGTCGTAGTTTTCGGGGTGCGCGACGTTGGGCGCGGCGGTCCACATTTTCGTGCGCGTGGCGAGTTCGACGTGGATCTCCAGGCCGACCTTCAGCCGCGTTTGCAGGCCCGCGATTTCGATGGTGGGGGGGGCGGTCGTGGTCATGGCCGGGGCATTGTAACGGGGTGGCGCGCGGATGCCCGGGGGCCTGAAGATGCCCGGCCGCGGGTGGCGGAAGATGCCCGGCCGCGGCGGCGGCCGGGCTTTAGGGGGAGATTCTTTGTGTTCGAGTGCCATCGGTATGTCACTTAAAGCCCGGCGGCCGCTGCCGCCGGGCAACGGCGCCGGTTACAATCTGCTCATGCCCGCCGGCCCCAACCCCAACGCGTGGCACAACGGGTATCATGCGGTGGGCAGCACGCACGGCACCTGGATCCGCGGCGATCCGCGCGGCTTTCGCACCTATCACCACAACCAGCACGTCGAAGGCGACTACCGCAACCCCCCGCCACCGGGCGTGTTCGCGCCGCTGTTCGAATACGCCAAGAGCAAGCTCAAGCACCCGCCGGTGAAGCTGTCGGTCCCGCAGCGCCGCGTCATCTGCCGCGCGATGATCGCACGCTTTGAGCGCGAGGGCGTCGACGTGGTGGCGCTGGCGGTGTGCGAAAACCATTTCCATCTGCTGGCCCGATTTCCATCGATGTCCGCCGCGCAGCAGGCGCGGCTGAGCAAGGTGATCCTGCAGGACGGCCGCGACCCGGCGCCGCGGCACTACCTGGCGCTGGCGCGCAAAGAGGCGTCGTACGAACTCAAGGCCGCGGACCTGATGCCCGGCGGGCCGGTGTGGGCTGCGCGGCCGAAGATGGACCCGGTGCGCGATCGGCCGCACCACGCGAACGTGGGGCAGTACGTGCGCGACCACGTCAAGCAGGCCGCGGCGGTGTATCACGTGGAAGAGGGGTTCCTGTTTGATTGAGCGTGGCGGGTGCCCGGCGGCGCGTGCCCGGCGGCGGCGGCCGCCGGGCTTTAGGGTTGGCGTCCGGGTAAAGCCCGGCCGCCGCCGCGGCCGGGCCATCACGTGCGCCGCGTCGTCCAGCGCGTTCAGCGCGACCAGCGCGTTCAGCATCACACCGCGCCCTTGACACGGGCGGGGCGTTGGCTTCAGCTTACCGCTTCACATCGGCTCGGGAGCCGCACATCTTTGGAGGCGTTTCATGGACGGTTCATCGTCGCAGCAGCGGCGTGCGCGCGAGTATTGGCGGGCCAACCGCCGGCTCATCGCGGTGCTGCTGGTCATCTGGGCGGTCGTGAGCTTCGGCTGCTCCATCCTGTTCGTCGAGCAGCTCAACCGGTTCACGATCGGCTCGCTGCCGTTGGGCTTCTGGTTCGCCCAGCAGGGGTCGATCTACGTGTTCATTGTGTTGATCTTCGTGTATGCGATCGGGATGGACCGGCTGGACCGCAAGTATCACATGCGCGCGGGCCGACAGGAGCCGGACGATGGCTGAGTGGATCACGATGCTGCTGGCCGATGCCCGTCCGGGCCCCGAGGCGCCGCTGGACGTTCCCGATGCGACGACCACCTGGACCTTTGTGTTCGTCGCGATCACGTTCATGCTTTATCTGTACATCGGCTGGCGCTCGCGGGTGAAAGAGAGCGCCGGATTCTACGTGGCGGGTCAGGGGGTGCCGGCCATCGCCAACGGCGCGGCGACCGCCGCCGACTGGATGAGCGCCGCCAGCTTCATCTCCATGGCCGGGCTGATCAGCTTCATGGGGTCCGACGGGTCGGTGTACCTCATGGGCTGGACCGGCGGGTACGTGCTGCTGGCCCCGTACCTGCGCAAGTTCGGCAAGTACACCGTGCCCGACTTTGTCGGCGATCGCTATGACTCGGGCACCGCCCGCGTCGTCGCGGCGATCTGCGCCATCTTCGTCAGCTTCACCTACGTCGCCGGTCAGATGCGCGGCGTGGGCATCGTCTTCAGCCGATTCCTCGAGATCGACATCTGGCACGGCGTGGTCGTGGGCATGGTGATCGTCGCCTTCTTCGCCGTGCTGGGCGGGATGAAGGGCATCACCTGGACGCAGGTCGTCCAGTACTTCGTGCTGATCTTCGCGTTCCTCATCCCCTCGATCGCCATCGCCAGGATGCTCACCGGCAATCCCTTCCCGCAGGGCGCGTTCACCTTCAGCGACATCTCGATCAAGCTCGACCAGATCCACGCCGACCTGGGCTTCGCCCAATACACCAAACCCTTTACCCATCTGAATCAGCTCAACGTCTTCTGCCTGACCGCGGCGCTGATGCTGGGCACCGCGGGCCTGCCCCACGTCATCGTGCGGTTCTATACCGTCCGCAGTGTCCGCGCGGCGCGGTACTCGGCGTTCTGGGCGCTGCTTTTCATCGGCATCCTCTACACCACCGCCCCGGCGCTGGCGATGTTCGCCCGGACCAACCTGATCGAATCCATCCACGGCCGGCCGGTCCAACAGGTCCAACAGCTCAACTGGGTGCGGAGCTGGCAGGAGACCGGCCTGGCGCAGTTCACCGACAAGAACGGCGACGGCGTGCTGACCATGGGCCCCGGCGATGCGTTTCTCAAAGACAGCGCCGGCAAGCCGGACTTCGACCGACCCCACCCCGACACCGCCAACGAGGTGTATCTGGATCGCGACATCGTCGTAGTCTCCTCGCCGGAGGTCGCGGCCCTGGCGCCGTGGGTGATCGCCCTGGTCGCCGCCGGCGGGCTGGCCGCGGCGCTGTCCACCGCGGCGGGGCTGCTGCTGGTCATCTCCTCGTCCATCGCGCACGATCTGTACATCCACTTCATCGACCCCGACGCCACCGAGGCGCGGCGCGTGATGATCGGCCGGCTGATGATCCTGGGCGCGATCGTGATCGCCGGCTACTTCGGCGTGAACCCGCCGGGCTTCGTCGGCGAGGTGGTGGCGTTCGCGTTCGGTCTGGCGGCCGCCAGCTTCTTCCCGGTCATCCTGCTGGGCATCTTCGACGGCCGGACCAACCGCCAGGGCGCCGTGGCCGGCATGCTCTCGGGCCTGGGGTTCACCGGGCTGTACATCCTGGGCAACACGGCGCACAAGATCCTGCCGGGCGTCAGCGAGCCGTGGTTCGGGCCGTGGTGCTTTGGCATCAGCCCCCAGGGCATCGGCACGGTGGGCTGCCTGATCAATTTCATCGTGACGATCGGGGTCAGCCGTCTGACGCCCCCGCCGTCGCAGGCCGTGCAGGAACTGGTCGCGCAAGTCCGCCTGCCCACCGGCCAGCGTGAACCCGAGGCGCGTTTCGACGAGGACGACGCCGAGGCCGACTGACCGCCGGCTTTGACCGCCGCGCGCCGGTGGTTAAGAATCAGGTCATGCAGGCACGTTCCCGATTCTCAACCGGACGGTCGGTGGCGCGATGAACAACGAGGTTCTGGTCACCGGTGGGGCGGGGTTCATCGGCTCACACCTGGTGCGGCGGCTGGTCGACGCCGGCCAGGCCGTGCGCGTGCTCGAGCCGCCCGCGGCCGATGTGTCGCACCTGCCGACCGACCGCGTGCGTATCGTCCGCGGGACGTGCGCAGCGGCACCGACGTGGCCCGGGCGGTCCGGGGCGTCGAGCGGGTCTACCACCTCGCGGCCAACCCGAACCTGTGGGCCCGCCGCGCCGCGGCGTTCGATGAGATCAACCACCGCGGCGCGGTCAACGTCATCACCGCGTCGCTGGCCGCGGGCGTCGAGCGGCTGGTTCACGTGTCGAGCGAGTCGATCCTCGCCCAGCGCGATCGCGCGGCGGTGATCACCGAAGACACGCCCACCCGGTACGAGGACATGCCCGGGCCTTACAGCCGCAGCAAGTGGCTGGCCGAGCGTGCGGCGTGGTCGGCGATCGCGCGGGGCGCGCCGGTGACCATCGCCAGCCCCACCGTGCCGATCGGCCCCGGCGACCACCGCCGCACGCCGATGACGCGGCTGATCGGCGACTTCGCCGCCGGGCGGATCAAGGCCCGGCTCGACGCGGACCTGGCGCTGATCGACGTGCGCGACGCCGCGGCCGGCATCCACGCCGCGGCCGAGCGGGGCCAACCGGGCAAGCGCTACCTGCTGGCCGCGGAGAACTGGACCGTCGCCCGCCTGTTCGACGAGCTGGCGCCGCTCACCGGCCGGCCGGCGCCGCGCTTCACCGTGCCCTACTGGCTGGCGCTGGGCTTCGCGTTCGGCGAACAGTGGTACTGTCGGACGTTCAACGGCCGGGTGCCGATGGCCACGGTCGCGGGCGTGCGACTGGCGCGGCGCTCGCTTCGCTTCGACGCCAGCGCCACCTGGGCCCAGCTCCAACTGCAGCCGCGCCCCGTGCGCCGTGCGCTGGCCCAGGCCGTCGCGTGGCTGGCCGAGCAGGGCCGCATCGCAGTGCCCCAACCGGAGCCGGCGGATGAGTGAATCGACCGACCAGCACGCATCGGCCGATCGCCCGCCGATCGGCTTGTTGGCCGCGGGCGGGCGGCTGCCGGTGGCCACGGCCGAGGGCATCCGCCGCGCCGGCCGGCGCGTCGCGTGCGTCGGGCTGCTGGGCCAGTACGACGCGGACCTGCCGGCCCACTGCGACCGGTTCCGCCGCGCCGGGCTGATTCAACTGGGCCGATGGATCCGCCTGCTCCGCCGCGCCGGCTGCGAGGAGGCGGTGATGGTCGGCAAGGTGTTCAAGCACCGGATGTACGATCCGTTCCGCTGGTTCCGCTATATCCCGGACCTGCGTGCGGGTAAGGTATGGTTCGTCGCGACGCGGCACGACAAGCGCCCGCAGCAGTTTCTTAATGCCATCGCCGACGAGTTCGCCGCGGACGGCATTCGCATGATCGACTCGACCCGCTACATCCCCGAGCTGCTGGCCGACGCGGGCGTGATGACCCGCACCCGCCCGATCGCGGCGCAGTTGGGCGACATCGAGTTCGCCCTGCCGATCATCCAGCGCATGGCCGAGCTGGACGTGGGCCAGGCCATCGCGGTCAAGGATCGCGACATCATCGCCGTCGAAGCGATCGAAGGCACCGATGCGATGATCGAACGCGCCGGCATCCTGTGCAAGCGCGGCCGGTGGACGCTGATCAAGGTCGCCCGGCCCGACCAGGACATGCGGTTCGACGTGCCGACGGTCGGGCCCGGGACGATCCAGACCATGCAGCGCTGCGGCGCGACGTGCCTCGCGGTCGAGGCCGGCCGAACCATCCTGCTGGACAAGCCCGGCTTCCTCGACGCCGCCGACCAGGCCGGCATCGCCGTGGTGGGGGTGAGGGTGCAGGACGGCACCGCCCCGGTCGCCATAGAATCGGGTGATAAGTGAAGGTCCGCGAGGTGATTCGCATGATCGAAGCCGATGGCTGGCGGCTGGTCGCGACACGCTTACAGCCACCGGCAGTACAAGCATGCGAGCAAGTCGGGGCGTGTCACGATCCCCGGCAAGTTGAACGACACGCTTGCGCCCGGCACGCTCAACAGCATTTACAAACAAGCCGACCTGAAACGGAACTGAAGATGACCACGCGCCGCTATGCGATCGTGATTGAAAAGGCCGATGGCAACTACAGCGCCTACGTGCCCGACCTGCCCGGCTGCGTGAGCACCGGTCAGACCGCCGAGCAGGCCGAGGCCAACATCCGCCAGGCCATCGCGTTTCACATCGATGGCCTGCGCGAAGACGGTCTGCCGATACCCGACTCTCAAGCGCGGGCCGAGTATGTCGAGGCCGACGTGGCGTGAGGTTCATCGCTGCGCCGGCTGTGCGATCCAGTCGTACGTCGGCAGCGTGCGGCCGTCTTTCATTCCAAGCCCCGCGGGATGCATCAGCGCTTCGCCGTCGCGCGAGGTCGCTTCGACCGCGAGGCCCGCGACGCCCAGGTCGCTCAGCACCGTGACCTCGCCGGGGTCGCTGAGGCCATCGCCATCGTGGTCGAACCACGCCGCGAGGCCGCGCAGCTCCGCGCCGGCCAGTTCGCCGTCGCGGTCGTCGTCCAGCAGGTCCATCGCGCGGTAGCCGTCGCCGGGCAGGATCCACCACGTGACCGAGCCGAACAACTGCCGGCCGGACGTGATGCGGCCGCGCCCCGCCGGATCCCACACCAGCAGCGCCGTCGTCGGTTTCACCCACGCCCACCGCTGCGCGCGGCCGGTGCCGTCGAGATCGAACGCGACCGATGCATCGGTGTCGATCAGGTCGCTCAGCGAATCGTGCTCGGCGAACGAGAACACGATCGGCGTGATCGGGCCCATCGGCAGGGCTTGGAGCGTCTTGAGGTGCTTGTTCATCCGCGCGATCAGCTTCGCATCGCCTATGTCTTTGCCGAGCATGTCGGCCACACGCTGGTAGCCCTTGGCCGCCTCGTAGCTGACCAGCGACGCGATGCCCATCAGCGGCTGGTACTCGAGCTTCGCGTCCTGCTTGTGCGACAGCTCGAAGGCCCGGCGGTAAGCGCTCAGCGCGCCGGCGTACCACTGATCGGTCACCGGCTCGGCTTCGGCCGCCGAGCCGTCGTTGGCGGCCCTCCAGATCGCAGGGGCCCCTTCAAACCAAAGCCCGCGTTCGCCGGCCCGCGGCGCGTATTGCTCGACCAGCGACGCCAGGCCCAGGTGGTACAGGCCGTTGTCGGCGTCGAGCTTGATCGCCTGGTGCAGCGCGGTGAACGCCTGCGTGGCGTGCGGATCGAGCGCTTCGGCGTCCAACTCTTCGGGCTTCCAGCCGGCCTTGGTCAGCTCTTGTTGAATCTCGTGCCGGCGGCGGTAGAACGCTTTACGCTTGTCCTCCGGCACATCGCTGACGTCGTTTACCTCGTACTCGTTCAGCGTCCGGCGCTCGGCCTCGGCGTGGCGCGAGCGGTGCAGCGTGCCATCGAGCCACTGATCGCTGAGCACCTCCGGCTTGACCGCCTCGCCCTCGTCGGGCACGCGCCACACCGGTACGCGCCCCGTCTTCACCGCCCACGCCAGGTAATGCACCCGCCCCAGCACGTAGTACCCGCTGGCGTCCTTGGGGTTCTCCTTCACGTAGGCCTGGGCGTTGGCGACCAGCCGATCGACCGGCGCCTCGGTGGGCATCATGAATTCCGCCCGCACGGCGGCGGGCACAACAGCGATCAGCAGCACCGCGGTCAGCAGATAGCGCATATTTTGCTCCTTTACCCGCTACGGACGCCCGGGCCCCGTTTGTGTTTAAACTGATCCGCAGATGACAGCGGACAAACACATCAACCCCTTCGTCTCCCGCGGCGGGCTGAAGCTCGACGCGGCGCTCGATGCGTTCGGGCTGGACGTGACCGGCTTGACCTGCGCCGATCTGGGCTGCAACGTCGGCGGGTTCACCGATTGCCTGCTGCAGCGCGGCGCGTCGCACGTCATCGCCATCGACACCGGCTACGGCACGCTGGCGTGGAAGCTGCGAACCGACGACCGTGTCACCGTCATGGAACGCACCAACGCGATGCACGTTGACCCCACTTCCGCGATCCGCGATCCGCGATCCACGATCGACCTGGCGGTGGTCGACCTGGGCTGGACGCGGCAGCGCCACGCGATCCCCGCGGCGCTGCGCTGGGGCCCGGCGCACGTCATCACGCTCATCAAGCCCCACTACGAAGCCGACCAGCGCGGCATCCTCAGCGATGACCAGGCCCGGCGCATCACGCACCAGGTGCTCGACGAACTGCCGGCGCTGGGCGTCGCGGTGCGCGGCCACATCCGCTCGCCGATCCGCGGTGGCAAGTCCAAGGGCAAGGCCGGCAACACCGAGTACCTCGCCTGGCTGCAACCGATCGGGTGACCCGCGGTTGCCTCGACCGCCGCGCCCGGTTCCCCAAGCCAAAGCTGGTCGGGCGATGGGCTACTCGCCCGGTGCGTCGTGCGAGGGGGGCGATGGACGGGGGTGCCCGGAGTTCGCGGGGATGATGAACTTGGCCGGCTCGACGACCGGGCCGTTCCACCAGCCCAGGGGCTTGAACAGCGAATCGCGCAGGGCGAGGGTCGTCAGCGCGCCGAGGTACAGCCCGACGATCACGTCGGACAGGTAGTGGGCTTCGATCATGACGCGGCTGAACGCGACGGTCGCGACGACCGGGGCGATGGCCCACCACGCACGGGGCCAGGTGAGGATCATGGCCATCGCGATCGCGCCGAGGGTCGTGGCGTGGCCGGAGGGAAAACTGTCCATGGGTCGGCCCAGGGTCAGCGGGTCAAAGCCCCAGATCTGGTGGTTCCACCACGCTTCGGGTCGGGCCCGGCCGAAGAGCACCTTGAGCACGTTGACGATCAGCCCCGACACCGCGACGGCCGCGACGAGCAGGCCGGTGCGCTGGGCCCACCATCGCCGTCGCAGCACGATCAGCACCGCGGTGGCCAGCCCGCCGGCCAGCAGCCACTGGCCGGACTTGCCCAGTCGCGTCAGCGCGCCGGCCGCGGCCTCGGCCGGTGCCCCCAGCGTGTGGGCCCATTGCGCCAGCGGCCAGTCCAGCAGCAGGTAGCTGAACAGCGCCGAGGCCACAGCCGCCGCGGCCGACCACCACAACCACCGCGGCCCGTGCAGGCGAAGCTCGAAGGCCACCTTCTCCTGGCCGTGCTCGACGACGCGCTTCAATCGCCTGGTGCGTTGGCTTGTCATGCGTGCGATTGTAGTGCGGCCGCCACATCCCCGACGCCGATTCGACGTGGCACATCCCCGGTTACGTTTGCACCCGGTCCATCATGAACAGCGCCACCGGCAGGTAGATGATCGCCGGCAGCCACGCGCTCAGCGCCGGGGGCATCTGGCCGGCGCCCATCTGCATCATGACAAACCCACCGGCCCAGACGCCCAGGCACAGCGGCGCGGCCTTGAGCGACTGGTTCATCAGGTTGCCCGGCGTGCGCTGCAGGAAGAACGGCAGGCCCAGGGCGAGGATCAGCACGTTGACCGCCATCAGCGAAAATCGCCCGTGCCGCAGGCGCTCCAGCTCGGCCCGGGGCACGATCTGCGAGCCCCGCGCCATCAGAGCCGTCAGCTCGCGGATGCTCAGCAGTTGGCGGTACTTGCTGTTGCGGCGGAGGCGCAGGGTGATCGGGTCCAGCGCGCTGGGCGCGAACGCCACGGCCGACGGCTGGCCCACGGCCCCGCCGTCGGCCGCGATCGCGTCGCGCGAGATGTCCTGTGAGATGCCGCCGGTCAGCCGCCAGCCGCCGGCCTCGGCGTCCCAGCTCGCGGCGTCGGCGGTGATGCGCTCGATGGCCCGGCCCCGCGCGTCGCGCTTGAGGATCCACACCTGACGCATCGTCCCGCTGGGCGGATCAAACTCCGCGGCGGTGAACAGTTGATCCAGCGTGCGCCGGCCGGTCTGCGGATCGGTCACGATGTCCGGCACCAGCTCGACCGTGAAAGGCAGCACGCGGCCGTGCTTCACGTGCGGGTGGGATCGGGCGAGCTTTTCACGCAGCGGCGGGATGATCAACTCCTGATCGATCAACTGAACCGTGGACAACACGCACCCGACGACCAGCAGCGGCATCGCGACGCGGTAGAGCGAAATCCCCCCGGCCAGCATCGCGACCAGCTCGCGGTTGCGGATCATGCCCGCCAGCGTGAACCCCGCCGCGGCGATCGGCAGCACCCCCGCGGCATAAACGTAAAACAGCGCGAGCTGCGGCACGTAGAAATCCGCCAGCGCCAGCAGCACCGCGCCCAGCTTCCGCAGGCCCGGCGTGCCCTCGGGCATCCGATCGGCCACCTGCGTGAACTCGTCGATGTTGATGATCGCGTCCAGCGCGATGATCAGCATCACCAGCACCGCGAACAGCACGATGTAGTTCACGAGAAACTGGCGGATGATGTAGCGGTCGATGGTTTTCAAGGTGCGGTCGGCAGTCGAGGGTCGTTAGTCGTTCGTGACGCGGGGCATGGTGAACGTGAACAAGCTCAGTTGTTCGCCGGCGTCGCCTTCGAGGAACACCTGCTCATGGTCGATCCGCTCCAGGCGACGGCCCAGCATATCAAGCCAGCGCTGCTCGGCGGAGTCCGGCGAGATCGGGCCTTTGGTGTAGACCAGCGCGAACAGCCGATCGTCCGGGCCCAGCGCGGCCCAGGGCACATCGGCCCCGTCGCGGTGGGGCGTGTCGAGCGTCGTCATGCGGTACAGCTCGAACTGTATCTTCGGCCCCGGCCCGGCGGTGGGGTTCAGGGCGTTGAAGAAAACGACCGCGTCGCCGTGGCCGGCCTGACGATCGATCGACTCGAAAAACCCCGGCACATCGTGGCGCTTGAGCTGTTCGCGTTTGCCCATCGCGGTGTCGAACGCCCCGACCAACGGGATGACCAGCAGCACGATCGCGGTGACCAGCTCGAACAGGCGGCGGTGGTCTTCGCGCAGGCAGCCGGCGATCTGCGCGATGCCCACGCCGGCCAACAGGCAGATCGACGGGGCCAGGTAGAGCATGACCCGCGCATGCACGCCGTAGGGATAGACCCCGGCGAACGCCATCGCCAGCCCCGCGAGCATGGGCGCCAGCGCGACGGTGAGCAGCCAGGGGGCGTTGCGATTTTCGATTTGTGATTTTCGATTTTCGTCGCCCGGGCCTTTGTCGCTGCTGCTTGGGCCTTTGAGCAGCGCGATCACGCCGCAGGTGAACAGCAGCGTGGTGCCGACCGAGCCGAAGTTCTTGTCGCCGACCGGGTGGCCGAACATCTTGCCGGTGTGTACCTCGACCAGCCACCAGGGGATGCGCCAGGGCCGATCGATCGGCGGGAAGCCGTCGGCCCAGAACTGATGGAGAAACTGGCGCGACTCGGCGGATTGCGCCGGGGCGATGACGTTCACGTACAGCAGGCCGAACGCGATCGCCGCGGTCGTCGCGCACGCGAGCCAGCCCAGCCAGGCGCCCGGCGCGGCGCGGCGCACGATCATCGCCGCGAGCACGACCAGGCCGACGGCGAAAATCACCGCGACCGACGGGTAGCTCAGCCACAGCATCACCGGCCCCAGCAGCGCGAGCGCGAGCAGCGGGATCGACGGGCATTTCGATTTTCGATTTTCGATTTTCGATCGGTCCGGCGACGGCGCGGTCAGGCGACGAATCGCGGCCATGCCCAGGGCCATGGCGGCGACCGACACCAGCGCATCGCCGGCGTACTGCTTCAGCTCGGCCGCGTACCGCGCCAGCGGGTAGCTGGCGGCGAACAGCGCCACGGCCCAGCCCGCCTGACGCCGGCCCAGGTGCGCCAGGCACAGCCAGGCGAACACGCCGACCGCCGCCAGGCCGCTGATCAGCGCCGGCAGACGCAGCAGCGCCAGCGACTCGAACGTCGCCCACACCCACCGCGTGGCGAACAGGAACAGCGGCGGGGCGACCTGGCGATTGTCCAGCGGCTCGAGCAGCTCGGCGTACCCGCGCTCGACGAGGTTCACCGCCAGGTACGCCTCATCGCCCCACAGCAGCAGCCCCAGGGCGAACCGCGCGACGCGCCAGCCCAGCCCCGCGATCACCGCCGCGAGCAACAGCCGCGCGATCAGCCGATCGTGCCGGGCCCGCGTGTCCGGTTGAGTGGGGGGTGGGTTCATCCTGGTTCACCGCGGCGGATCAGCGCCCACCGCTTTGCTTTGTCCTGCGCGTCCGCCGGCCCGCTCGGCGCCGCGGCGGGCACTCGCTCAATGGCGGCACAAGCGTGTGTAAACGCCCCAGACGACGACGACGAGGAAGAGGTTGCCCGACCAGATGAACAGGCCGTGGAGGATGGCGCCGACATCGCCCTGGGCGCGGACGATGTTCTTGCCGCCGTTGATCATGAACACCGCGGCGATGGCCGGCAGGAAGCACCAGAAGAAGATCACCAGCGGCACGTGGTGTCGCAGGGACATGCTCATCACCGCGCCCAGGGCGAGCACGAGCAAGGCGCACACGGCCATGGCGGCGCGCTCGTGAACCGTCGAGGTGATCCTGCGGCGGAGCTGGCCGATCTGATCGGCCAGGAGCCGCGCCTGCGCGTGGACGGCCGGCTTGTCGGTGACCGAGGCGTGGCGGAGCAACTGGAACGAGTCCATCGCCGCCAGCGGTTGGGTGACCGCGTCGGCCGGTCGCAGCGGCGGCAGGTAGACGGTGGTCTGCTCGGTGGGCATCGGCAGGCGCGGGTCGATCACCCTGACCTGGTCCAGCCGCAGGTACACCCGAGGCGATTCATCCGGGCCGGTGATCTCCACCTCCAGCCGCGCCGACTCGGCTTCGAGCGTCTGCCGGCTGGCCAGCTTGGGCCCGACCAGCACGGTCACCGGCTGGCCGTCGGTCGCCTCCAGCCGCAGCCGCGGCCCCTCGCGCTCGACGATCGGCGCGGCCAGGGAATAGTTCTCGCGATTGCCCGCGTACAGGTCCAGCTCACGCGAGCCGGCGGCGCCCGAGAGCTTGCGCTGGAAATCCGCCAGCAGCCGCTCGATCGCCATGGTGTGGCGCAGTTGATCGGCCCGGTCAGTCACGCGGCTGTTCAGGTCCGGCTTCGCGGCCATCTGCCGAAGCCGATCCAGCGCCAGGTACCGCGGCTTGGACTCGAAAAAGCTGGGAATCTCCTGGGCCGGGATGTTCCGCGACTGCTCGGTGAACCGCGTGGCCGACTGCTCGCTGCTGACCTCGGTGTTCTTCAGGCGGATCATCGCGTAAATCTTGCCCCCGTGCCGGTAGAGGTCGGCCGCGGCCGACTCGCCGGTGTAGTGCCCCTCGACCCGTTGGGTCTGGTGATCGAGCTTGGCGACCACCGGCCGCCACAAAACGATCCGCTGGTACCACCGCGGCTCGGACGCGGACTCGTACGCGGACTCGGGCGAGGACTCGGGCGAGGACTCGCCCGCTTCGTCGGGGGCGATCGCCTCGGCGTCGTCGGCATAAACCACGTACTCGTTCACCCGCACCGCCTCGTGGCGTTTGAGCCGCTCCACCATCACCCGCGCGATGTCCTGCTGGGCCAGCAGCTCCACCCGTTTCCAGAAACCGGGGATCACGAAGTTCGCGGCGTAGAACATCACCAGCGTCAGCCCGATGCCCAGCACCAGCGCCGGCATCAGCAGCGAGCGGTAGCTGATGCCGCCGACCGCGCAGGCGGTGATCTCGTTGTCGGCCGACATCCTGAAGAACACGAGCGTCGAGGCGAACGCCGCGGCGATCGGCAACGCATAGGTCAGCATCGCCGGCGAGACGAACAGCATCAGCTTCACCAGCGTCGCGGCGCCCAGCGTGCCTTCGCTGACCGGCTTGATCATGAAGCCGATGCTCATCACCAGCGTCAGCACCGTCCCCGACAGCAACAGCAGCTTGACCAGCTCGCGCAGGATGTACCCGTACAGCACCAGCGGCATAAGCACTC
>CAZUHK010000081.1:0-13164 GCA_964620345.1 uncultured Planctomycetaceae bacterium
CGCGCCGGCTGATCACCCAGCCCTCGCCGGCCAGCACCTTCAGGTGCCGGCTCGTGGTCGACTGGGGCAGTTGCAGCACCGCGCAGAGCTCGGCCACGGTCAGCTCGTGCCGCTCAAGCACGCGCAGGGCACGCACTCGCGTGGCGTCGGCCAGCGAGGCGAGCTGATTGAAGATGGCGGGGGCGTCGGCCATTTGATTCATCCGTTTATCCGGATGAATTGTTGAAGCAAACGGCCGCCAAGTCAACCCCGCCGCGGCGACGCAGATGAAATGCACCTGTTTTTCCACGAAGCCACGGTGGAACCTGTCCGGATGGGTCCTCTCTCAACCAACCGCCCGATCAGCGTGCGTCTCTCGCCGCTCGCGTGGGGGCGATGTCAGCCAAACATCATCGGCGGGGCTTGAGTGCAGCCCCATCGGCCGGCGCGGCGTTGCTCGTCGCGAAGCTCGCCCAATGCCTTTAGCACCCCGCGGATCACCCGGTGCATCTCGTGGGGGTCATGCTGGACGTGGTCGCCGCACTCCCCGGCGTCGCTCACCTCCTGCGCGATCATCGTGACGGTCGGCGTCAGGTCGTCCAGCGAGCGATCGCCGGCCTCGATCAACAGGTTCACCAGCCGCGCGGCACACGGCCGCAACGCCTCGGCCCAGTCGGGCGGGCATCGCTGATGCAGCAAATCCATCAGGCGGAACTGGGCATCGGGATCCACCGAACAGAGCGTGCGGTCCAACATGACGTGACCTCCTTGCCGCGCGGCCCACGGGCATCGGTCACCTTTCCCCTTGATTGCATGGTATCCCCGGCGCAGCGCGAGTCCAGCGAAATCCGCGGGGCAAATGCACGGCCCGTTCAGCCCCCGTTGGTCGGCGGCAGCGCGAGCGTCGGGCCGGGAATCAGCCCGTGCGATCGCAGCCGGGCGTGAATCGCTTCATCGGCCGGCGCCAGGGCGTAGGCATGGCGTAGCTGTGTCACCGCCGCGTCGCGATCGCCCAGGGCGTCGTAAAAATCCGCCAGGGCGACGTAGGCCGCCGCATCGCGCCCGTCGCCCACGCGGATCGCGGTGCGATAGGCCACCAGCGCCGCGTCGTGATCGCCAAGGCGCTCGAGGTACCGCGCCTTTCGGATGTAGTCGGCCACGCGGCCGTAGCGCTGCGCCGCGTCGGCGACAAAGCCCATCAGGCGTGGGGAATCGCCCTGTTGATAGATCGCCTCGGCCAGGGCGTCGACGATGTCGTAGGTTTCCGGCTGGGTCGGCGGGCCCTCGGCGCGGAGGGTGTAGGCCACCTCGAGGTACGTCCGCGCCGCATCGGCGGCGCCTTCGCGCAGGGCAAGCTTGCCCAGGTAGTAGTTGGCGACCCAGTCCTGCGGCTGGCGGTCGTGGACGCGGAGCATGTAGTCCTCCGCCGCGGCGTAGCGCTGGGTCTTGTACGCCAGTTCACCGCGCTGGCGCAGCACGCTGGTCGAGGTCTGGCAGCCCATCGGACCGCCGGCGATCAACACCAGCAGCGCGGCGAGCAGGAATCGACGGATCACGGTCATGGGCCTATCCTCAAAGGCGTTGGGGCCTTGGGCAAACGATACCCCGGCCAACCCGGGCGGACAAGGACGCCACGTCATGCCACGCCGACGCACCGTGCTGCTGGAACACCTGACGCCGACCGGCCGGCACTTCGACTGGTGCGTCGAACACCCCGCCCATCCGGCCGGCGCCGCGCCGCTGGTCACGTTCCGCGTGACGCTGGCCAGTTGGGCCTGGGCCGCGGCCGGGCGATTGACCCTCGAGCGCATCGGCGACCATCGCCGGGCGTACCTCGATTATCAGGGCCCGATTGCCGGCAAACGCGGGCGCGTGCGGCGCGTCGACGCGGGGCAGGTGCTTGTCCGCCGATGGGGCGCGTCGCGGGCGGTGCTGGACGTGGCGCTTGGCCGCTTCACCGGCACCGTCGAGCTGCGCCGGCTCGACAGCGATCGCTGGGCGATGGTGGCTTTGGCCGCGGCCGGGCGGCGCGGTACCATGTCCGCACCCGCACAAGTCACCCGATCGTTCCGATCAACTCAGCGGAGGTGAACCATGGCAGACCTGGATCCACGTTTCGACATCGCGCCGGCCAACGATGAACCGATCGAAATCGATCTGGACGACGCGGCGAATGAGCCGGGCGACGACGAACCGGCCGGCGGCGGTCCGCCCTCGGCCAGCGCCGCGCCCAGCGCGAAGATCACGACCTTCGGCACCAGACAGCAACACGCCGACAAGTGGGACCGCACCCCCAACGTCACCGGCAAGGGCGCCATCCACTGTAAGATATTCCACTGCAAGCTCCGCGAGGACGCCCTGGAGTACCTCGAAACCCAGGTCAACGAGTGGCTCGATCAGCACCCGGAGTACGAGGTCAAGTTCGTCAACGCCTGCATCGGCGAGATGAAAACCAAGACCGCCACCGAACAGGCGATGTTCATGACCATCTGGGTATGACCCGCGGCGCGACCGCGAAACGGTCGCTGCGCGGCAATGACCAATGGCAAATGTCGAATGACCAACGCCGCGGCGGGGCGTACACTTGGCGTTGGTTATTGGATGTTTGTCATTGGTCAAGCGCGTGACGCACACCCTGCACATCCGAGTTCGATACGCCGAGTGCGACCCGATGGGCTATGCGCATCACGCGAGCTATCCGGTGTGGCTGGAGATGGCGCGCACCGAGCTGCTGCGGCACGGCGGCGTGCGGTATCGCGACCTCGAAGACCGCGGCGTGATGATCGTCGTGGCCCGGCTGAACATCAGCTTCCATCGGCCCGCCCGCTACGACGATGACCTGCAGGTTCGCGTCACCCTCCGCCGCGCCGGCGGGGCGAAGATCGAACACGACTACGAAATCACCCGCGACGGCCAGACGCTCTGCACCGCCGGCACCGTGCTCGCCTGCGTCGACCGTGCCGGCAAACCGATGCGCGTGCCCGAAGATCTGATGACCGAGCGATAGCGAGCCGGGCACTGCGTGCGAGCCGGGCACTGCGTGCCCGATCTGCGTGTCCGCGTGTTTGCGTGTTCGTGAGCGTGACCAAGCCCACGACGCCGCCGACCGGCTGGCTCACGGCACTTGCAGTTTCTGGTTCAACATCGCTGCGCCGTCCATCTCGCGCAGGCCCACGCGCACCGATTCGCCGGCCAGCCGGTCGGCGGCGCCGGGCAGGCGGAAGCGCTTGATCGTCGACTGCCCCGGGCCCAGTTGGGCGATGATGCGTTGCTGGCGCGGCACGTCCGACGCCATCGCGAAGGCGTACAGCGAGCGCGGCTGCTGGCCTCGGTTGGTCACGATCGCGGTGATCACCACGTCGTTGCCCGCCGGACCGGCCTCGACGCTGAGCGTGGGGTGAAACTCGATGTCTTTGAGCCCGATCGTCAGCGGCGCGGCGACGCGCAGGGCGTACCGCCGATCCGCGTCCAGCACCAGCGCCGCGGTCAGCCGCTTGCGCCCGGCCAGCTCGCTGATCGGGAACGTCACGTTCACCGGCACCTCGAGCGAGTCGCCGGCGGGGATGTTGAAGTCGATCAGCCGGGGCTGAATCTTCCAATCTTCCTGCCCGTCGAGGCGCAGCTTGCCGCTGATCGCCGTGGGCCAGGGGTTGTGCAGGTGCAGCGCGACCTGATGCACCCTGTGGCTGGATTCGAGGAACGCCGGGGTGAACCGCAGCGATGCGCGGAACCGCGCCAGCTTGGCATCGATGCCCTCGACAAACAGCGGCATCGTGCCCAGCTTCAGTTGGTGCCGGCCGTCGCGCGAGGCCAGCGGCGCGCGGTTGCCCCACAGATCGATCGCGACGGGCGCATCGCCGAGGAACAGCGCCAGCTCCGCGTCGGCGCCGCCGTCACCGGTGGCCCATGCGACCAGCGCCCCGCCGGCTGGGCCGTCGAGGATGTAGCACGCCGCCCGCTCGCCCAGGGGCATCTGCCCGACGATCCGCCGCTCGCCCAGTCGGTCGGCCAGGTTGGCGAACACCGCCAGCAGCGGATCGGGCAGCGCCGCGGTCGCGCGGCTGTCCGCTCGGTTCCACGGCGCGGCGATGTACACGCCGGCCGGATCGGCCCGCCAGGCCTCGATCACGCGCAACGCCAGGTCCTCTGCCCGCTGGCGATGGTCGAACCGGGCCGGGTCGAGCGCTTCGAGCACCACGGCGGTACGCGCCGGGTCGAAGTCTTTCAGGTGCGCCGCGACGTGTTCGGGCCGCACCGAAGCGGGCACGTGCAGCGTCAGCCGCGGGGCGCGATCGGCCGCCGGGCCTTCGCGCTGGGCCGACCAGGGCAGCACCAGCTTCGCATCGGGCACCAGCGCCGCCAGCCGCGATCGCAGCGCCGCGGTCAGCTCCGGCAGATCGTCCCGCCAGAACGCCTCGTCGCTGTCGCTGCGGCCGATCTGCCATCGGTTGACGCTCTGCCCGTATCGCACCAGCGTCGCGCGCAACGCCGCGGCCCAGTGCTTCTCATCGCCGTCGAACAGCGACAGCGGCTTGTCCGCATCGGTCCTGGCCGCCTCGGCCAGCGGGCGCGGCGCCTCGGCCAGCGACAGCGTCAGCCCCAGCCGCCGCGCGATCAACTGCTCGATGACCGCATCCGGCCCGGCTTCGAGCGCCTTGAGCTCGTCGTGCGACATGTCGGCTCGCCACACGTCGGCGATCACCGCGCCGATGCCCATCGCGTCGACCATCGCCGGCAGCAGGCCGCGCATCTGGGCCGGCAGACCCTCGGCGACGATGCCGAACCGCCGCGCATCGGCCGCGCCCGCACCGTCGTTGGCCGGCAGCCACGCGAACGCCATCGCCCGCCGCCCCACCAGCCCGCGCTCGCCGCTGACCCGCAGGTCAGCCCAGCACCAGCCCAGCCGGTCGATCTTCGGCGACCATGTCCATCGCGGCGCGTGCCGGCCGTCGAGCACGCGCCGCTGCTGATCGAGCAGTTCGCCCGCCTCATCGTACAGCCGCACATGCGCGGTCAGCTTCTCGCCGGTCAGGTCGCGCACCGTCAGGTTGAGCTTGGGCGCCTCGGGTCGGCGGATCACGTTGGTCGGCGTGTCGCTGGCCAGTTCGATGCGTGGCAGTTGGAAGATGGCCACGTCGTCGAACCACGCGATGGCGCCGATGTCTTCGCGGTACAGCTCGTGCGGGCCGAGCGTGGCGTCGCGGAACTGTTCGCTTTGCAATAGCTCCAGGCGCAGCACGATCCAGGCCGCGTCGTCGTGGTCGCCGCGGAGCTGGAGCTTGGCCCGTTGCCACCGGCCGTCGGTCGCGATCAGATCGGACGCGGCGCGGCTGTCGGCGATGGGCCGGCCCGAGTCGTCGAGGAACATACCGATCATCCGCGCCCGCGCGTGCTCGGCCCGTTCGGTGCGGACCTGCACGCTCACGACATAGTCGGCGCCGGGGATCGCGGCGATCGCGCCCTTCCGCAGCACCACCGCCGCGCTGCCGCCGTTGGACTTCATGCGAAGCGACCGCTCGCCCGACACCGCGTGGGCATCGTCGAACTCGGTCAGGTCCGCCGTGTGGCGCGGGTAGCCCACGGCGCGGACGACGAACCAGTACCGCGGCAGCCGGCCGAAGTTGCCCTTGTCGCGCTCGTCGAAGTCGAACACGTGCACCACGCGGCGAGAGAGAAACGCCTCGCCGGCCGCCGCAGGAGCCGCAGCGGGCGCGCCCGCCAGCGCCATCAGCGCAACCACAACCACGATCCCGATTCGGACCATACGGGTGTTATCGGTCCGATGTGAAGCACGCCTTCAACCCGCGTAGCGACGCGCCGCTACGGCCACATCGGTGCCTCCAGCCCAGCGCAGAGCGGTGTTCATCGGATCGGTAGCCCAACACCGATCGCGCCGAAACCGCAAACGAGCCGGCCGCTAAGATGCGGGCCATGCGGACCGGCTGGCTGAAACTTCATTACGTCTGGGCGTACGCGGTGCTCGGATCGTTGCTGCCGTATGTTTCGTTGTACGCCAAGCAGCGCGGGCTGAGCGATGGGCAGGTCGGCTGGGTGTACGGGGCGTTCGGGCTGGCGGTGCTGATCGCTCCGCCGATGTACACCGCACTGGCCGACCGGCTGGCGAACAACCGCGCGCTGATCGCCGGGTGCTACGTGCTGGCCGCGGCGGCGACCGGTGGGCTGGTGCTGAGCACGAGCTTCGTGCCGATGCTCATCAGCCACCTGCTGTTTGCGATGTGTTTCACGGCGGTGATCCCGCTGCTGGACGGGCTGACGTTTTCGACGATCCACGCGCCGGTGGACGAGGCGGTGCCGCCGATGCCCCCGACCGGCGGGCCGGCGCGACGGCGGATGACCTACCGCTCGTTTCGCCTGTTCGGCAGCTACGGGTGGATGCTGCCGGGCACGGCGTTCGCCGCGCTGCTGGTGATGGGCTACGACACGCTGACGGTGAGTATGATCGCGATCGGCGCCGCCGGGGCATTCGCGCTGGCCGCGGCGGCGACGGCCGGTGGCCTGCCGGCCCGCCGGCCGGCGGGCGAGCGACGATCGGCCCTGCCCACGCTCGATGCCTGGCGCGCTTTGCGAAAGCCGCCGGCCCTGGTGTTCCTCATCGCGTTGTTCGGTCTGTTCGTCTCCATCACCGGCTACTTCGCGTTCTACCCGCCTTACCTGGAAAAGCTGGGCATCCGCGCCGAGCTGGTCGGGCTGATCACCAACCTCGGCGTGGTGGTGGAGATCGGCTGCATGCTCGGCTCCAACTGGCTGCTGGGCCGCGTGGGGGTGCGCGGCGTGCTGCTGATCGGCGGCGCGGCGCACGTGCTTCGCATGGCGCTGCTCGCCGCGGCGCCTACCGCGACGATCGCGATCGCCTCGCAGGTGCTGCACGGGCCGACCGTCGTGGCGATTTACCTGCTGCCGCCGATGTACCTCAACGCCAAAGCCGGCCCGGCGTACCGCAACTCGATGCAGGGGCTGTACGCGATGCTGTGCTTTGGCATCGCGCGGCTGGTCGGCTCGGCGGTGGGCCACGTCTCCGATCTCGCCGGCGGCGGGCTGGGCGGGCTGCTCGCGGTGTTCTGGGTCACCGCCGCGATCGGCGCCGCCGCGGTGGGGCTCGTGGCCGTCGCCTTTCGCGACCGCGAGGCCGACGCGGCGCTGCAGGATCACGCCGGCAGTTGAGCGGGCGCCGGGGGCATGTCACAATCTCCGCTTCACCGTTGCCGCCCACGACCCGGAGACCGCGAAGATGACCGACACACTCACCGCCGCCCGCCAGACCCTCGAAGCGCACGGCCAATCGCACCTGCTCAACTTCTACGATCAGCTCGACGCCGACCAGCAGGCCGAGCTGCGCTCGCAGATCGACGCGATCGATTTCGACGAGCTGGATCGCCTGATCGAAACCTACGTCAGGCACAAGCCCGCGTTCGAGCTGCCCGGCGAGGTCGAGCCGGCTCCGTACTATCCGCACGAGCCGACGACGGAACTGGCCGACAAATACGCCCGGGCCCGCGCGCGCGGCGAGCAACTGCTGCGTGAGGGCAAGGTCGCGGCGATGGTCGTCGCCGGCGGCAGCGGCACGCGGCTGGGCTGGCACGGCCCCAAGGGCACCTACCCCGCCACGCCGATCACCCGCAAGCCGCTGTTCGGGGTGTTCGCCGAGAACCTGCGCAAGCAGGAACAGAAGTACGGCTCGCCCATTGCCTGGCTGGTGATGACCAGCCCGGCCAACGACGCCCAGACACGCGAATTCTTTGCCGAGCATCAGTTCTTCGGCCTCGACCCGGCGCAGGTTATCTTCTTCGCCCAGGGCACGATGCCCGTCATCGGTCACGATGGCAAGGTGCTGCTGGAGGGCCCCGGCGAGGTTGCCCGATCGGCCGACGGCCACGGCGGCTCGCTCAAGGCGCTGTACCGCAGCGGCGCGCTCGACCGCATCGCCGAACAAGGCGTCGAGCAGATCAGCTATTTCCAGGTCGACAACCCGCTGGTCGCGTGCGTCGATCCGCTGTTCATCGGCCTGCACGCAATCGATGGGGCGCAGATGTCCAGCAAGATGATCCCCAAGACCGGCCCGTTCGAGAAACTCGGTAATTTCTGCGTCATCGACGGTCGCGTCACCGTCATCGAATACTCCGATTTGCCCGATGATCTGGCCGAGCAGCGGCTGGACGATGGGGCGCTTCGCTTTTGTGCCGGGTCGATCGCGATTCACGTGATCGCCGTCGATTTTGTGCGCAAGCTCAACTCCGGCGAGCTGGCGCTGCCCTGGCACCGGGCCGACAAGAAAGTGCCGCACATCGACCCCGACACCGGCGAGCCGATCGAACCCGACGAACCCGACGCGGTAAAGCTCGAGCAGTTCATCTTCGACGCCCTGCCGCTGAGTGAGACGTCGGTCGTGCTGGAAACGGTGCGCGAGCAGGAGTTCGGCCCGATCAAAAACGCCCAAGGGGTGGACTCAGCCGAGTCGAGCCGCCGCCTGCAGATCGACCGCGCCGGCGACTGGCTGGGGCGCCATGGCGTGACCATCCCGCGCGATGCCGACGGCCACGTCGATGCGACGCTGGAGATCAGCCCGCTGACCGCCGTCGAACCGGATGATCTTCAATCCATCGACCTGCCCGACCGCATCGAACCGGGCGAGACACGGAGCATTTAGCGGCCTTCGCCGAGGCCCGCGGCCACGCGCCTCGCAAGTGCCGCCAGGCAATCGGCCGCTGCCGCGAGGGACTGTTCGATCGTGACACCACCACCGACGATCGTGTGAATTTCGCGCAAGCCGCGAGCGAGGCAGACATCGGCATCGTCCCCGCGGCTGCCGACCAGCGCGATGGTCGGCGTGCCGTACTTCGCGGCGCGCTGCGCGACGCCGATGCAGGTTTTGCCTTGAATGGATTGGGCGTCGATGCGGCCTTCGCCGGTGACGACCAGATCGGCCGCGGCGGCGCGGCGGTCGAAATCGACCGCGTTTATCACCAGTTCGATGCCGCGTTCAAGCATCGCGCCGCAGAAGGCGACCAGGCCGAAGCCCAGCCCTCCCGCCGCGCCCATGCCCGCGAGCGTGGGGTCGGTTTCGGGCAACAGCGCCGCAAGGTGCGTCAAGCCCGCGTCGAGTTGTTCGACCTGGCCGGGCGTCGCACCTTTCTGCGGGCCATACACATGGGCCGCGCCGTCCGGGCCGGTCAGCGGATTGGTCACGTCGCAGGCGACGGTGATGGTCGCGGTTTTCAGGCGCGAGTCAGCGGTGGTGCGGTCGACGTGGTTGATCGCGTGCAGTTCGCCGCCGGTCAGCGGCTGCGCGATGCCGCGAGCGGCAGAGGCGAATCGCACACCCAGCGCCTGCGCCATGCCGGCCCCGCCGTCGGTCGTGGCGCTGCCGCCGATGCCGAGGATGATGCGGGTGCGGCCGGTATCGAGCGCCGCGCGGATCAGTTCGCCTACCCCATAGGTGGTTGTGCGCGTCGGGTCGCGCCGGTCGGTCGGCACCCGGTGCAGCCCCGCCGCCGCGGCCATCTCGATCACCGCGGTCGTGCCGTCGCCCAGCACACCCCACTGCGCTTGCACCGGCTGGCCCAGCGGCCCGACGACGCGGGTGCTGCGTATCTCGCCGCCGGTCGCCGCGACCAGCGCCTCGACCGTGCCCTCGCCGCCATCGGCCATCGGGCAAAGGTCCAGTGCATCGTCCGCCCGCGCCGCCAGCCAGCCCCGCGCGATCGCCTCGGCCGCCTCACGTGCACCGAGCGTCTCCTTGAAGCTGTCCGGGGCGATCAGAATCCGCATGTTAAGGATTGTCGATCTTCGATCCGCGCTTGTCGATGGCCCGCATTGCCGTGCGCGATGTTCTCCGCATCAACACACCGGCAGGAGGTGGTCGTCGCCGCGACAGTCGCTCAGGTCACCTCAACCAGCAACAGTTGCCGGGCGGCGTCGAGCTGGGATCGGCTGCCCAGCAGCAGCACCTGATCGCCCGGCTGCAGTTCTTCATCTGGTCCGGGATTGGGCAAGCTCATGGATTCGCGTTCGATGCCCACGGCGCTGGCGCCGGTCTGCCGACGCAGTTCGAGTTCGCGGAGCAGCTTGCCCGCGGCCGGAGCGTCGGGGGGAATGGTGACCATCTCAAGCTCGGCGTCGTGAAGCACGGTGGGCAGTACCCGGGGCGCGGGCGGCGGCGGCGGCTCGGGGGGCTGGCTCAGCACCTCGCGCAGGGCGATCTGGGCTTTGGAGTAAACCCGATCCAGCGATCGGCGATGCCACACCGCGATCGCCGTCGCCACCGCCGCGGCGATCGCCAGCGCGGGCCAGGTCGGCTGGATGACCAGCGTCATCCCCGCCAGGTGCAGCAGGATCACGGTCCAGCCGACCAGGCGAATCGTCCCGGCGATCACCGAGCGTACCGCCTGGGTCTGCTTCCCCGCCGCATGTTGGGTGACGCTTGCCTCGGCGGCGATCGATGCGATGGCGCGAATCTTACGCAGCGAGACGATCAGCAGCGGCAGCGACAGCACCATCGCCGCCAGCCACCCCACGGCTTCGGGCCCGCCGACCCAGGGCGGCAGGTCCGGCCACCATGATCCGACCCACGGCAAGGCCAGCGAAGCGGCCGCGAACACCACCGCCACCAGCAGCAGGTTCAGGCCCACCTGCAGGGTCAGCCGACGCATCAGTCGGCGAACCTCGCCGCTGTGCCCGCCGCCGCCGCGAAGCTGCGCCACCCAGCCGCTGTAAAGCTGTATGTAGTTGACCACGAAAGGTGGGGTGACCTTTGACAATCGGTCCACCAGCAGGTCGGACGAGCGGATCAGGTAAGGCGTCAGCAGCGTCGTGATCGCCGAGACCATCACGGCGATCGGATAGATAAAACCACTGGTGACGCCCAGGGTCAGGCCCAGCGAGGCGATGATGAAGGAAAACTCGCCGATCTGCGCCAGGCCCATGCCCACCTTGGCCGAGGTCCGTGGGTCGTGGCCGGCCAGAAACGTGCCCAGGGCGCAGGTGACAACCTTGCCCAGCACCACCGCCACGGTGATCACCGCGATCGGCAGGGCATACTCGATCAGCATCGGCGGATCGATGAGCATGCCCACCGCCACGAAGAACACGGCGCTGAACATGTCCCGCACCGGCGCGACCAGGCCTTCGATCTTGCCGTGCTCACGCGTCTCGGCGATCACCGCCCCGATCAGGAACGCTCCCAACGCCACGCTGTAGCCCAGCTCCAGCGCCAGCAGCGACACCCCGAAGCACAGCCCCAGCGTGGTGATCAGAAGGATTTCGATCCCGTAGTGCCGATCGACGTATCGCACCAGCGGCGGCACCGCCAGCAGCCCGACCACCAGCACCGCCGCCAGGAAAAGCGCGATCTGCCCCAGCGTCAACGCCACCTCCCCGGCCTCCAGCGAACCGCTGGTCGCCAGACCCGAAAGCAGCGCGATCATCGCGATCGCCAGGATGTCCTCGACGATGAGAATCCCGAAGATCAGCTCCGCGAAGCGCGCCTTGATCAGCCCCAGCTCCTCCAGCGCCTTGACGATGATCGTGGTCGAGGAGATCGACAGGATCGCGCCCAGGAAGATGCTGTCCATCGACGACCAGCCGAACAGCCGCCCGATGCCGTAGCCGATCGCGAGCATCAGCGCGATCTCCATCGTCGCGGCGATGAATGCCGTGGCCCCCACGCTCGCCAGTTGCCTCAGCGAAAAGTGCAGACCCAGCCCGAACATCAGCAGGATCACCCCCAGCTCCGCCAGCAGTTCGACCGTGTGCTGATCCTGGACCGACAGCGGGATGATCGGCGTGTGCGGGCCGATCACCAGACCCGCGAGGATGTAGCCCAGCACGACCGGCTGGCCAAAGCGGCGGAAGATGATCGCCGCCACCGCCGCGACGATCATCACCATCGCCAGGTCTTGTAAAAACACGCCGTGCATCAACCGTTCCGTTCTTCGTATCCGCCCGATCAGGCGGTAGAATCATATCAGACCGTTCGGCCGGGTCATCCGGGCGGATGAGCCGCAGACCCGCACCGACCAACCCACCGTTGCAGAAGCGAAAGGCCACCACTGATGATCCGGCGTATCCTCCTCGCCCTCGGCCACGAGTTCTACGCCGAAACGGTCATCCGCCGTGGCGTCGAGCTCGCCGCACGACATGGCGCCCAACTCACCGGCCTGACCGTCCTGGACCTGGAGTACTGGAAGGACGGCTGGGCGAGCGTGGTCAGCGCCAGCGAAGTGCTGCGAAGAACCGAGCGACGCCCGTGGGAAGCGGCGCGGCAACGCCCGGAAAAGATCGCCGCGATGTGCAGCCGCGCCTGCGACGCGGCCGACGTCGACTACCGCACCATCCATCCCGAGTCCGACCCGCTCGACCGCCTGGTCGCCGAGGCGCGGTACCACGACCTGCTGATCTTCGGCATGCAGGGCTTTTTTGATCAGACCATCATCCCCGATCCCGAAGCGACGATCGCGTGGCTGATCCGCAACGATGTTTCGCCGATCATCGCCGTCGCCCCGGCGTACCGGACCATCCGCCGCGTGATGATCGCCTACAGCGGGTCCGCCCAATCGGCCGATGCGATGAAGCGATTCGTCCAGATGCGCCCCTGGCCCGAGGCCGCAACCCAGATCGTAAGCTTCGAGAGTGACACGGCCGCGAGCGATGACCTGCTCGACGAAGCACGCGATTACTGCCACGCCCACAACATGGACGTCGAACTGCTCCCCGGCCATGGCTCAGCCCGAGCCGAACTTCTGCCGATGGCCAAAGAGCACGACGCCGACCTCATCGTCCTCGCGGACAGCTACCACAGTCTGCTCCTGCACAGCACGCTCGGCGATGTCACCCGCGACATCGTCCGACAAGCCGATCGACCGCTTTTCCTCACACACTAACAACGCCTCGCCGGCGGCCCCGGTTGACCCCACTTCGGCCTGCATGAACAAACAGGGTGGCGCAGGATTTCTATTGCGTGGCTCCATCGCCGCCCCTTCACTGCTGACACCTTCTGAGAGCCGGGTTTATGCTTACTGCAGCAATGTACCTTGAGCCGATTCGTCCCCGCATGTGCGCGCGTGTGATGCGGCCCCGGAGCGTTGCCGGGGTGTTAGGACGATCCGTCTACTACCTACTACTACAACGCTATGAGCTGTCCCGGCGGCACCGACACAGGTCCTTCAGCTT
>CAZUHK010000082.1:0-5292 GCA_964620345.1 uncultured Planctomycetaceae bacterium
GGCTTGCTCATAGATGGCACCCGACAGACGCCACGCAACGCTGCAACCTGCTCTAGCCCCCCCCCGGCCGGGCGAGCGACGTTCCCCGTGCGATCAACCCAGCGATCGGCATTTTCCATAGCACCGCAGCGCATCGGCGATCAGGTGCGGTGCGTCAGTGCCCGCTCGGCCGCGATGCAGCGGAGGGTGCCGTAGTCGTACCGGCCTTCGAGAGCGTCGAACACGGGGCGCAGCATCGTGACCCGGCCGTGATCGTCGGCGGCGGCGGTGAAGGCGTTCTCGATCTGGGCCCACTGCTCGGCGGTCAGCGGCAGCACCTCGCGGGCGGTGACCAGGCCCTCGGCGACGGCGTCGGCGATGTGGTTCATGATGGTGCTGGGCTTCACGCCGCGGCGCTCGGCGATCTGCTCGGGGGTCAGCCCGTCGTTGAGCAGGGCGAGCGTCTGTACGGCGCTGTCGCCCAGGCCGGTGGTGTCGGGCCGGTCGAGCGGGGGGGCATCCGGGGCGTCGGCCGGCTCGTCGGTCGGCTCGACGGCGATCGTGGCATCGTGGCCCAGGTGATCGCGGATGATGGTGAGGAACGTCTCGCCGTAGCGGTCGAGCTTGGCCGCGCCCACGCCGTGCACGCGCTGCATCGCCGCCCGCGTGGTCGGCTTGCGGCGGGCCATGTCGATCAGCGAGCGGTCGTTGAACACCACGTACGGCGGCACGCCCTGCTCCGCGGCCAGCTCCCTGCGCCTGGATCGCAGCGCTTCGAACAACTGCTTGTCCGAGTCGTCGGCGAGCTCCAATGCTTCGCGATTTCGTTTTGCGGCTCGTGTCGATGGGCCCTTTCGCTTGGGTGGCTCCTTGCGAAGCTGCACGCGCCGCTCGCCGCGGAGGACGGGGCGGGCCTTGTCGGTCAATTGCAGCGAGCCGAACTCACCGCACACCCGCAGCAGGCCCATCGCGATGAGCTGGCGGTAGATGCTCTGCCACGCGGCCCTGGTCTTGCCCTTGCCGATGCCGTAGGTGCTGACTTGATCGTGGCCGAACTGCCGGATCTTCTCGGCCTCGGAGCCGATGAGTACGTCCGCCAGGTGCGCGGCGCCGAACCGCTGCTCGGTGCGGTAGGCGTTGCTCAGGGCTTTCTGGGCGTCTTCGGTGCCATCGTAGCTCTCGGCGGGGTCGATGCAGGTGTCGCAGTTGCCGCACGGCTGGTCGCGCGTGTCGCCGAAATATTCGAGCAGCACCCTTCGGCGACATTCAGCGGTTTCACAGAAACCCAGCAAAGCGTTGAGTTTCTGATGCTCGATGCGCTTCTGTTCTTCGCCGGCCTCGGAGTCGTCGATGAAGCGGCGAATCTTTGTCGCGTCGGCGACCGAGTAGGTGAGCAGCGCCTCGGCCGGCAATCCATCGCGGCCGGCGCGGCCGGTCTCCTGGTAGTAGGCCTCGATGCTCTTGGGCAGGTCCATGTGAACGACGAAGCGGACATCGGGCTTGTCGATGCCCATGCCGAAGGCGATCGTCGCGACGATGATCGTGCCCGGTTCGGCGCTGAACCGCTGCTGGTGGTGGTCGCGTGTGCGGCGTTGAAGCCCGGCGTGGTAGGGCAGGGCCTTGAAGCCGGCCTCGACGAGTTGCGCGGCGACGTCTTCGGTCTTGTTGCGGCTCAAACAGTAGACGATGCCGGAGCTGTCGGCGTGTTCCTCGCGCAGGTAGTCGATGACCTGCCGCGCCCCGCCGCGCTTGGGCACGACGCGGTAGCGGATGTTGGGCCGATCGAACCCGCCGATGAATTGCCGGGCGTCGCGCAGGTCGAGCCGCTCGATGATGTCGCGGCGGGTGGGTTCGTCGGCCGTCGCGGTCAGCGCCAGGCGCGGGACGTTCGCGAAGCGTTCGTGCAGCACGGACAGTTGCATGTACTCGGGCCGAAAGTCGTGACCCCACTGGCTGACGCAGTGGGCCTCGTCGATGGCGAACAGCGCGATGGGCGTGCGGGCCAGGCGATCGAGGAAGCGTGGGGTGCAAAGCCGCTCGGGCGCGACGTAGACCAGGTCCAGCTCGCCGGTGGCCATGGCGTGCTCGGCGTCGCGCGCCGCGTCGGGCGTCAGCGAAGAGTTGATAAACGCCGCGCGCACCCCGGCTTGGCGCAACGCGCTGACCTGATCGGCCATCAGCGCGATCAGCGGGCTGACGACGATGGCCACGCCGGGCCGCAGCAGGGCGGGAATCTGGTAGCACAGCGACTTGCCCCCGCCGGTGGGCATGATGACCAGCCCATCGCCGCCGGCGACGACATGATCGACAATGGCCGCCTGATCGCCGCGGAAGGCGTCGTAGCCGAACACTTCGCGGAGGACGGATTGGGGGGTGCGGTCGCCCGGCATGCGGGCATGGTAGCAGGTCCGGCCGAAGCATTGACACCCCCCGGACCACCGGCCAAACTAAACCCGTTGATTACTCCGGAACGATTTGATCATGTCGCGTCCCAACATCATCGTGATCTTCGCCGACGACATGGGCTATGGCGACATGGCCTGCAACAACCCGGATGGCAAGATTCCCACGCCGAACCTCGATCGCCTGGCAAGTCAGGGCATAAGGTTCACCGACGCCCACGCCGGCACCGCGGTGTGTACCCCCAGCCGCTACGCGCTGCTCACCGGCCGGTACTGCTGGCGGAGCCGGTTGAAGAACGGCATCGTGTGGGACTACGACGGGGCGCTGATCGAAGAAGGCCGCGCCACCCTGGCCAGCTACCTGCGCGATCAGGGCTACGCCACGCACTGCATCGGCAAGTGGCACCTGGGCTGGGACTGGCCGACGCACGACGGCCGGCACCCCAACCAAACGCTGGCGTTCGGTGTCGATATCGTGACCGACTTCCCGGGTGGTCGGCCCGAGTTTGCGCGGACGCGGATCGACTTCACCCGGCGCATCGCAGGCGGGCCGGTCGATCGCGGGTTCGACACCTACTTCGGCGTGGACGTGCCCAACTTCTCCCCCTACACGTGGTTCATCGACGACCGCGTCGATCCACTGCCGACCCAAGAGAAGCCCGAGGGGATGTTCGGCAAACCCGGCCCGGCGGCACCGGACTGGTCGCTGGAGGCGATGATCCCCGAGTTCACCCGCCGCGCGGTCGAAAGGATCGAACAGGAAGCCGAGCAACCCGACCAGCCGTTCTTCCTGTATTACCCCCTGACCTCGCCACACACCCCGATCGTGCCCAACGAACCTTTCATCGGGATGAGCGGCGTCGATCGCTACGGCGACTTCGTCTGCGAGGTGGACTGGGTCGTGGGCGAGGTGATGGACGCGCTGGATCGCACCGGCCAGGCGGACAACACGCTGATCCTCTTCACCAGCGACAACGGCCCGGAGGGTCGCATCGAAGGCGAAGGCGGGTTGCAAGGCGTCTGGGAATGCGCAAAAAACACCGGCCACTTCTCCAACGCCCCGTGGCGCGGCATGAAGCGCGACGCCTGGGAGGGTGGCCACCGCGTGCCGTTCGTCGCACGCTGGCCCGGGGCCATCCCCGCCGGCACGACCTGCGATCAGACGATCAGTCTGGTCGATCTGCTGGCGACCTGTGCCGACATCGTCGGCGAGCCCCTGCCCGAAAAAGACGCCGGGGAAGACAGTCTCTCCGCCCTGCCGCTGCTTCGCGGTGATACCGAAAAAGCCACCCGCGACCACACGATCTACCACAGCATGAGCATGGGCGGCACGTTTGCCATCCGCATGGGTGACTGGGTCTTCATCGACGGGCTGGGCGGGGGCAAGGAGCCGGACTGGTTCCGCGAGCGGATCGGCGTGGTGCCCCACGACGAACCGGCCGAGCTGTTCTGTCTATCCGACGATCCGAAACAGACCCGCAACCGCTACGCCGACGAGCCCGATCGCGTCAACGCGATGCGCGCCCGGCTGCGGGAAATCCAGGGCGGCGACGCACCGGCCAACGCCGCGGTCGAAGGCGAACCCAGCGCATGATCCGTAACCGATTCACTTGCCCTTGATTCTTTCAAACGCCGCGAGCGCATCGTCGCGCGCCTCGGCGTGATCGACGATCGGCTCGGGGTAATCCAACCCGGCCGCGCCAGACCACTGCCACGGCTTGTGCAGGTACTTCTCGGGTACCGCGGCCAGCTCCGGGCACCAGTGGCGGACGTACGCGCCGGCCGGGTCAAACTTCTCGCCCTGCAGCATGGGGTTGAAGATGCGGAAGTAGGGTTGGGCGTCGGCGCCGCAGCCGGCCGACCACTGCCAGCCCTGCGTGTTGTTGGCCAGGTCCGCATCGACCAGCGTATCCCAGAACCAACGCGCGCCTTCGAGCCAATGGATGCGCAACTGCTTGGTCAGCAGCGACGCGACGATCATCCGCACGCGGTTGTGCATCCAGCCGGTCTGCCAGAGCTGGCGCATCCCCGCGTCGACGATCGGGTAACCGGTTCGCCCGCTTCTCCACGCCTCCAGCCAGTGCCGGCCCCGGCGCATGTCGATCCACGAAAACTTATCAAACTGCTCGCGCAGATTCGCATCGGGCGTACGCGGAAAGTGGTAGAGCAGGTGATACGAAAACTCCCGCCAGCCCAGCTCGGAAAGGAAGTGCTCCGCGCCCTTGCGGCCGGCCTTGTCCGGGGCGTCGGCGGTGCGTCCGGCAGCGATATGATAGCACTGCCACGGGCTGATCGTGCCACAGGCCAAGGCCGGCGAGAGCATCGTCGTCCCGTCGAGGTCCGGGCGATTGCGGTCTTCCTTGTAGGTGAAAATCTTCTGTTTGCAAAACGCGCTCAGTTGTCCCAGTGCAGCAGTTTCGCCGATCTTCCAGTTGTTGGCGACCTTTTCGCCCCACGGATGGCCGGGCATCAGGCGAAGGTCATCCAGATCGAGCGAATGCGGCCATCGCTCGGGCCGCGGCACTTGACCGGCTCCGGGGGCGGCGCGCGGCGAGGGCGGCGGGGGCAGCTTGCTGCACGCCCGCCAGAACGGGCTGAACACCTTGTAAGCATTGCCCTCGTTGGTGCTGATCTCGTGCGGCTCGAACAGGAGCGAGCCGTTGAAGCTCTCGACGGTGACGCCATCGTCACGCAGCGCCCGCTTGATCCGCTTGTCGCGCTCGATCACGAGCGGCTCGTAGCGCCGGTTCCAGTACACCGCATCGGCGCCGGTCTGCTTCACGAGTTGGCGCAACGTATCGAGCGATGACTCGCCGGCACGCAGGATCAGTCGCGAGCCGATGGATTCGAGCTTGTCGGCCAGGGCGGCCAGGGCGTGGTGCAGGTAGACGCGCTTCGCCCCGCCGGGCCG
>CAZUHK010000082.1:5302-13143 GCA_964620345.1 uncultured Planctomycetaceae bacterium
CCGCCAGTCGCCCTCCTCGTCGGGGCACCCGATGAACACCGGCACCACCGGCCCGCCGCGCTCGACCGCGGCGAGCAGCGCGGGATTGTCCGCGGTGCGCAGGTCGCTGCGAAACCAGACGATCGTGGCATGCCCCATAACGCTATGTTAGTCGCAAACGTTCACGACTGAAGCGGATAAGATGGTGCGCATGAAGATCGCTCTGGTGTCGAAGATGGACGATGAGGCGCGGCGCGCGAAGGTGCGCGAGGTGTGCCCGGAGGCGGAGCTGCTGCGGTTCTGGGACGATCGCGATGGCCTTGCTCGGCGCGGCGGCGAGGTCGAGGTGGTGTACGGCAATGTCCGGCCGGACGAGTTCGACAAGCTGTCCAAGCTGACGTGGGTGCACGCGACGTGGACGGGCGTTGAAAACCTGCTGCACGAGAAGATCGTCAACAGCGAGGTGATCGTGACCAACACCCGGGGGCAGAACGGCCCGACGATGGCCGAGCACGCGCTGGCTGGGCTGATGTATCTGGCGCGCGACCTGCCGACGTTCGTCACCGCGACGCGCCAGGGCGTGTGGAAGCCCGAGGGTTACGCCCCGCGGCGGATCGACGGCGCCACGGTGCTGGTGATGGGCACGGGCGCGATCGCCGAGGCGCTGCGACCCAAGCTCGCCGCGCTGGGCGCCCGGCTGATCGGCGTGAACCGCGACGGCCGGGCGATGCCGGGCTACGCGCGGTGCGACACACTGGACACGGTCGGCCCGGTGCTGGGCGAGGTGGACTTCGTGGTCGTGCTGCTGCCGGCGACCGACGCGACCCGGCACGCACTGAACCGGGCGTTCATGGCGGCGCTGCGCCCGGGCGCGGGCATCGTCAATGTCGCGCGCGGGTCGATCATCGAGCCCGACGCGATGATCGATTTGATCGACGCCGGGCACCTGGGCGGCGCGGTGCTGGACGTGACCACGCCCGAGCCGCCGCCGGCCGACAGCCCGCTGTTCGGCCACGACCGCATCCTGCTCACCGGCCACCGCTCGTGGCAGCCGGCGGCGCCAAACGCGGTCGGCTTCGAGACATTCCTGCACAACCTCGCCTGCTACCGCGACGGGCGGATCGAAGACATGAAGAACCTGGTCGACAAGCGAGCGGGCTACTGAGCAAAGTGGCCCGGCCATCGAGACGCCCAGGACACCGCCCATCGCCCGTGCGCTTGTTGTATGTTCAGACCGCGATTTGAGAGCGGAACTCGCGCCGGCCCTGCGCATCGAGCCGGCAGCGCCACACGCCGCCGTCGTCGCCGGACGGGGCGTCGGGGTCGCCCCCGGCGGTGGTGATGTAGAGGTCGCGCAGGTCGTCGCCGCCGAAGCAGCAACTGGTGATCTTCTCCACGGGCATGTCGATCCGGTCGAGCAGCTCGCCGGTGGGCGAATAGATGAACACGGCCGAGCCGCCGAAGCGGGAGCAGTAGAGCCGGCCCTCGGTGTCGATCGTCATGCCATCGGGCACGCCTTCGCCTTGGGGTACGCTGACGATGATGCGCGGGTCGCTCGGCGTGCCGGTGGCGCGGTCGTAGTCGTAGGCGGCGATGGTGCGGGAGGTGGAGTCGGTCCAGTAGAGGGTTTGCAGGTCGGCGGTGAACGCCATGCCGTTGGCGCAGTTGGTGCCGCGCCAGAGGTTGGTGACCGTGCCATCGTGGTCGACGCGGTACAGCCCGCCGCGCTGATCCTTGCCCATGGTGCCCGCGAGGACGCGGCCGTCGGGGTCGGCCATCACATCGTTGAACCGCGGCACGCCGGCGTCGCTGAATTGAACCTTCGGCTCGGCCGTGCCATCGTCGTTCAGCAGTGCGATGTCGCGCTCGCGGAACAGCAGCAGCCGGCCGTCTTGCTGAAACGTGAACCCGCCGACCTGCTGATCGCCGGCGTGAATCTGCTCGTGCTGGCCGGTCGTCACGTCGAGCTTGAACAGGCGGCGGGTGGGGATGTCGGTCCAGAACAGGCACTGCCGGCGGTCATCCCAGAGGGGGTTCTCGCCGCATGCGCAGCGGTAGTTGGCGATCAGCTCGACCTCGTGACGACTTTTAATGCTCATGCTGTCGATCCCGTGTTGATCCGGTAAACCGCGCGTCGGCCCTCGAAGTCGGAGGTGAGGTAACCCCACGCCCCGTCGGGGCTGAACACCGGATGCGGGTGGGCAACGCCCGCGGCGGGTTCAGTCGGCGGGCCGATCCAGGTCCATCAGTTCATCGTACATCTTCGTCAGCCCGCGGCGGAGCAGGGTGATGTCCGAGCCGAGGCAGATCAACCCCGCCCCCATGTCGATGAAGCGTCGGGCGTGTTCGAGATCGAAGCAGAGCGTGCCGAACTGTTTGCCGGCGGCGCGGGCCGCTTCGCAGACCCGCTCCGCCGTCGCCCGCGTCGCCTCGCCGGCCATTTCACCCGGCCGGCCGTCGAGGATCGAGTAGTCGGCCGGGCCGAAAAACAGCAGGTCGACCCCCTCAACCGCCGCGATGGCCCCGGCCCGCTCCACCGCGGCGGGCGATTCGATCTGAACCGCGAGCCAGGTCTGGGCGTTGGCCGCGGCGATGTAGTCGGCCGGCGGCGATTCGCCGTAACGATTGTCCGGATTGCACCCGTCAAACCCCCGCTCGCCGGCCGGCGCGAACCGCGCCCACCGCGCGACCTCCGCCGCCTCCTCCGCCGACTCGCAGCGCGGGTAAAGAATGCCCTGCGCCCCGACTTCGAGCAGTCGCCCCATCCGCATGTATTCGCCCTTGCCGGGCCTCGCCATCACGTCCGCCTGCCCCGTCCGGGCGGCGCGCATCATGTGCGACGCCGTCTCCACGCTCGTGCCGTGGTGTTCCAGGTCGATCCAGATGCAGTCGAATCCCAGCGAGCTGACCAGCTCCGCCACCGACGGGTCGGTCAGGTGGGCGGTCGTGCAGAGGGCGGGCCGCCCTTCATCCCATCGTTGTCGCACTTTGCTTGGCCGCATCGGCGCTTCTCCTACTTTCAGAAACCGGTTTGAGCCGGCCGCGCCTGCGCATCGCGGCTGACCTGCTCGCGAGCCGAGCGCTGGGGTTCGGCCTTTTTCTTCGGGCTGCCCCGCTCGATGCCCTTGTCCGAGAGGTCGGTCTCGAGCGTGCGACCCGTCCGCTCGCAGTAGCGGATCCGCTTCTCGGCTTGTTTCGCGTAGTCCTTGCTGAACTCGCAGCCGATCCATTGCCGCTTCAGCCGCGCCGCCACGGCCAGCGTCGTCCCGCTGCCGACGAACGGATCGAAGACAACGTCGCCTTCGTTGGAGCTGACCTTGATGATCCGCTCGAGCAGCGCCTCGGGCAGTTGGCAGGGGTGCCAGCCCTGGCGTTCCTTGAACGTGCCGCACAGCCGCGAGAGGTACCACGTGTCCTCCTCGGGCTTGAGGAACGCGGCGATGCCCTCTTTTTCGACTTCCTGCGGGCGGAGGTACCAGGTGTCGTCCGGCAGCTTGCCGGTCGGGTTGGCGCGCCGGTCGCCGTAGGTCGTCTGCCGGGCCGAGGGCACGGCGATCGCGCCGCGGTTGAACGTGAACGGCGGGTCCTTGAGGGTCCACTTGTCCAACGCCGCCGACCCGACGCAGTAGAACAGGTGGGCGTGGCTGCGGTTGAACTTCAGCTTGCAGTTCTGCCCGAACGTGTAGTGCCAGATGATCCAGTTGCGGAACGCCAGCTTGCGGTCGGCTTCGAGGCGTTTGAGGTGCATCCGCGTTTCGGCGGCGTACTCATCGCCGATCAGGATGTACAGCGACCCGGTCGGCTTGAGCAGGCGGGCGCAGCCGTCGATCCACCGGTTGGTCCACGCGACGTAGTCGTCGTCGTCGCGGGTGTCTTCGTACTCGTCGTACTGGTAGCCGATGTTGTAGGGCGGGTCGGCGAAAACCAGATCGACCGAATCGGCCGGCCAGGCGTTCATCATCTCGATGCAGTCGCCGACGTGTACTTGCTGAGGTGTGAACTGATGACTCGTCATGGGGCGGATTGTAGCTAAATCGCCGCGGCGCGCAAGTGAAGTGGGGCGTGTCGAGCCCAAGCGGCGCCGGCGGCGCCGCGGGTTGGCAATGCCCGGTTCAGCCGCTATTCTCTGGCGACTCGGCGGGCCGCAACCGCCGGGTTTCGCACGGCAAACCCACGATCGAGGTTACTCATGGCAGCGACCGGCACCATCTCCCAGGTCATCGGCTCGACCTTCGACGCCGAGTTCCCCGAGAACCAGCTTCCCGACATCTACAACGCCCTGCGCATCGACGCGGCGTGCGGCGATGTCTCGGTCCGCCTGACCGGCGAGGTGCAGCAGCACCTGGGCGGCGGCAAGGTGCGTGCGGTGGCGCTGGGCTCGACCGACGGCCTGCAGCGTGGCACGGAAGTGGTCGACACCGGCGGGCCGGTCACCGTCCCGGTCGGCGAGAAAGTCCTCGGCCGCGTGTTCAACCTCCTCGGCGAGCCGATCGACGAGGCCGGCGACCTCGAAGGCGAAATCCAGCGCCAGCCCATTCACCGCGAGCCGCCGCAGTTCGCCGACCTCAACCCCAAGACCGAAATCCTCGAGACCGGCATCAAGGTCGTTGACCTGCTGTGCCCGTTTGTCCGCGGCGGCAAGATCGGCCTGTTCGGCGGGGCCGGCGTGGGCAAGACCGTGATCATCCAGGAGATGATCGCCCGCATCGCGCGCGAGCACGGCGGCTACTCGGTGTTCTGCGGCGTGGGTGAACGCACGCGCGAGGGCAACGACCTGTGGCGCGAGATGGCCGAGGCCGAGTTCACCGATGCCCAGGGCAACACCGGCCGCGTGCTCGACCGCGTCGCCATGGTGTTCGGCCAGATGAACGAGCCGCCGGGCGCCCGCCTCCGCGTCGCGCTGTCGGGCCTGACCATGTGCGAGCACTTCCGCGATGCCACCGGCTCTGAAACGCTGCTGTTCGTGGACAACATCTTCCGATTCACCCAGGCCGGTGCGGAAGTCTCGGCGCTGTTGGGCCGCATGCCCTCGGCCGTGGGCTATCAACCGACGCTCTCCATTGAGATGGGTCAGTTGCAGGAGCGCATCACCTCGACCGACAAGGGCGCGATCACCAGCGTCCAGGCGATCTACGTGCCGGCCGACGACCTGACCGACCCGGCGCCCGCCACGGCGTTCAGCCACCTCGATGCGTTCGTCGTGCTCGCCCGCGGCATCGCCGAGAAGGGCATCTACCCCGCGGTCGATCCGCTGCAATCGACCAGCCGCATCCTCGACCCCGGCGTGATCGGCGCCGAGCACTACGCCGTCAGCCGCGAGGTGCAGCAGATCCTCCAGCGGTACAAAGATCTGCAGGACATCATCGCGATCCTCGGCGTGGACGAGCTGAGCGAAGAAGACAAGCTCATCGTCAGCCGCGCCCGCAAGATCGAGCGGTTCCTCAGCCAGCCGTTCTTCGTCGCCGAGCAGTTCACCGGTTTCGCGGGCATCTACACGCCGCTGAGCGAGACGATCGATTCGTTCAAGCGCCTCGCCGCCGGCGAGGCCGACGACCTGCCCGAGTCGGCGTTCATGTACGTCGGCACGCTCGACGACGCCCGCGCCAAGGCCGAGAAGATGGCCGCCGAAGCGGTGTGAGCGCCGGTTGAATGATCGAGCGACTCAAGCGCCATCCGGCTGCACGTGTCGCGGCACCTACCGCGGCCCGGCGGTCTGCACGTCGGTCGCCAGGTGGACGATGGCGTCGCCGGTGTGGACCATGGGGTGATTGGTCTGCCCGATGACCAGGCCCGCGGAAGGGGCGAGCACCTCGCGCCGCTCGTTGCCGAACGTGTCGCTGATCACGCCGATCGGTTCATCCGCGCTGACCCACCGGCCCAGGGCGACGCGCAGGCGCAGCAGGCCGCTGGTCCGCGCGCGGATCCAGGTGCGCTGCGTGGCCTCGACGGTCGTGACGTTCCGCCGCGGCCCGCCGCGGAGCATCTGCAGGTGGCGCATCACACTCAGCACGCCCTTGACGCCCAGGTCGATCGCCTCGGTGTTGAACCGGTGGGGCTCGCCGGCCTCGTAGACGAGGATGGGCTTGTCGAGCCGGGCCACCGCTTCGCGAAGCGATCCGCGCGGCGCCTCGCCGTGGATCATGATCGGCGCGGTGAAGGCCTCGGCCATCGCCCGCGACCGCTCGTCGGTCAGGTCGGCGCGGACCTGCGGCAGGTTCACCCGATGCCCCCCGGCGGTGTGCAGGTCGATGCCCACATCGCACGGCCCGACCACCTCATCCAGAAACAACCGCGCCAGGCGGCTGGCCAGCGACCCGCGCTGCGAGCCGGGAAAGCTGCGGTTCAGATCGCGCCCGTCGGGCAGGTAACGCTGCTGCTGGATGAACCCGAACACGTTGACCACCGGCACGGCCAGCAGCGTGCCGGCCAGGCGGCGTGGCTCGACGCGGGCGAGGATGCGGTCGATGATCTCCAGGCCGTTGAGTTCATCGCCGTGGATCGCGGCCGAAAGCCAGAGCACCGGCCCGGGCCGCGCGCCGTGCAGCACCGCCACCGGCAGGCCGATGCGCGTCTGCGTCGCCAGCCGCGCCACCGGCAGCTCGATCTGCGCCCGCTGGCCGGCGCGCACCGATTGCCCGCCGAACGCGAACGGTTCTCGGCTCACCGGCGAGCGGCCGCGGGGCGGTGGGGTCATGCGCGTCACGCCTTGATGCGGTCCTTGGTTTTGTTCGGCTTGGCCTCACGCTCGATGAAGGCGATGATCCGGTCGGCCACGTCCACCTTCGTCGCGGCCTCGATGCCCTCCAGGCCAGGCGAGCTGTTCACTTCCATGACCACCGGCCCGTGGTTGGACCGCAGCAGATCCACGCCGGCGACGTTCAGCCCCATCGCCTTGGCCGCGCGCGTCGCGGTCGAGCGCTCCTCGGGCGTGATCTTGATCTTCGCCGCGGTGCCGCCGCGGTGCAGGTTGCTGCGGAACTCGCCCTCGGCGCCCTGTCGGCTCATCGCCGCGACAACCTTGCCGCCGACGATAAAGCAGCGGATGTCCATCCCGCCGGCCTCCTTGATAAACTCCTGCGCAAGGATGTTCGCGTCGAGCCCGCGGAACGCTTCAATGACCGACTCCGCGGCCTTGCGCGTCTCGGCCAGCACCACGCCGATGCCCTGGGTGCCCTCGAGCAGCTTGATCACCAGCGGCGCGCCGCCGACGGTGTCGATCAGCCCCCCCACGTCCTTGGTCGAGTGCGCGAAGCCGGTGACCGGCAGGCCGATGCCGCGGCGGGCGAGCAGTTGCAGGCACCGAAGCTTGTCACGCGAGCGGGTGATCGACTGGCTCTCGTTCACGCTGTAAACCCCGGCCATCTCGAACTGGCGGACCACCGCCGTGCCGTAGAACGTGCGCGACGCGCCGATGCGCGGCACGATCGCATCGTAGCCGCTCATCGGCTTGCCCGCGTAGATCACCTGCGGCCGGTGCGCGGTGATGTTCATGTAGCACCGCAGGTAGTCGATCACGTACACATCGTGGCCGCGCTTCTCCGCGGCCTCGCGCAGGCGGCGCGTCGAATGCAGCGATGCTTTGCGTGAGAGGATGCCGATCTTCATCGAATCACATGCCTTCCTTGGTCGGTGAATCTTGCGGTTTGCCGCGGCGGGCACGCTTGGGCCCGCCGCCGGGACGTTCGCTCAGCAGGTACGAGCGCGCGGGGTTCACCAGCAGCTTGCCCGCCTTGATGGCCTGCCGGCCCAGCAGCAGGCGAAACCCCATCGCGTCGCGGTTGATCAGCGACAGCTCGATCGGCCAGCGCTTCTCGCCCAACGCCACGCCGCTGAGCACCACCGCCCGCAGCGTCTCGTGGCCG
>CAZUHK010000083.1:0-10731 GCA_964620345.1 uncultured Planctomycetaceae bacterium
GCGGCGAGGAGCATGCGGTCGGCCAGGGTGGATTTGCCGTGGTCGATATGGGCGCTGATGGAGAAGTTTCGGATCTTCATGGGGGGAGCGCGGCTCGGGGTGGTCGGTGGAGACGGGGATTGTAGCAGGTTGGTTTGGCGCGACGTTTGGGGGGGAGGATGCGGGGGAGGGTGTGGAGGGGGCCGTGGCCGGTGGAACCGGCTACGCCGGGTGGATGCCGCCGGGCCGCGCGATGGCGTGTTCACCGCTTGGCGACGAGCGAGCCGAAGCTGCATCAGGGCGCGAACCGAACGCCGCGTCCCCGAGGGGTCTGTTTACACCAGGCCTCACTTCTCGTCGGTCGCCCACCGGAGCAACAACAACTTTCAAGACACAAAGTCCGCAGTGGGATTCTCTTCTTCGTGCCTTCGCGTCTTCGGGGCCTTCGTGGTTGCTCTGCTGTTCAATCCCCGTGCCGCTCGCGCAGCGGGGGCGAGAGGCGGGCCATGATGAGCATGCGTTCGAAGATGTCGATCCACTCGGCCTGTTCGGCGGCGAGCTCGCCCTCGGGCGGCGCGGCGTAAGGCACGGGGCAGGCGGCGCCCAGCTCCTTTTCCAGCTTGCGCAGGTAGACGCTCAGCAGCCGGTCGCCGAAGCGGCCGATCTCGTGGAAGTCTTCGGTGAGGAAGATCACCATCGGCACGCGCATCGCGCCGACGATGCGCACCTCGTCGCGCAGGTCGGTGTTGGCGTCGCGGTCGAGCCAGCGGAGGTCGGCGCCGCAGGCCTCGGCGATCTGCTGGATCATCGGCCCCTGCCGCACGCAGTCGCCGCACCACACGCCCGAGACCGCGATGATCTTCAGCACGCGGTTGAGCCCGGTCACCCGGTCCCGCTGCTCGGTGGTGAGCGCGGGGATTCTGCCGGCCATGTCGTCCCAGTTCTTCGCCTTGTCCTCGGGGCTGGTGCGCAGGTAGTCCTCGTACTGCTCGCCGGCGGCGAAGACCTCTTTCCAGAAGTCGCTGCGAATGTCGAAATACTTCGGCTGCTCGGCCATGGTCTGCTCCCGTTGAATAATTCGATGAGGCGTGGTCGCGGCTACCGGACCCGGGGCACTGTAGGCGCATCGCCGGGGCCCGGCGGCGGCCAGTCGCCATCGCTGAGGTGCCGGAGCTTGCGGCGGACGCTCAGACGCAGCGTCTGGACACGATTGGCCAGCAGTTTCATCGCCGCGTTCGGCTCCATCGCCAGCAGCGTGTCGGGGGCGATCGGTTCGCCGTATTCGGCGCCGGTGCGGCCGCGGAGCTTGGGCTTGTTCTGATGAATCTTCCAGATGTCGAACACGCCATCGACGGCCATGGGCACGACCATCGGCCGGGCGCGTTTGATCAGCAGCATGACGCCGGGGCTGAACGGCCCGAGCCGACCGTCTTCGGTGCGCGAGCCCTCGGGGAAGACCAGCACCAGGTGCCCCTGCTTGAGCAGGTCGATCGCGGTGCGCATCGCCTTCAGGTCGCCCTTGGATTGATCGACCTCGAACGCGTTGAGCGAGCGGATGAACCACGCGAACGCGGGCTTGCGGAACAGGGTTTTGCGGGCCATCGAGTGGAAGTGCCGCCGCAGCCCGATGCCCAGCACCAGCAGGTCGAGGTACGACTGGTGGTTGCAGATCAGCAGCGTCGGCCCGGCGCTTGGGATGCGGTGATGCCCCCACCACCGATGCCCCCAGCACAGCGACAGCGCCGCCCAGCTCAGCGGCTGGCAGACCAAGTCCCACCACAGCAGATGCCGCAGCGGTCGGCCGGGGTTGCGTTGGCGGTAGCGGCTGAACATGGGTCGGTGCATCAGTGAATCGGTTGATCGGTGAATCGGTGAAACTGGCTCGCGTGTCGGGCGGCGACAACCGATTCACCGATTGGCCGATCAACTGATCGACTTCTCCTTCACGCGCTGCTGCATCGCGTCCACCACTTGCTCGAGCGTCATGTCGGTGGAGTCGATGACGATCGCGTCGTCGGGCTGGATCAGCGGGCCGTCGCGGCGGGTGGCGTCACGCCGGTCGCGGGCGCGGATGTCGGCGAGGATCTGTTGCTCGTCGGCCGGCTTGCCCATGCCGCGCAACTGCTGGGCGCGGCGGCATGCGCGGACTTGGGGCGTGGCGTCGAGGTAAAACTTCACCGTCGCCTCGGGGAACACGACCGAGCCCTGGTCGCGGCCTTCGGTGACGAGCTTGGGGTGCCCGCGGCCGATGTCCCGCTGGGCTTGGACCAGCGCGCGGCGCACGGCGGGGTTGGCCGCGACCTCGCTGGCCGCGGCGGTCACGTCGGTGTCGCGCAGGCGGTCGGTCACATCACGCCCATCGATCTGCAGGGCCGGCGGCCGGGTTGAGAAATCGAACGCGAAACCCAGCGTCTGCACGAGTTGGGCCACGGCTTGATCGTCGGCCGGGTCGATCCCCGCGTCGATCGCGGCCGCGGCCACGCCGCGGTACATCGCGCCGGTGTCGAGGAAGTCGGCGCCCAGGCGGTCGGCCAATTCGCGGGCGATGGTGCTCTTGCCCGCCCCGGCCGGGCCGTCGATGGTCACGATCACGTGCATGTGCGGGGCGTTGGCTTGCGTCATGGGGGCGGACAGCGTAAACCACACGCCCGCCGCCCGCCAACGCCGCCGGGCGCGAGCGACTTTTGCCGCGGTTGAGCAGGAAACCCCGCCGCGGGCGTCGTAGTGTACGACACGAGTAACTTTTGGAGATTCTGATGCGACATTGGATTGTGACGATCGTGGCCGTGGTGTGCACGGCGTTCGCCTTTTCTTACGCCCAGCAGGGCCCGCCGGCCGACGGCGGTGCCGCCGCGCAGCCGCCGCAGGAACCGGTCCAGATGCCGCAGGGCCTGGAGTCGCTCGATCAGCGCATGAGCTACATGATCGGCTACGGCATGATGAACAAGCTCAAGCAGGATCTGGCGCAGCAGCCGGACATGTTCGAGCTGGACCGTCAAACGCTCATCCGCGGCATCGAGGACGCGCTGGAAGGCAAGGACGCGGAGCTGTCGGAGGCGGTCCGCCAGGCCACCGACCAGGAGCTGCGGCAGAAGATGATGGACCAGATGCAGAACCAGGCCAAGGCGAACAAGGCCGCCGGCGAGACGTTCCTCGCGGAGAACGCGGAGAAGCAAGGCGTCAAGACCACCGAAAGCGGCCTGCAATACAAGGTCATCGAGGAAGGCGAAGGCGAATCGCCCAAAGCCACCGACACCGTCACCGTCGATTATGAAGGCAAGCTGCTCGATGGCACCGTGTTCGATTCGTCCTACCAGCACGGCGAGCCGGCCACCTTCGCGCTCAACCGCGTGATCCCCGGCTGGACCGAGGGCGTGCAACTGATGAAGCCCGGCGCCAAGTACATGCTCTATGTTCCCGGCGACCTGGCCTACGGGCAAAGTCCCCGCAGCCCCGGCGGGCCCAACTCGCTGCTGATCTTCACCGTTGAACTGCACGAGGTGAAGGCCGCCGCGGACGAGCCGAACCGGGGCGACTGAGGTTGATTCCGCACGCGGGGGGATAAGAGGCAAGAGGTAAGAGGCCCGGCGACGGCGGTCGCCGGGCTTTACTGATCGGTGGCAGATTGATGGGTGAACGGGGGGTCGAGGGGGTTATTTGTAGTCGGGGAGGTAGTCGGCCTCGGCGTCGAATATTTCGAGGGTCATCGCCTTGATCTGGCGCGGGCTGAGCACCGCGGCGGTCAGCGGGTCGAGCATCAGGGCGTGGACGGCGGCTTGCTTGGATTTCTCGATGCAGGCGGTGGCGGCGAGGTCGAACATGTTCATGTTCAGCCGACAGACCGCGGCCATCTGCGGCGGAAGCGCCCCGTATCGGCCGGGCGTGATGCCGTTGCGGTCGGCGATGCACGCGACCTCGACGCAGCCATCGCCCGGCAGGTTCGTGATGAGTTTGCCCGCCTCGCCGGCGGTGCCGGGGCTGTTCATCACGTTGCCGTACACACGGAAGGGCGCGTCCTTCTCCTGGGCCTCGATGATCCACGAGCCGTATTCCCACGACCGCTTGGGCTCGATCGCTTCCTCGCCGGCCGCCTGGCGTTCGCGGCGGCGGTCGGCGTCTTGGCGCCAGCGCGGCCAGTTGCTCGCGTAAAACCGGCTGCCGCCATGGTAGCCCAGCCGCAGCAGTTGCTTGCCCGCGTCGTTCTTGCGGTAGTACGGCAGGTACTCGCTGAGGTGGCCCGAGCTTTCGGTGATGAACGCGCCAAAGTGCAGGCACATGTCCTTGCGGATCAGGTCGTCGTATTGCCAGGGCTGGTCGGTCGTCGATCCGTGCGAGTTGTCCTCTGAGTCCCAGCGCGTGATGCCCGCCTGGGCTTCCTTGATGCCCTGGGCCACCTCGCGGGCGAACTTTTCGTAGAGCACCTTCTGGTACAGGTCTTCACCGCCGTGCTTGAGCGTGGTGAACCAGGCCAGGTGGTTGATGCCGGCGCATTGCCATTGCATCTGGTCGTAGGGCACGTCGGCGTACTTCGCGAGCAGGTGGCTGGTGCCCTGCACGCTGTGGCACAGGCCGACGGTCTGCATTTCCGGCACCGCGCGGCCGGCGGCGAGGCACATGATGCTCATCGGGTTGGTGTAGTTGAGCATCAGGGCGTCGGGGCACAGCTGGCGCATGTCGCGGAGGATGTCGAGGTAGACCGGCACGGTGCGCAGGGCCTTGAACAGCCCGCCGGGGCCGATGGTGTCGCCGATGCACTGGTCCACGCCATACTTGAGCGGGATGTCGTTGTCGTGCTCGACGCACTGGACGCCCGACACCTCCACGCAGCAGACCGCGTGGGTCGTGCCCGGCAGCACTTCGCGGCGATCGGTGCTCGCCCGGACCGACCAGCCCTGGTCCTTGCCCAGGTCTTTGATCAGGCGGGCGATGACTTTTTCGACCAGGTCGAGGCGCTGCTTGTCGACGTCGACCAGTCGGATCTCGCCGCGGTCGGCGCCGGGGATGAGCATCACGTCGGCGGTGAGGCGCGGGCAGAACATCGAGCCGGCACCGAGGAAGGTGAGGTTGATCGGGCGGTTGATAGCGCCCGGCAGGCCGCGCTGGCTGTCGGCCTCCTGGCTGTGGCTTTCGTGGCCGACGGGTCGGGTCGTCGCGGTGGTCATATGAACGTCATCCTGGGTTGGCGGATTCGGGTGGCTTAGGCGATGTATTATGGAGCAGACTCGACCACAGGCAAGTCGGGCGAACGCCTTGGCCGGGGCCGCGGACGGGCCGAACCCAGCCGGCTCTGTCAAAAATCACTGACGCCGGGGTAGACATGACGCCTGCTTTGTCAGAAAATTGGATGTTTGCACCCACCCCACCCGGATAACTTCCGACAAGCTGCATGGGTTTCATCGAAAACTTACAGACCGTGCTGGCCCCGTTTCGCTGGCCGCTGACGATCGGCTACCTCGCGACGCTGGGGCTGGTCTGTATATACGGCGTGCATCGGTACTGGATCACCGTGCTGTTCTACCGCACGCGCCGGCGTGTGCCCCGGCCGACGTCGCGGTTCGGCGAACTGCCGCGCGTGACCATCCAGTTGCCGATGTTCAATGAGCGGCACGTGGCCCGGCGGGTGATCGAGGCGGCGTGTGCCGTGGCGTACCCGCGGGACCGGCTTCAGATTCAGGTGCTCGACGACTCGACGGACGACTCGGCCGACATCGCCCGCGAATGCTGCGAACGCATGGCCGCGGCCGGCCACGATGTGCAGTACATCCACCGCACCGACCGCACCGGGTACAAAGCCGGGGCGTTGGGGCACGGGCTGAAGACCGCGACCGGTGAGTTCATCGCGGTGTTCGACGCCGACTTCGTCCCGCCGCGCAACTTCCTCAAACGCACCGTGCACCATTTCACCGACGAAGGCGTGGGCATGGTCCAGGCCTGCTGGGAACACCTCAACCGCGACGCCTCGGCGCTGACCGCCAGCCAGGCGGTGTTTCTCGACGGTCACTTCCTCATCGAGCACACCGCGCGCAACCGAGGCGGGCGGTGGATGAACTTCAACGGCACCGCGGGCATCTGGCGGCGGGCGGCGATCGAAACCGCCGGCGGCTGGCAGCACGACACGCTGACCGAGGATGTCGATCTGTCCTACCGCGCCCAGCTCGCCGGCTGGCGCTTCGTCTACCTGCCGCGGGTCAAGTGCCCGGCCGAGCTGCCCCCGGAGATCAACGCCTTCAAGAGCCAGCAGCACCGCTGGACCAAGGGCTCGATCCAGACCGCCCGCAAGCTGCTGATGAAAATCTTCGCCAGCCCCGCGCCGCTGAGCACCAAGATCGAAGCGTTCTTTCACCTGACCAGCCCGATGGTTTATGTCTTCATGGTGCTGATGGTGGTGCTGGTGTTCCCGGCGATGTTCGTGAACGTCCAGCCGTTCGAGCGCGGCGACCCGATGGGCTGGCTGTTCTGCGGCAGCGTGTTCCTGCTGGCCACCGCGTCGGCCGGCAGCTTCTACGTCGCCAGCCAGCGCCAGCGGCGGCGCAGCGCCTGGCGCGCGGTCGCCGAGATCCCGACGCTCCTGGCCGTGGGCATCGGCATCACGCTCAACAACAGCCGCGCGGTGTTCGAAGCGCTGATCGGCCATCAGTCGGGCTTCGTCCGCACGCCCAAGTACAACGCCACCGGGCGCGATCGGCTGTGGCAAAGCGGCGCCGCGGCGGTCCGCCTGCCGGCCAAGCGCGTCTACGCCCTGATGGAGATCGCCCTGGCGATGTACCTCACCGCCTGCTTCGCGATCGCCGCGTTCAGCCCGTTCACCGCGGTGTCGATGCCCTTCATCGCGCTGTTCGCCGCGGGCTACTGGTACGTGGGGCTCACGAGTTTCTTCGACGGCCCGGGCCCGCCCCGCGTCGAACCGGCCGCGGCCTGAACTGGACCGCCGGCCACGCGACCGCTATCGTCCAACCCGCGATCCGAAATCCGAAATCAGAGATTCTTCATGCCCGACCGACACTACCTCGATACCCACGAATGGCACACCCGCGATGGCGACATCGTCACCATCGGCATCTCGCGCTTTGCCGTGGATGAACTGACCGACGTCACCTTCGTCGAACTGCCCGAGGTCGGCGACGAGGTCACCGCCGGACAGGCGATGGGCGAGATCGAATCGGTCAAGGCCACCAGCGATCTGTACGCCGGCGTCAGCGGCAAGGTCGTCGCCGTGAACGACAAGGCCGTCGATGACCCCTCGCTGATCAACGAAGACTCGTTCGGCGATGGCTGGCTGGTCAAGGTCGAGGCCTCCGACCCGGCGCAGCTCGATGAGTTGATGGACGAGGCGGCCTACTCGGCGAAGTATCCGACTCAGGACTGAACCCCGCGCCGTCGAGCGCGGCGCGGCCTGCTCATCCGTCACTACACCGATTCGGCGATCTTCACCGCTTCGGCGGCGACGGCGGCGATCCGGTTCCAGTCCCCGCCGGCGATCAGGTCGCTCTTGACCATCCACGACCCGCCGCACGCCAGGACGTTGGGCAACCTCAGGTAGTCGGCCAGGTTGTCCGCGGACACCCCGCCGGTCGGGATGAACTTCACCATGCCGTAGGGCGCGCCGATCGCCTTGAGCGCCGCGGCCCCGCCGTACACGTTGGCCGGGAAGAACTTGAGCACGTCCAGCCCGAAGCGGCGCGCCAGGTCGATGTCGGTCGGCGTCGCCACGCCGGGGGTAATCGGCACGTTGTGCTTCACCGCCCACTCGACCACCGGCGGGTTGGTGCCGGGGCTGACCAGGAACGTCGCGCCGCAATCCACCGCGCGCTGCGCCTGCTCGACGGTCAGCACCGTCCCGGCCCCGACGAGCATGTCGCCGCGCTTGGCCATCGCCGCGATCGCATCGGCCGCCGCGTCGGTGCGGAACGTGATCTCCGCGCACGCCAGCCCGCCTTCGACCAGCGCCCCGGCCAGGTCGTCGGCCCGCTGCGCATCGTGAATCGCCACGACGGGGACCAGTTTGATTTCACCGAGTTTCTTCAGCACTTCATTCATCGTGTCGCCTTCCAAGCCGGGCCAGAGCGAAGCGGCGGCCCGGGTACCGCGGGTAGGGTCTGGATCAGTCTACAGCCGATCCAGCGTCAGCCCGCCGTCGGCATAGATCGCCTGCCCCGTCGCGTAGGGCAGGTCGCCGCGGGCCATGGCCGCGACGATCTTGCCGATGTCCTCGGGCAGGCCCCAGCGCTTCTGCACCAGCAGGTCGGTCTCGGCGATCAGGCGATCGTACTTTTCGGTGACCGCCTCGGTCATGTCGGTTTTGATGATGCCGGGGCGGACCTCGTACACGTCGATGCCGAACTCGGCCAGCCGCGCCGCCCACAGCAGCGTGGTCATGCCGACGCCGGCCTTGGAGATGCAATAGTCGCCACGGTTGACCGACGCGACGGTCGCGCTGATCGACCCGACGTTCACGATGCAGCCCCGGAAGCTCGCGTCGGCGTCGCGCTGCTGGATCATCCACTTGGCCGCGCGCTGCGTGAGAAAGTACGGGCCTTTGAGGTTGATGCTCATCAGCCGATCGAAGCTCTCCTCGCCGGCGTCGAGGATGTCGGCCCGCTCATTGGGCGCCACGCCGGCGTTGTTGACCAGCAGGTCGAGCCGACCCAGATGCTCGCGAATCTCGCCGATCATCCGCTGACGGTCGTTCGCATCGGCGATGTCCGCCCGGCAGTACAGCACTTTGGTGCCGTGGCTTTCGAGCCGATCGATCACCGGCTGCACGTCTTCGAGCGGCCGGCGACCGTTGATCGCCACGGCATACCCCTCGCGTGCGAGCTTCTCGGCGATGCCCAACCCGATGCCCCGGCTGCCGCCGGTGACCAGCGCGACGCGGTTCAACTCGGCCATTGCTCAGTCCTTTCAGCGCGTGTCCCGCAGATCAAACTTCAACACATTCCGCGACAGCGTTCGGCATCTCGGCCGCGGTTTTGTCCGTCATGTCTGCCTGACACTCAAGCCACAGTTCGATCGCCTCACGGACGTTCGCCATGGCTTGCTGGAGCGTGTCGCCTTGGGAATGGCAGCCAAGCAGAGCAGGCACGTGTGCAACGTAGCCGAAGTCCTCGCCACGTACCAAGATCACCTTGAGCTTCATGTCATGCGGTCCCGTCGAAGAAGGTCAGGTACTTGCCCTTGGCCATGCGTTGGATCAGCGCGGCCAGTTCCAGCAGGTGGTAGTCGCCCCACATGCTCGATTCGCCGCAGGCGACGCGGCGGCCGGCGGGCACGTGGTCCCAGCGGTTGGGCCAGTGGTAGATCGAGTGCAGCAGCAGGCCCTGGTGGCGGTTGCCGGTCGCGAGGTAATCGTCTTCGAACAACCGCGCGGCGACGGTCAGGCCGGCCTGGAGATAACGCTTGCCCCTGGTCTTGCCCAGGTAGTTGCCCAGGCGGATCAGGCCCTGCGCGGCGATCGCCGAGGCCGAGGCGTCGACCGGTTCGTGATCGTTGAACGCATCGGCCGGCTTGCTCCGCCAGTCGCCGAGCTTGTGCAGGTTGGGCGCGCCATCGTCCCAGTAAGTGATGCCATCGGCGGCGGTCACATCGTCGATGTAGTGATCGCAGGTCTGCCGGGCGCAGCGGAGGTATTCGCCAACGGCCTGTGATTTCGCCAGGCCGCAGGCGGCTTTGAAGTCGCGCGCGTCGATCGTGTCGAAAAACTCAAGCTCTTCGGCATACCCGAGCATGGCCCACGACAGCCCGCGGGTCCAGGTGGAAAACGGCGAGTAGCCCTGCTGCGTGGCGCGGGCGCGGAACTGGCTGTCGTTCCGGTTGAACATGCCCTCGTGCGCGGTGCGGCCGGCGACGTCATAGGTGTGGCCGGTGTCGCCGTGGAAGACGATGTACTTGCTGGTCGCCAGGCCGTGCTGCACGCCGCGCGCCAGCAGGTTGATGCGCCGGTCGCCTTCGCTCATCAGGTTGTGGCCCAGCCGCCAGGCGACGCCGAGGATGCGCATCGATCGCATGGTGTCGATGAACAGCGAGTGCGGGCCGTTGAAGGAATAGACGTATCCCAGGCCGCACGCGGTGGGTGACCACCGCGCCGCCTGCACCGCGCCGCTGGCGGCAATGGCGTTGCGGTAGGTGGTGCGTTGCCATTCGCGATCGCCGTCAATCCGGTTGTCTTCGAGCAATCGCAGCAGGTTGCCGTAGGTGCTGAGATTGTTGAAGCCGTGGTCGTGTACGCCGGTGTGCGTCACGTGCGGCAGCATCCGGTCGATCGTGCGGCGTCGGCCCAGGTCGATCAGCTTGGCATCGCCCAGCGCCTCGCCGGCGAGGATGGCGCTGCCGTACACGAAGCCCTGCGTCCACTCGGTCCAGCCGCGGGTGGTGTACCTGCCTTCGACGGTGAATACGGGCGTCCCCTTGGCCGAATCCCACGTGCGGTCGATGCTACGGGCCTTCTTCGCGGCCAGCTCGAAAACGCGGTCGGCGGCCTTCGCGACGGCCCCGGCGGTGAGTTTGTTGTCGATCTTCATGGGCCGGGCAGTGTAATCGATCATGGGACCGACAACGAAGTGCGGAATTCATCAAATCGTAACTTGCCCCGGTCGGCGAACGCGGTATATTTTACCGCAGGCCCTGTGGATGAAACGGGACAGGGACAAGGGGAGAACGCAAACATGGATCAATCGACCAAGACTTGGCGCATGCGCGGCCGATTCGCGCGCCGTTTGCTGCTGACGCTCTGTGCGGTGGGCGTGATGTCGGCGA
>CAZUHK010000083.1:10831-12692 GCA_964620345.1 uncultured Planctomycetaceae bacterium
CGATTCGCGCGCCGTTTGCTGCTGACGCTCTGTGCGGTGGGCGTGATGTCGGCGACCGATCGGATCGCCCGGGCCGATGACATCGTGCTGGACTGGAACCAAATCGCCACCGAGGTGCTGGTGACCAATACCACGTTCCAGAACCCGGGCATGGCCTCGCGCACGCTGGCAATGCTCAACCTGGCGATGTACGACGCGGTCAACGGCATCCACCCGGTGCACGAGCAGTTTTACAGCCACAGCGCCCCGGCGCCCGGCGCGTCGGTCGAGGCCGCGGCCATCGCCAGCGCCCACAAAGTGCTCAGCGGCATTTACACATCGGACGCCAACGTGCTGTCGCTGATCGATACCAGGCGCGATAACGCCCTTGCGCTGATCCCCGACTCGCAGGCGAAAACCGATGGCATCGCTTACGGCATGTCGGTGGGCATAAACGTCGTGGACCAACGTGCGAGCGACGGCTTCAATGCCTCCAGCCAGTACATGCCCACCGACCCGCCCGAGGCCGGCAAGTGGCAGCCGGACCCGCTGAACCCCGGCCAGGAAGCGTGGGGCCCGGCGTGGGGGCAGATGACGCCGTTCGCCATCGGCTCGACGGCCAACATCCCCGTGCCCGCGCCGCCGGCGCTGGACAGCCCGGCTTATACCCAGGCCTACAACGAGGTGAAGGACCTGGGCCGCAAGACCGGCAGCTCGCGCACGGCGGAGCAGACCCACACCGGCCTGTTCTGGGCCTACGACCGCGAGGGCATGGGCACGCCCATGACCCTGTACAACGACATCGCGCGAAAGGTCGCCCAGGACCAGGGCAACGACATGCAGACCAACGCTTACTACTTCGCCAAGACGTTCACCGCCGTGGCCGACGCGGGCATCGTCGCGTGGGACTCGAAGTTCGAGTACGACCTGTGGCGGCCGGTGACTGGGATCCGGGAAGGCGACCACGATGGCAACCCGCTCACCGCCGGCGAGTCAGACTGGACGCCGCTTGGCGCGCCCGGCGACGCGGACCAGGGCATCAACGATTTCACCCCGCCGTTCCCGACGTACCTTTCCGGCCACGCGACGTTCGGCGGGGCGCTGTTCGAGATGCTCCAGATGCTCTACGGCGGCGACCTGAGCTTTACCATCACCTCGGCGGAGCTGAGCGGCCCCGAGGCGACCCGCACGTACACCTTCAGCGAAGCGATGGCGGACAACGGGCTCAGCCGCGTGTTCCTGGGCATTCACTGGAACTTTGACGACCTCGTCGGCCGCGCGGCCGGGCAGGCGGTGGCCCAGCACATCACCTGGGAGTCGGGCAAGTTCGCCCTGGTGCCCGAGCCGACGACCGCCACACTGGCGCTGCTCGGCGGTGCGTTGCTGCTGCGGCGGCGCGTTGTGCGGCGCTGAACCGGCGAATACGCTGACCACCTATGGCGGCACGGATCACCATCGGCCTTGACCTGGGCACCAGCGGGGTCAAGGCCGTTTGTCTGTCCGACACCGGCCGCGTGATCGCCAAGGCCGCGGCGGACGTGGCGCTGCGTTGCCCTGCGCCGGGCCATGCCGAACAACCGGTCGAGGAGGTGGCGGCGGCGAGTGTGGCGGTGCTGCGCGAAGTGGCCGGGTGCGTGACGGACCGGCCGATTGCGGGTCTGGCGCTCAGCGGGGCGATGCACTCGGTGGTGCCGATCGATGCCGACGATCAGCCGCTGGCGCCCGCGTCGACCTGGGCCGACCGGCGTGCGGCGGGTGTGGCCGATCGCATGTTTGCCGCGGCCGATGTGGATGCGTTATATCGGCACACCGGTTGCCCGCCGGGCGTGTTGTACCACCCGGCGCGGCTTCGCTGGTGGGCCGGTCAGGGCGTGCGGCCGGC
>CAZUHK010000084.1:0-12518 GCA_964620345.1 uncultured Planctomycetaceae bacterium
AACTCACGGTTGTCTTTGCCCCTGTTTGAGCAGCCCGAGCACGCGGCGGGCCTCGACGCGATCGTCGAACGGTTGCCGGGTCGTGCCGATGATCTGGTAGTCCTCGTGGCCCTTGCCGGCGATCAGCACGATGTCGCCCTCGCCGGCGCCGCGGATGATGCAGTCGATCGCCTCGCGCCGGTCGACGATCGTGGTCACGCGATCGTCGGCTGCGTCGGGCACGCCTTCGAGGATGTCGTCAATGATGGTTTGCGGGCGCTCGGTGCGCGGGTTGTCGGAGGTGACGACGACCGTGTCGGCCAGCTCGCACGCGGCGGCCGCCATGCGCGGTCGCTTGGTGCGATCCCGATCCCCGCCACAGCCGAACAGCACGCGCAACGCCGCTCCGCTTTGCACGAGCGGGCGCAACGCTTCCAGAACGTTGCGCAACGCATCGTCGGTATGGGCGTAATCGACCAGCACGGTGAACGGCGCGTCGGCTTCACTGACCCGTTCGAGTCGGCCGGGCGCGGGCGGCATGGTCTGGATCGCCTCGATCGACCCTCGCGTGGCATCCACGGCGCCGCACGCGGCGGCAAGATTCGCCACGTTGTGCCGACCGATCAGCGGAAAACGCAAGCTCGCCGCGCCGTCCGCCAGCGGCATCTCGAGCGTCGAACCGGTCGTGTCGCGGTCGATGATATTGATCTGGCCCGGGTGGAACGTGACGACTTCGCCGGCGCAGGCGTCGGCCATGACGCGGTGGTAATCATCGCCGCGGTTGATAACCGCCCGCCCGTGATCGCCGACCAGCCCGAACAGCCGCGCCTTCGCCGCGGCGTACGCCTGCATCGTCCCGTGATAATCCAGGTGATCGCCGGAGAGATTTGTGAACACCGCGACATCGAAGTCCAGTGCATCGCATCGGCCCTGATGCAACGCGTGACTCGAACACTCCATCACGCACGTCTCGCAACCGTGGGTAACCATCCGGGCCAGCACGCGACTGATTTCACAACTTCCCGGTGTCGTCAATGCCGCCGCTTGCGGCTTCGCCGAACCGTCATCCACTTCAATGGTCGTCATCATGCCGCACTTGCCGCCGGTGGCGTTGAGCAGGTGGCGGATCATGTACGCGACGGTGGTCTTGCCGTTGGTGCCGGTGACGCCGATGAGTGTCAGGCGCTTCGACGGCTCGCCATGCACACGCTCGGCGAGCGTGGCGAGCGTTGTCGCATCGCACGCGACGGCCGCGGCGGCGCCCCTGCTCATCGCGTCGTCGATGTAGCGTGCCCCGTCGTCGGCCGTGCCCGGGCGCGCGGCGAACAGCCAGCCCGGCATGACGCGGCGGGAATCATCGGTGATGTCGGCGACATCGGCCTCCGCCCGCCCGGCCACGACGCGCACCGGCAGGCCTTCGATCAACTTCTCGATCCGCATCGCAATCCACCCATCGGCACCGTCGGCCCGCACGCCGAGCCGCACGTTATCCTATCGGCCAGATACCACGCCGCAGCCCACCGATTATCGGCCGATCGCCCCGCGCGCCCGCCGAACGGCGATTCGCCCCCAAACCGCTCAAGCATGACCCGTTCAGGGGGCGATAATCCCATTGACGATGCTGGCCAAATGCCCCTAGAATCTACGATTCGGATTTGCTGGAACCCAGTATATGAGCGACCATCGGCAGCGCGTTCTGTTGTTGGGGGGCAAGCAAATCGACCGCAACACTGTGGCCGAAGCGCTCGGTTCGCACTTTGATATCGATCTGTTCGACGATCCCCAGGCCGCGATGAGCGCGCTGCGGCGGGAGATGTACGCCGCGATCTTCGCCGACGTCGGCGACTTCCTCCCGCTCGAACGCGCGCTGTTCGACCGCCAGGCGGCGCTCGTGCTCAACACCATCGGCGAGGGCGTGTGCATCGTCGACGACAACGGCGTGTGCGTCTGGGCCAACAACAAGATGCGATCCTTCCCGCCCGAGGTGTACGACCGCGTCAAGCAGACGTGCCTCTCGGCCCAGGCGCTGTTCGAGAACCAGGTCAGCCCGGTGAACGACGGCGAGCATCGCAAGCTGCGCTCCAAGAAGTTCGGCTTCCAGATGCGCGGCGATCGTTACTTCGAGATGATCGTCTCGCCGGTGATCGAAGACTCGGGCGCGATGCACCAGGTGGTCGCGGTGGTGTGGGACGCCTCGTCCGGCCGCCGCCTGCAGCAGAAGATCGACGCGATCGACAACGCCGGCCGGGAGTTGTGCCGCCTCGGCTCCGAGCACACGCGCAAGACGACCGTGACCGAGCGGTTGAAGATGCTCGAGGAAAAGATCATCCGCTTCACCAGCGATCTGCTGCACTTCGACCACTTCTGCATCCGCCTGCTCAACAAGGAATCCAATCGCCTGGAGCTGGTGATTGCCGTGGGCCTGCCGCCCGAGGCGACGGAGGTGGATCTGTACGCCCAGCCCGAGGGCAACGGGATCAGCGGCTACGTCGCGGCGACCGGCCGATCGTACATCTGCCACGATGTCGAGAAAGACCCGCGTTACGTGCTGGGGCTGGACCACGCCAAGAGCTCGCTCACCGTGCCGCTGCGGTTGCGGGACCGGGTGATCGGCATCTTCAACATCGAATCGCAGACGCCCGGCGCGTTCAACGAGGACGACCGCCAGTTCGCCGAGATCTTCGGCCGGTACATCGCCATCGCGCTCAACACGCTGGACCTGCTGGTCGTCGAGCGGCTGGAGGCCAAGGGCCAGATCGCCGACGACGTGGCCAAGGAACTGGCCGGGCCGATCAACGACATCCTCACCGAGACGCGCGCCCTGATGGACGACGCGACCGACCAGGCCCAGCGCCAGCGGCTGGCGAGCGTGGTGAGCAACGTCGAATCGATCCGGGATTCGGTTCAGCGGGCCGGCGAGGCGCCGCGGCGCATCCTGGGCGCCGAGGACGTCATCGAGCAGACCGACTCGCTGCTGGCCGGCAAACACATCCTCGTGGCCGACGATGAGCCGGACATCCGCAACACCATCGCCAACGTCTCACGCAAGATGGGGGCGAAGGTGTTCACCGCGTCCAACGGCGCCGAGGCGGTGACGCTGATCGATCAGCAGCCGCTGGACCTGATCGTCTCGGACATCAAGATGCCCCACCGCAACGGGTACGAGATCTTCTCCGCCGCCCGGCGCCGCGACGCGACGCTGCCGGTGATTCTGATGACCGGCTTCGGTTACGACCCCAACCACTGCATCGTCCGCGCCAGCCAGGAGGGCATGGCCACGGTGCTGTTCAAGCCGTTCAAGGTCGAGCAACTGCTCGACGAGATGCGCAAGGCCCTGAGCGAAACCCCCGCCGACAGCCCGGCCGAGGGCTGAGCCGCCCGCCGCGTGCCCAACGCGCCAAGCCGGGGTACACTGGAAGATCGCCGCAACGAATCGGGGCGTAGCTCAGCTTGGCAGAGCGCCGTCTTTGGGTGGCGGAGGTCGTCGGTTCAAATCCGGCCGCCCCGATTGAGTTTCCATACACGCGAGCCGCGCCGGAGATCGGTAGATGGGCGACCACCGTGCGCCACAGTTGTGCATCACCAGCAACCCACGCCTCGCGCTGGTCTGGACAGACTTGACAGACTTGTCGTTCGGGGATTCCATGGAGGGCGTGGCGGACGAGGCAGCAAGAATGCAGGGCAGCGTGGACGCGATCGAAGTCACCCGCGACCGACCGTGCCGCGAACTGTGCCGCGGTTCGGTTGGGGTCATTAACTTCGGGAAGAACCTCGCCCAGGCGCACATGAGCACAGCGTACTTTTAGCACGATCTGCGGCCGCGGTACGACCAACCCGTTGGCCAGAGGCAGACCGCCTGCAGGAGTGACCTCGTGAGCAATCCGATGCCCGTCAGCGGCGTGTTCCCCCACTTGGCCGTGAAGGCCGACCACCTGCCCAAGCGCAGCGAGACCGGCATCGGCGCGTTGATGCCCTGGGCTGATCGGCTGTGGTTCGTCACCTACGTCGCCCACAAGGCGGGCACCGGCGGGGGCACGGGGTTGTTCTGGGTCGACGACGACATGCAACTGCACAAGCACGAGGCCTCGGTCGTCGGTACCTATGCCAACCGCATGATCCACGCTGAGTCGGACCAGTGCATCATCGGCCCGCACATCATCGACACCAAAGGCAAGGTGCGCACGTTCAAGAAACTGGTGGATACGCGCCTCACCGCGACCTGCCGGCACCTGACCGACCCGAAGCGCAAGGTCTACTTTCTGGGCATGGAAGGCGAGTTTTTCGAGGCCGACGTACACACGCTGAAGGTCAAGCAATTGGCTGAGCTGACCGAGGCGCTGTACACCTCGGGCAAGGGGCCGGCGCACTTCAAGGATGCGTTCAGCGACCACGGCCGCGTCGTCGTGGCCAACAACAGCTACTACGGCAAGGACTTTGTCGATCCCGATCAGTGCGACGGCCGGTTGGCCCAGTGGGATGGAAACGCATGGCGTGTGCTGGCCAGGACGCAGTTCAACACCGTGGCCGGCCGGGTGCATGGTGAGCTGGGCCGGGCGATCTTTGCCGTCGGCCAGGACCGGGCCTCGGCCGTGCTCAAGGTCTATCTGCCGGGTTCGGCTTCGGAGGGGGGCTGGAGCACCTACCGCCTGCCCAAGGCCACGCACACGCAGGACCATGCGTGGACGACCGAGTGGCCGCGGATCCGCGAGGTCGAATCCGAGCGGTGGATGATGAACGCAAGCGGGATGTTCTACGAGCTGCCGGCGATGACCTACGCCGATCGTGTGTGGGGCGTGCGGCCGGTGTGCTCGCACCTGCGGATCATTGGGGACTATTGTTCGTGGAACGGCCTGCTCGTGATGGCCGGCGATCAGACCACGCCGATCCACGATTCCAACCCGGTCGTCGGCCAGCCCCAGGCGAACCTGTGGTTCGGCAAGACCGACGACCTGTGGCAATGGGGCAAGCCGACCGGCTGGGGCGGGCCGTGGTTCCGCACACCGGTCGGAGCCGGCGAGCCCAGCGACCCGTTCCTGATGACCGGCTTCGAGCACAAGTGCCTGCATCTGATGCACGATGGCGGCGGGGCGGTGTCTTTCACCGTCGAAGTCGATCCGCTGGGCGATGGCACGTTCGTTCCGTATGACAAGTTCACGGTCGATGCCGGCGGCAGCACGCACCACACCTTCCCGACCGGCTTCAGCGCTCACTGGCTGCGCATCTTGCCCGATGCCGACTGCACCGCCACCGCGCAACTGCACTACACTTGAGGATCGCATGAGCGATCGTCAACACCACAACACGGACGTCTGCGTGGTTGGCGGGGGCATGGCGGGGCTGTGCGCGGCGATCGCGTCGGCCCGGCACGGGGCGAAGACCGTGCTCGTCCACGATCGGCCCGTGCTCGGGGGCAACGCATCCAGCGAGATCCGCATGTGGATCTGCGGTGCCCATGGCAAGAACCTCAAAGAGACCGGCCTGCTCGAAGAAATCCAACTCGCCAACTGCCACCGCAACCCCGCCGGCCACTACAACATCTGGGACAGCGTGCTCTGGGAGGCCGCGGCGTTCGAGCCGCACCTCACGCTGCTGCTCAACTGCTCGTGCACCGGCTGCGAGACCGACGCCCGCGGCGACCGGCGACGCATCGCCTCGATCGACTGCTGGCAACTGACCACACAGACCTGGCACACCATCGGCGCCAAGGTCTTCATCGATTGCTCGGGCGACAGCATCCTCGCCCCGGCCAGCGGCGCGGCGTTTCGCACCGGCCGCGAGGCGCGCGACGAGTTCGGCGAGGACATCCAGCCGGCCGTCGCCGACGAAAAGACGATGGGTAATTCACTGCTCATCCAGATCCGCAAGACCGACCGCGTTCAGCCGTTCGTCGCGCCCAGGTGGGCGTACAAGTTCGAGTCGCCCGACGATCTGCCATACCGCATCAAGGGTGTGCAGGCGCACAACTTCTGGTGGCTCGAGCTGGGGGGGCTGGATGACACGATCCGCGATGCCCAGAGCATCCGCGATGAATTGATGAAGGCGGCTTGGGGCGTGTGGGACTACATCAAGAACCGCGCGCCCCAGCGCGACGAAGCGAAGCGCTGGGCGCTGGAGTGGCTGGGCGCCGTGCCGGGCAAGCGCGAGAACCGCCGCTACGAAGGCCTGCACATCCTCACGCAGCACGATGTCCGCGCCCAGGGCCGCTTCGACGACACCATCGCCTACGGCGGGTGGACGATGGACGACCACCACCCCGCGGGCCTGCTTTATCCGGGCAAGCCGACGGTCTTCCACCCCGCGCCCTCGCCGTACGGCATCCCGTACCGCTGCCTGGTATCGCGCAACGTGAGCAACCTGATGTTCGCCGGGCGGAACATTTCGGTGACCCACGCGGCGTTGAGCTCCACGCGCGTGATGGCGACCTGCGCCCTGCTCGGCCAGGCCGCGGGCACCGGCGCGTCGCTGGCGGTGAAGCACGGGCTGGCGCCGGCGAGCATCTATCCCGACCACGTCGCGCCGTTGCAGCAGTGGCTGATGGAAGACGATTGCTACCTGCCTCGTTTCGCCCGCGCGGCCGACCCGATCAACCGTCGCGCGACGCTCGACGCCGACGCGACGCTGCTCGACGGTCACGATCGGCCGATCGGCGACGCGGACCATGCCTGGGTCGGCAAGCTCGGCAAGCCGATCACGCTTACCTTCGCCGAGCCGACCGACGTCGCCGCGGTTCGGCTGGTGTTCGACAGCAACCTGAACTACGACAAACGCATGCCGTGCAGCTATCCCCAGCGGGCCGACCGCTCGGCGATGCCCAAGTCGCTGGTGCGGGCCTACCGCGTCGAGGCGCTGCGCGACGGCGCTTGGCAGACGACCTACCGCACGACGGATAACTGCCGCCGGTTGGTCGTCGCGCCCGTCGGCTGCTGCGCCCATGCGGTGCGGGTGGTGCCCGAGCGGACATGGGGCGATCGCCGCGTGCGGCTGTTCGGCTTCGAAGCCCTCGCGGCCGATCCGGGTCGCCTGCCGAGCATTCCCGACGGGCCGACCTGGTCGCAGGTCGTGGGCCAGGTGGATCCGGCCGACCTGGCTCCGCCGGACTCGGGGTTGGAAGAGAAAGCGGCGGTAAAGGGTCACTCGGCGTAACCGGGGTGCATCGGCCAACACGCCGCGGTACCTGCTGCGCCCGCGACGTGCGGCACGTGGTGCCGTCCCGCATCATCGGCGGCCAACACGTCGTCAAGGGCACGGTGAGATCCGCGAGTGGTAAATATTCCACATCTACTTGTCCACTTAATGGCATTCCGCTACCCTGCTCTACCCCGCCTGTTCGGGCACTTACGGTGTCCATACGTGAAGGCCACCCGGTATGAGCATGGACGCGTTTTTCCGCCCCGATTCGGTCGCCATCGTCGGCGCCAGCCGCGCGCCCGGGAAGGTCGGCTACGAGCTGCTGGCCAACCTCAAGCGCGACTTTCCCGGGCGCATCTATCCGGTCAATCCCTCGACCGACGAGCTGCTTGGCCTGGATTGCTATCCCGATCTGATGTCGATCGGCGAGCCGCCGGACCTGGTGGTTATCGTCGTGCCGGCGCCGCGCGTCGCCGCGGCCCTGAAGGAGGCCGGCGAGGTCGGCTGCCACGCCGCGGTCATCATCACCGCGGGCTTCAAAGAGATTGGCGAGCAGGGCGCGAAGCTCGAGCGGGAGCTGGTGCAGATCGCGCGCAAACATCGCATCCGCGTGATCGGGCCCAACTGCCTGGGCGTGATGGTGCCCGCGGCCAAGCTCAACGCCAGCTTCGGGGGCGATCTGCCCGAGCCCGGCGGCATCGGGTACATCAGCCAGTCCGGCGCGCTGCTCGCGGCGATTCTCGACCTCGCCGCGGCCGGGGGCCTGGGCTTTTCCGCCCTGGTGTCCATCGGCAATAAGGCCGACGTCAACGAACTCGACCTCATCCGCGCGCTGGGCAAAGCCCCCGAAACGAAGGTGATCGCCGGCTACCTGGAGAACATCAGCGAGGGCAACGACTTCGTGCGCGAGGCCGAGGCGATCAGCCACGACAAGCCGATCGTGCTGCTCAAGAGCGGGGGGACCGCGGCGGGGGCGGCGGCGGCGTCGAGCCACACCGGTTCGCTGGTCGGCAGCGAAGCGGTATACGAAAGCGCGTTCGAGCGGGCGGGGGTGGTGCGGGTCAGCTCGCTGCGCGAGCAGTTCGCCGTGGCCACCGCGTTCGCCCAGCAGCCGCTGCCGCGGGGCGCGGGCGTCGCGGTGATCACCAACGCCGGGGGCGTGGGCATCATTGCCGCCGACGCGATCGAACGCGCCGGGCTGGACTTCGCCAAGCTCAACCCGGCGACGATCGATCGGCTCGACGCCAAGCTGCCGCCCGCGGCCAACACGCACAATCCCATCGACGTGCTCGGCGACGCCCTGGCCGATCGCTACGAGCTGGCGCTCGATGCGGCGATGGACGATCCCAACGTCCACGCGATCCTCGTGCTGCTTACGCCCCAGGCGATGACCCAATCGGTCGAAACCGCCGAGGCCATGGTGCGCGTCAGCCGGCAGAAGGGCGGCAAGCCGGTGCTCGCGGCGTTCATGGGCGCCCGGAAGGTCGCGCCCGCGATCGACGTGCTCCACGCCGGCGGCGTGCCCTGCTACGACGGCCCCGAGTCGGCGGTGAAGACCCTCGCCGCGATGGTGCGCTACGTGAACTGGCGCCAACGGCCCAAGCGCGTGGTCAAGCTGTTCCCGGTCAACCGCCACCGCGTCGAGCGCATCGTCGACCGGCACCTGCGCCGCGGCAGCCGCGAGATCGGCGAGATGGAGGCCAAGGAAATCCTCGAGGCCTACGGCTTCGTCACGCCCAGGGGCTCGATCGCCGCCACCGCCGAGCAGGCGGCCAACTTCGCCGACCAGATCGGCTACCCCGTGGTCATGAAAATCTGGTCGCCCGACATCCTGCACAAGTCCGACGTGGGCGGCGTGCGCGTGGGCATCGGCTCGCGACGCGAGGTCATGGACCAGTTCGACCTGATGATGTACCGAATCCCCAAGAAGATGCCCGAGGCGGACATCCTCGGCGTGCTCGTGCAGGAGATGGTCGGCGGCGGCCAGGAGGTCATCCTCGGCATGAACCGCGACCCGCAGTTCGGCCCGCTGATGATGTTCGGCCTCGGCGGCATCTTCGTCGAGGTGCTCAAGGATGTCTCGTTCTACCTCGCCCCGCTCACCGCCGGCGAGGCCCGGCAGATGCTCCAGGCCACCAGGACCTACCACATGCTCACCGGCGCCAGAGGCCAGGAGGGCGTGGACATCGACCGACTCGCCGAGGCGCTGCAGCGATTGAGCCAACTGGTCACCGAGTTCCCCGAGATTCAGGAGATGGACATCAACCCCTTCGTCGTCGGCCCACCGGGCACCACGCCCATCGCCGTCGACGCCCGCATCAGCGTGGAGAAGGTTCGCCAGTAGGAGATTTCACCACAGAACGACTGTGTCGCTCCGTGGTGATCCGACCGTAAGGAATACTCACCATGTCGACGATTGACGCCACGGCCTGGCAGACCCGATACGACGATCGGATCGGCACGGTGGTCGATGCGATGAAGCTGATCCGCCCGGGCCACCATATTTTTATCGGCACCGGCTGCGCTCAGCCACAGCACCTGGTGCGCGGGCTGGTCGAGCACGCCGACCACGTGCATGATGCGCACATCATCGACCTGATGACGATGGGCGAGGCGCCGTACGTCGATCCGAAATACAAGGGGCGGTACAAGCTCAACACCTTTTTCGTCGCGGAGAACGTGCGCGACGCGCTGGCGCACGGCATCGGCGATTACACGCCGATCTTCTTGAGCGAGATACCGGGGGAGTTCGAGGAAGGGCGGATCCCGATCGACGTGGCGCTGGTGTGCGTCAGCCCGCCGGACAGTCGCGGGCTGTGCTCGCTGGGCGTGTCGATCGACATCGTCAAGGCCGCGGCGGCCAACGCGAAGTATGTCGTGGCGCAGGTGAACCGGCACATGCCGCGGACCTATGGCGACAGCTTTCTGCACGTCAATCAGATCGATCTGCTGGTGCCGCACGACGAGCCGGTCATCACCGCGCCGCCGGCGAAGATGGACGATCGGCTGCGCAAGCTCGGCGAGCACGTGGCGCACCTGATCGACGACGGCTCGACCATCGAGTGCGGCATCGGCAACGTGCCCCAGGCCGTCGCTCAGTTCCTTCACGGCAAGAAAGACCTGGGCATCCACACCGAGATGTTCAGCGACTGGATCATCGAGCTGGTCGAGTGCGGCGCGATCACCGGCAACAAGAAGACGATCAACCGCGGCAAGGTGACCGCGAGCTTCTGCATGGGCAGCCGCAAGCTCTACGACTACATCGACAACAACCCGTTGTTCGAGTTTCAGCCGACCGAGTACGTCAACGATCCGTACGTCATTGCGCAGCACGAGAAGATGGTCGCGATCAACGTGGCCCTGGAGATCGACCTGACCGGCCAGGTGTGCGCCGATTCGATCGGGTACAAGCTCTACTCGGGCTTCGGCGGGCAGCTCGATTTCATCCGCGGCGCTGCGCGCAGCCGTGGGGGCAAGGCGATCATCGCCATCCCCTCGACGGCGAAGGGTGACACGGTCAGTCGCATCGTGCCCACGCTCAGCGAAGGGGCCGGCGTGGTCACCACCCGGGCCGACGTGCACTACGTCGTCACCGAGTACGGCATCGCGTACCTGCACGGCAAATCCATCCGTGAGCGGGCGATGGCGCTGATCAACATCGCTCATCCCAAGTTCCGCAACGAGCTGATCCAGGCCGCCAAGCAGCGCGGCTTCGTGTACGAAGACCAGATCGAAATGAGCTGGGAGCAGGTCCGCTACCCCGAGCAGCTCGAGCGCCACGAGACGTTGCGCGATGGGACGGAGCTCTTCTTCCGCCCGGTCAAGCCGACCGACGAGCAGGAGCTGACCGAGATGCTCTACTCGCTGAGCACCGAGTCGGTCCGCAAACGGTTCTTCAGCCACACCACGGCGTTTCCGCACCGCGACGTGCAGCAGTTGACGAACATCGACTACGAACAGAACCTCGCGATCGTCGGTACCGTGCCGGGTCCGGCGGGCGAGGAGGAACTGGTGGCCATCGCGCAGTACTTCCTCGACCCGCGCACGATGGCCGCCGAAATCGCGTTCATCGTTCAGGACGAATGGCAGGACAAGGGCATGGGGTCGCTGCTGATGCGCCGTCTGGCGAAGATCGCCGCCGAGCGCGGCGTCAAGCGCTTCGACGCCAGCGTCCTGCCCGAAAACAAGGCCATGCTCGCGGTGTTCCAGAACTCCGGCTACCCGGTCAAGACCGAGTTCGACGGCGACAGCTACTCGATCGAGATCGAGCTGACCCACGGGTGAGCTCGCGGGCGTGGCGGCTTAAGCCGCCACGCCGGGCTCGCGGATCAAGAATACTCGCCCAGCTTCCTCAGCCAGATGTTGCGGAAGCGGTTTGGGTTGGAGTGGTCCTGTAGCTTGACGCCGCCGGGGCCGTGGGGGGTGTATTCACCGTTCTGCTTGTGCGGCGTGTTGCCGGTCAGTTCCAGGTGATTGTGGACGCACACGCCGTTGTGGAAGACGGTGATGTACGCCGGGCTTTTGAGCGAATCGCCGTCGAAGACCGGGCCGGTCCAGAGGATGTCGTAGATGTGCCACTGGCCACGGGGGCAGCAGGCGTTGACCAGCGGCGGCTTCTGGCCGTAGATCGCGGTCGCCAGGCCATCGGGGTAGGTCGGGTTCTCCCAGTTGTCGAGGACCTGGACCTCGTAGATCTCATCGAGGAACACGCCGGAGTTGCCCCGGCCCTGGCCGGCGACTTCCTTGCCATCGCGCACTTCGATTTCGAATGGGGCGGCCCATTCGACGTGCAGTTGGTAAGGCCCTTCGAACTGCCGCGTGGTCTTGATGTCGCCGGTCTTGGGCACGACTTCCATGTAGCCGTTCTCGACGCGCCACTGCAGGGGCGAGCCGTCGTTGACCTGCACCCAGTTCTCGGCCGAGCGTGCCGAGCCGTCGAAGAGGATGATCGCGTCGCTGGGCGGGGTGACCGGCGGCAGCGACGAGAGATCGCCGGGCATGACCTTTGGCGGTTGGGGCCGCTCGCCGTCGTGTACGTGCCAGTTGGTTCCGGGGATGAGGGGTGTGTCCTGATAGCCGAGTGACATGGTGTGAATCCTTTGGGGTGCGGTTGGGGTGGAACCGAACAATGTAGCGGATTGATTGGTAAAAGAAAGCCCCGGCGGTGAGGTCGGGGCGCGGGGTGATTGCGGGTCCGGCGTGGCCGCTTAAGCGGCCACGCCGGGGGGGGAGCTCGCCGGGGGTCACTTGTTGGGTCGGTGTTCGACGAGGTCTTGGACCACCGACGGGTCGGCGAGTGTGGAGGTATCGCCGACCTTGTCCGGCTCGTTCTCGGCGATCTTGCGGAGGATGCGCCGCATGATCTTGCCCGAGCGGGTCTTGGGCAGGCCCGGCGCCCACTGGATCACGTC
>CAZUHK010000085.1:0-12506 GCA_964620345.1 uncultured Planctomycetaceae bacterium
CCGGCCGCCGCGCCGGCGGTGTCGCCCGCCACCGGGCCGAGCGACGCGGCCCTGCCCCAGCGCGTGAGCATGCCGCCGGAGCCGACCGACAAGGTGCGGATGTGGGGCCTGCTGTTGCTGACACTGGGCGTGTGCGCAACGCCGCTGCTGATCGAGCTGCATCGGCCGGCGGTCGGCGGGCCGCTGGAGCACGTGGCGCTGGTCTCAAGCCGCGAGACGTGGAACACGCTGGGCCGGGGCGAGACAGAGTTGGCCGATTACCTGATCCCCACGTGGAACGATCGGCCGCGGGTGAACAAGCCGCCGATGCTGGTCTGGCTGAACCTGCTGGCGTGGAGCGACATCGACGCGGCGCCGGCCGGAGACGCCGCGGCGCTGTCGCGGCAGACCGATGCGATGATCCTGCGCGCCCGGCTGGTGGGCGTGGCGATGGCGCTGATGGCGCTGGCCGGGACGTACTGGGCGGCGTACAGCATCGGGGGGGTGACGGCCGCGGCGATGGCGGCGATGGCCGCGGGCACCACGCTGCTGTTCATCCGACAGGGCCGCGATGCCAACTACGACACGCACCTGATGGGCTGGGCGACGCTGAGCATCGCCGCGGGGCTGTGGGCGATCCGCCCGCTCAAGCCGATCAACTGGGTCGGTCGGCGGGTCGCCGGTTGGGCGATCGCGGGCGTGGCGCTGGGCGCGGCGGTGCTGACAAAGGGGCCGATCGCGATGCTCTACGTCGGCGTGCCGCTGGCCGCCACGCTGATCGTCGCGCCCCGCCGCCGCCTGGGCAACGCCCTGGGCCTGCTGTTCACCCTGCTGCTGGGTGGGCTGCTCGCCACGCCCTGGTACCTCTACGTCATGCAGGCCCTGCCCGATGCCGGCGACAAGTTCGCCACCGAATACAAGGCCCTGCGCGCAGACGGCCAGCCGTTCTACTACTACCTCACGATCCTCATCCTCGTGTTCCCCTGGTCGGTGTACCTGGTCGGCTCGCTGTTCCAGCCGTTCATCCGCGCCCGCGGCGAGCACCGCCGCCGCGTGCTGCTGGGCTGGCTGTGGTTCGTGTCGCTGATCGTGCTGCTCAGCTTCCACCCGACCAAGCAGTACCGATACCTCGTGCCGCTGCTGCCGGCCGTGGGCGTGCTGGTCGGCCAGCTCTGGGCATACCACACCGCGCTGGCGCGCGAAGGATTGAAAGACCCCGGCGTGAACCTGCTGCGCATCCCGCACTGGCTGATCCTGATCGGCGGGGCGATCGGGTTCCCGCTGTTCCTGATGTTCCAGCCGCAGTTCGCCCAGCGGATCAACCGCCATTTCGCGGACGAGGGACAGATGATCCTCCGGCCGACCGAGCTGCCGGGCATCCCCTGGTGGGGCGCCGCGGCGCTGGGCGCGGGCCTGCTGACCGCGGCGGTGCTGGGCGCGGTCTGGCACTGGCGCTGGAAGCCGGCGCGGGCCTTTGCCGCGAGCGTCGTGTGGACCGTGCTGCTGATGAGCGTCGTGCAATACAGCTACGCCCGGTCGTACCACTCGCGCTACGACGCCCGCGCCGACGCCCAGCAGCTCGAAGCGGTGACCGCCGGCCTGCCGGTCTACTTCTTCTACGACCCGGCCCAGGACGCCAAGGACCGCAAGCAGGCGGGCAACTTCGAACCCGAGGAAGAGTTCCTCTTCTACTTCGGCCGGCCCATCACCGCCGCGCGCGTGGATGATCTGAACATGCTCGCCAGCCAGCGGTGCTACATCATGCTCCGGCTGGACAACCAGCAAACCCACACCGGCCGACTCGCCGGCTTCGGGTTCGTGCCGACCGGCTTGGAGTTCACCGATCAACGCAACATCCGCGGCTTCGATCGCTCGATCGCCCGGCTCTACCGCTCGCCCGCGGTGAAGTAGCCGCCGCGCGCCGGCGCCGGCGCGCCGCTCACATCGCCTGGTCGGCGGGCATGACCAGCATCCGCGGAATCGTCACGTGCGACGGCTGGCTGAGCATGAAGCGCACCGCCCGGGCGATGTCCTCGGGCAACAGCGGTCGGTCAATCGCCTTGAGCGGCTGCTGCTGTGCTTGGGACCAGTGATCCTGCAGCTCGGTCTTCACGTAGCCCGGCTCGATGGTCATCACCCGCACGCCGGTGCCCGCCACCTCCATCCGCAGCGATTCGGTCAGCGCCTCCACCGCGTACTTGGTGCCCGCGTACGCGCCCACGCTCGGCCGCGTCTTGGTGCCCAGAATGCTCGAGGTGAGTATCAGATCGCCCCCGCCCTGCCCGCTCATCCGGCGCAGCGCCGCGTACGCCAGGCGGATGACCGATTCGAAATTCACCCGCGCCATGTGGCACAGCGCCTCGATGTCGGCCTCATCGATCGTGCCGATGTTCATGACCCCGGCGTTGGCGAAGACCACGTCGCACGAGCCGAACCGCTGAACCGCGGTATCGACCAGCAGTTGGGCCATCCCCGCGTCGGCGATGTCGCCATCGACGCAGACGCTTTGGCCCGGCAGTTCGCCGGCCAGCTTTTCCAGGGCCCCGGCGCGGCGCGCGGTGAGCACGAGGTTCATCCCCGCATCGCTGAGCGTGTGGGCCGTGGCCCGGCCAATGCCCGACGACGCGCCGGTGATGATCGCGGTCTTGTGGTAGAGGTTCATGGGTGGTTGCTCCATCTGTTTCTGAAGATAAGAGTAAACACGATTAACAGGATTGATCGGATTGGGAAAGGCCGCCGCCCGCGTCGCGCACGATCATCGTGTTGATCCTGTCAATCCTGTCCGATGGTTGCCGGTTGTTCACTTGAGCGCCAGGTCGACGATCTCGGCTTCGACGCTGACGCGGCCGTTCCAGCGGTTGAGCTTGGGGCGGATGGCCAGGTCGATCGGCTGACCCGTGTGCAGCTTGTCGGCCAGCGGCCCGCGTCGCCACGCGATGCCGCGCAGGTAATTCTCGCCCTGTTGCACGCTGAGCACCAGGTGGCTGGACTCGCGGCCGACGGTCCTGGGCGCATCGGCCAGCTTGCCGCCTTCGACCAGCAGCGTCGGCTGATCGTTGCCCCGGCCAAACGGGCCCAGCGCGTCGATCTGCTCGACGATGCCGCGGGTCAACTGCTCGATGCGCACCGCCGCGTCCAGCTCCAGCGCACCGACCAGGTCGGTCGGTGTGAGGTGCTGGTTGGCGTGCGCGACGAACGCTTCGCGGAAGGCGTCGATGTTGTCGGCCTTGAGTTTGAGCCCCGCGGCCATGGCGTGGCCGCCGAAGGTTTCCAGGTGCTCGGCACACGCGGTCAACGCCTCGTGCAGGTTGTAGCGGTCGATGCTGCGCCCGCTGCCCTGGGCCGGTTCGCCGGCGGTGTTGAGCAGGATCGTGGGCCGACCGAACGCCTCGACAAGCCGGCTGCACACGATGCCGATCACCCCCGGGTGCCAGCCGGGGTCGGCCAGGACGATCGCGCGGCGGTCGTCCTGGTGATCGCCGCGCTCGCGCACCATCGCGCGGGCCTGGGTGAAGATGTCGCGCTCGGTCCGCCGGCGTTTTTCATTCTCACCGTGCAGGAACTTGGCGATGCGCGCCGCCTCATCGCCCGTCGCATCGGTCAGCAGCCGGCAGGCGTCGATCGCGTGGCCCATCCGCCCGCAGGCGTTGAGCTTGGGCCCCAGCACAAAGCCCACGTGAAACGCATCGATCTTCTCATCGCGAAGGCCCGAGGCGTCGATCAGCGCGTTCAGGCCCTCGTAGGGCGTGTGCTTCACCCGGCCCAGGCCGTGCGTCACGATCGTGCGGTTCTCGTCGATCAGCGGCACCACGTCCGCCACCGTGCCCAGCGCCGCCAGCGGCAGCAGATCGATCAGCAGTTGCCGGAACACCTCCGGCACGCGCTCGGTGCCACACCAGCAGCGCGCGATCTGCCACGCCAGCTTGTACGCCACCCCCGCCCCACACAGCTCGCGGAAAGGGTATTCGCCGCTTCCCACTTGCCACTTGCCACTTGCCACTTCGCCAAGCCCCGGGTGAACGATCGCGTAGGCCTCGGGCAGTTCATCGCCCCGCTCGTGGTGATCGGTGATGATCAGGTCCACGTCGCGCTGCCTGGCGATGCGGGCCGGCTCGACCGCCGTGATGCCGCAATCGACCGAGACGATGAGCTTGGCGCCGTGGTCGGCCAGATCGGCGATGGCCTGGGGGCTGATGCCGTAGCCCTCGTCGATGCGGTGGGGGATGTAGCGCTGCACGTCCGCATCGGCGCGACAGCGCTTGAGCGTGTGGAAGAGGATCGCCACGGCGGTGATGCCGTCCACGTCGTAGTCGCCGAACAGGACGATCGGCTCGTCGCCGCGGACCGCGTCGACGATGCGCTTGGCCGCGGCCCCGCAGTTGGGCAGCAGGGCCGGGTCGTGCAGGTCGCCCAGGGTGGGCCGAAGAAACCGCCTGGCCACCTGCGCATCCCGCACGCCGCGCCGCGCCAGCAACTGCCCGATCAGCGGATCCACGTGCAGCGCCGTGGCCAGCGCCTCGGCCTCGGCCACCGGCGCCGCCACCCGCCACCGCTTGCTCAGCCCCTGAATCATGCCCGAATCATATCAGACGCCCGGCAGACGGGAGTTTCCACGAAGATACGAAGACACAAAGCACACGAAGAAAAAGGATGCAACCACCAAGAGGCCAAGACACCAAGGCGAACAAGCGATGTTTTGGCAGTGAATTCCCTTGGCCTCTTGGCTTCCTGGCGGTTCGACTTCCCCTCGCTTCGTGTCCTTCGGATCTTCGTGGCTAATCGCCTTCTTCATCGTCCGCGTCGGTTTTCATGATCTCGCGGAGGACGGTGGTGGCGAAGCAGCCGCGGGACAACTCGAACGCCAAACGCACGTACGCCCCGTGCTCGTCCACGCCGCCCGAGACGTCCGGGTCGGCCACGAGCATGCGCATCGACCGGCGGGAGCCGTCGGGCGTGTACTGGCCGGCGTCGGCGAGCTGCGCTTCGTTCACGCCGGTCGCCCGCAGCGCTTCGCGTTCGATCTCGAGCACCGCTCCGGCGGGCATCTTCATCTTCGGGCCCCACATCGGGCCGCTGGGCGAGATCTCGTGCGCGTCGCAGCGCGGCTGCTCGGCGGCGACGTCTTCGACATCGAACAGCCCGCGCGAGTCGTGCTTGAACGCGATGTCGCCGACCTTGAATTGGCCGATCGTGCCCTCGCGAACCCGCCGGTCGAGCACGCGGTTGAAGACCTCGGATTGGAACGCGGAAACCAGCAGCGTCAGTTGCGTGCGGTCGATGCCGTTGATCGCCTGCTCGGGCGTCGCGCCGCGCGACAGCGGGCCGATCGCCTGGCGCTCGAAGCGATGCACGGTCGGCCAGCGCTCCAGGGCCTGCTGCAGCTCGCCCTGGTCGTACGCGGCGCGCGCCGCCTGGGCGTGGGGCGCTTCGTCGGCGATCGGCTGACCGAGCATGATGTCCAGGAACGCTTCGTACCGACCCAGCAGCAGCAGCCGGCCCAGCACGTGGTTGTTCCTGCGGTAGCCGAAGCGCTGCTCGCCCAGGTAGTTGGGCACGCCCGACTTCGCCAGCCGATCCATCAGCCGCTTGGCGATGAGCACCTGCGTGGGCTGGACGTCGCGGACCTTGATGACGAAGCGGTTGGCCGCGAGGTGGCCGCGCTTGATCTTGTTGCGGTGGCGTTCGGCGGCGAGAATCTTGATGTAATCGTCTTCGAACGTCGCGGCCTTGTCTGGGTCGGCACCGTGGACGGTGATGGCCTGGCGGGTGATCGCGTGCTTGTCCTTGAGGCCGGCGAAACCCACCGCCTGTGGCTTCACGCCGAAGTGCTTGGCCAGCAGCCGCGTGATGTCGGTGGTGAGCCGGCGGCGCTTCTCGACGACCAGGTACAGGTGTTCACCGCTGCCGCTGGGCGGATACAGCGGCACTTCATCGACCAGGAAATCCTCCGGCCGCACCTTGATCCGCCCGCCGATGCCCGCGGCGTCGCCGGTCAGGTACGCCAGCGCGCCAAGGTCGATCTGCTCGAGGGTGGATCGCGGCTCGCTGCTGGTCGGGGGGTCACTCACGCGGGCATGTTAGAATGAGCGGTCATGCCAAGCGAATCGGCAACCATCCGCCCCGAGGCCGGCGCGCAACAACAGGCGCGCGAGCTGATCGCCGAGGCCCTCGAGCGCCGCGCCAGCGACCTGCACCTGGAGCCCACCGACACCGGCCACCTGGTGCGCTACCGGATCGATGGCCTGCTGGAGACTCACGCCACGCTGGAGCCGGCGCGCGGCCGGGCGGTCGTCACCTGCCTGATGGTGATGGCCGAGCTGTTGACCTACCGCGTCGACGTGCCGCAGGAGGGGCGCATCCGCATCGACCTGCCCGGCCACGAAGCGGGCATCGACCTGCGCCTGGCGATCATGCCGACCACGCACGGCGTGCGCGCCGCGGTGCGGCTGCCGACGATGAGCGATGCGCCGCGCACGCTCGATCAACTGGGCATGCCCGACGCGGTGCTCGCGGGCCTGCGCGGCTTCGCGCAGAGCGAGATGGGCCTGCTGCTGGTGGTCGGCCCGGCCGGGTCGGGCAAGACCACGACCATCTACGCGCTGCTGCGCCACCTCATGCAGACGCAGCCGGGCTTGAGCATCGTGTCGATGGAAGACCCCGTCGAGGCCGACCTGCAGGGCGTGACGCAGATTCAGGTCACGCCCTTCGGCGAGCTGACCTACGAGCGGGCGCTGCGCAGCGTGCTGCGGCAGGATCCGCAGGTGCTGGCGATCGGCGAGATCCGCGATGCGCGCACCGCGTCGATCGTCGTCGAGGCGGCGCTGACCGGCCACCGGGTGATCAGCACCATGCACGCCGGCCACCCCGCCTCGACCGTGGCCCGGCTGACGGAGATGGACGTCGAGCCCTACCAGGTCGCCAGCGCGTTGTACGGCGTGGTCGCCCAGCGCCTGCTGCGAAAGACCGCCGATGGCCATGGCCAAGGCGATGATCGGTATCACGGCCGCTTCCCCGTGGGCGAGTTCGCGCGGATGGACGGCCACTGGCGCCGGCTCGTGCTCGAACACGCCGACGCCGGGGCGCTGCGCGACGCGCTGGCCCAGCAGTCGGACTTCGAAACGATGCGCGCCGCAGCCGACCGGGCCGTCGCCGAAGGACAGACCGATGCGGACGAGGTGGCTCGCCTCTTCGGCCCGGCGCCGGGGGACTGATCGTTGAACGCACAAACCACGACCCGGCGGTTTGAGTACGAAGCGGACACGGCCGACGGCCGGGTCACGCGCGGCGCGATCGACGCGGCCGACGGCGAGCAGGCCGTCCAACGCCTGCGCGCGATGGGCCTGATCGTCACCCACCTCGAACCGCAAACCGCCACGCCCGACGCGGTGCGGCCGGCCAGGCGCAAGCCGCTGAGCACCGACGAGCTGGTCGCGTTCAATCAGCAGGTGGCTCAGCTCGCCGGCGCGGGGCTTTCGCTGGAGCGGGGGCTGAAGCTGATGGCGGCGGACATGCCCGGCCGATCGCTGCGCGAGGCGATGGCCGAGCTGGCCGCGGCCCTGGAGCAGGGCGAAGACATCGACCGCGCGATCGACCGCCACGCCGGGCGGTTCCCCGCCAAGTACGGCGAGATCCTTCGGGCCGGGGTACGCAGCGGCGACCTGTCGGGCGTGCTCGCGGCGCTGGGCCGGCACCTGTTGGTCACCCGTCGCCTGCGCGCCGCGATGTGGCGGGCGCTGAGCTACCCGGTCATGGTGCTGATGATGCTGGGCGTGGCGCTTGTGTTCATCGCGCACATGGTCGTGCCGCCGATGCGCGCCACGTTCGCGGAGATGAACCTGCCGTTGCCGTGGCTGACGCGGTTCGTGTTCGGCCTGGCCGACTGGTCGCTGTGGATCGCGCTGGCGGTGGGCATCGCCGCGCTGCTGGGCGGCGCGTGGTACCGCTACCTGCGGTTCAGCGGCGAGGCGGAGCGGGCGGCTGAGGCGATGTACTTGCGCTGGCCGCTGATCGGGCCGGTGCTCCGCGCCAGCAAGGTCGCTCAATGGTGCAGCGCCCTGTCGATCGCGGTGGAAGCGGGGATGGAACTGCTGTTGGCGATCCGCACGGCCAGCGGCGCGACCGGTTCGCCCCGGCTGATCGATGAGGCCGAGGCACTGGCCCGGGCCCATCGCGCCGGCGAGCCGCTGAGCCGGGCCCGCGGCGTGGCCATGCTCCCGGCCACCGCGCTGGCGTCGATCGACCTGGCGCTAACCCGCGGCAACCTGCCGCTGACACTGGGCGCGCTGGCGGGCATGTACGAACAGCAGGCCGAGCACCGCATGATGATCCTCCGCGGCGCGCTGCTGCCGATCGCGCTGGTCATCATCGGCCTGGTGATCGGTCTGATCGTCGCGGCGATGTACCTGCCGCTGCAACGGATGATGGAGTTCGGCTTTTACCTCACCTGACCCATGACCCGACCGCATCAACAGAGCGTGCTTCGGCGGTGGGGGGTCGGCGCGTGCCTGACCGTGCTGATCGTGATCGGGCTGCTGGGCCTCAGCGGCGGGTTGCTGTTGTGGGTCGTGCCGCTGGTGCTGATCGGCGTGGCCGTGGCAGTCTGGCGCGCCCGCCGCCAACGCGCCCAACGCCTGATCGATTACCTGCACCACGCGACGCGCACCGGCCAGCCGATGCTCGCGCTGCTCGACGCCGCGGCGCTCGACGAATCGATCGGCATGAACCACCGGCTGCGCGGCGTCATGGCCGACCTGCGCAACGGCGAGCCGCTGCACCTGGCCCTGGGACGCAACGTGCCGGAGCTGACGCGGCGGGAGCTGGACCTGGTGGCCGTCGGCGAGCGCACGGGCCGGCTGGAAGCGATGCTCGCACGCTTGACCGACCGCCGAAGCCACCTCGATCGGCAGGCCATCGGCGACCCGGGGCTGACGATGGGCATGGCGATGCTGGTGCTCACCTGGTGCGCGATGATCTTCGGCTTCGCGGGCTTTGGCATCGCGCATCGTGTGCTGCCGAAGTTCCAGAGAATCTTCGCCGACATCGGCGTGGCGCCGCCGACCGACCTGCCGCACCCCGGCTCGCCGGGCTGGCTGGCGGCGAGCGTCGCGCTGGGGCTGGTCGGCTGGGCGGGCGTGATCGTGATGCTGGCGGTATTCACCGGATCGCGCGTGGCGACGGCGCGGTGGTGGTCGCCGTGGCGGTCGGTGGTGGATGGGCTGGCGTGGCACCTGCCGGCGCTGGCCGGGGCGATGCGCAGTCGAGCGCTGGGCGACCTGTGCGGCACCGCGGGCGAGGCGGTGGACGCGGGCCTGCCCCTGCCGCAGGCGGCGCGCGAGGCGGGCCGATCGTGCGGCAACCGCGTGCTGGCGCGCCGCGCGGTGGCCTGGGCGCAGCAGATGGAGGCCGGCGCCGCGCCGGCCGACGCGGCCCGCGCCGCGCGCCTGCCGCGGCTGATCAGCGGGATGCTCGCCCCAAGCGGCGCGGCCCCGGACGCCGCCCGGACCCTGCGCTTCTGCGCCGACCATTACGCCGCGAGCTACAGCCGCGCGACCGAACTGCTGCGCGCCGCGGTGATCCCCCTGCTGGTCAGCGCGCAGGCGCTGATGGTGGGTCTGCTGGCTGTCTGGGTCGTGCGCAGCGTCGTGGCCCTGCTCGAAGGCGTCATGGCCTCTGCCGACGGCCTGGGGGCGGGCCTGTGAAGACCCCACGCCGCACCACGCGCCGGCCCGGCTGGATGCTCATCGACGCGGCGATGGGCCTGGCGCTGCTGGTGGGCCTGGCGATCCTCATGGGCGTGATGACCGCGCAGTCCCGCACGCACATGCGCACGCTGCGCGACCAGCGGGCCGCGCTCGAGCAGGCGCGGCAGGTGCTGCACGACATGCAGGTCGGCCTGCCGGGCGCGTGGGCCGATCGGCTGGGCCGGACCGTGCACATCGCGCCGGTGTCGATCGACCCGCCCACGCCGGGCATGCTCTGGATCGAGGTGATCGTCGAGCGCGGCCAAGCGCAGGCGAAGCTGACCGGCCTGGCGCCGATCGGCGCCGCGACACGCGCGCGGGAGGGCGAACGATGAAGCGCCACGCCTTCAGCTTGGTCGAAGCGGTCGCGGCGGTGGCGATCATCGGCCTGACGCTCACGATCGCCGGGCCCCTGGTCGCATCGCTCATCCGCGGCATGGGCCACACGCAACGGGCGGCGACCGACCTGTCGCGCGTCGATCGCACCGCGGCGCTGCTGCGCGACGATGCGTGGAACGCGATCCACCTGGCCGCAGCCAACGACCGCACGCTCGTCTGCCGCCAGACCAACCAGCGCTCGGTCGTCTGGCAGATCGCCCGCACCGGCCGGAGCATGCGGCGCACGGTGTGGCGCGGCGAGGCGCAACTCGAACAGCGCACCTGGCCGATGCCCCGGGGCCTGAGCTTCGCGGTCGACGCCTATGCCATCGAGCTGCGCAAGGCCGGCGACGAGCGCCAGCCGGGCACGACCATGCGATTCGTCAGCCAGATCATGCTGCTGCCCGGCGGGGGTGGGCCATGAATCGCCGCGCGCCTCGCCCGGGCTTCGCGACGCTGCTGGCGCTGAGCGTGCTGGTGCTGATCGGCGCGCTGTCGGCCGGGCTGGTCGCGCTGGGCAACGCGCAGCTTCAGCGCACCGCCGAGCGGCAGCGGCAGGCGCAGGTCGAGCAACTGCTGCACGCCGGGGCGATCGCCGCGCCACGCCACGTCATCGGCTGGCGGGCCGGCGACGAGGACAAAACCCGCACCGTGCCCGTGCCCGCGGCGCTCGAAGCGCGGGGCGCGGCGGTGACGCTCTGGGTCGAGCAGACGATTCCCAACGTCGAGCGCCTAGCCCACATCGAAGTCCTGCTCGACGGCCGACCGGCCCGCCAACGCCTGCGGTACGTCCACGATGCGAAGGGCTGGGGCCTGGTCGAAGCCAAACTCGCCAAGTGATGGCGGATCGCGGATCGCGGAAGTGAGCGGCCGAGCGTCGCCCCATCTTCCCCGTAATCGACCACAGCGCGAGAGAATCGATTACGAGTACGAGGACGAGTGCTCGCGAGCGATCTCTTGCGCGCCATCGTCGAGGCGTCGCCGGCCCGGCACGTAGACCACCGCGTCCCACTGGCCGTAGGTGTTGCGTTCCAGGCCGAACGCCGCGTAATCGATCAGCCACATGCCATCGACGAAGTAGCGGAATCGGTACGTGCCCGGCTCCAGGTCGATCACCACCTCGAACAGCCCGTCGGCGATCCGCGGCATCTGGATCGCGGTGGTCGACCAGCCGTTGAAATCGCCCACCAGATACGCTCGCTGCGCCCCGGGCCGCAGCAGTCGAAACCGCCAACCTGCCTCCGTGCGACTGACCATGACACAACCTCCCGATCAGTCCCCTCCGTGATGTTCATCAGCCCCGGCAGGTAACCATTGTCGCACGTCGGGCGAGCCGGGATCAATGCAAATCCGACCGGGGCGGAAAATTGCCGCGGCCGATAATCGCGCCGCTGGAGCGGTTGGAAAAAGTCGAGCGCCGGTTAATTTCACCCGGTCTGACGCCGATAGCAAAGTAGCCGACCCACGGCCCGCGGAGTGCGGGTCGTCCCAACGGAGAGGACTTACACCATGCCGCGTCAGAAAGATGTCTTGACGACCGGGGAAGTGGCGAAGATTTGCAACGTCGCGCCCCGCACCGTGAGCAAGTGGTTCGACTCGGGCCAGTTGCGGGGCTATCGCATCCCCGGCTCCAAGGACCGCCGCATCCCCGTGGCCGCCCTCGTGCGATTCATGAAGCAGCACAACATCCCGATGGACGGCCTGCGCAGCGGCCAGACCCGCGTGCTGCTGGTCGATAACGACGAGCAGATCGTCGACGTGCTCAAGCAGGTGCTCACCGAGCAGGCCAACTACGAGGTGCGCGCCGCGGCCGCGGGTTTCGCCGCGGGCGTCGAGTGTGAAAAGTTCCGCCCCCACGTCATGCTGCTCGATGTACACCTGGGCGATGTCGATCCGGTCGCGCTGTGCCGGCTGATCAAGGACAACGCCGACCTGCAACTGACCAAGATCATCGCGATGAGCAGCAAGCTGACCGACGGCCAGGCCCACCAGCTTCAGACCAAGGGGTTCGATGGCTACCTGAAGAAGCCGTTCAACATCCGCCAGGTGATCGAGACGGTGGAGGACGCGGTCGCGGTGGTGTACTGAAAATCGATGGGGTCGAGCATCGCTGCGGGTCGGCAGCGTTGTGCTTCAAGCCGCGGCAGGGAGGCCGACGGTTCGGCGCGGGCCAGGGAAGGCAGCCGGACGCAGGAGGTCTGCCGCGAGCGCCGTCTATCCGCAAGCCGCGCCCCCCTTCGGGGGCGCGGCTTGTGATTTGAGCGTCTCGCACCCGTTCGCCACCCGGGCCGAACCCGACCCAGAGCACACTCATATCCCTGGCCCAAAAGATTCACCACAGAGAACCTCGGTGGTGGTAACCGTTCACACCCGTTGGCGAGTTGGCAGGGGATGATCCGATAACCATGG
>CAZUHK010000086.1:0-2218 GCA_964620345.1 uncultured Planctomycetaceae bacterium
GCGACGGTTCATCCGACCGATTACGCGCCCCGCTGGGCCGCGGCCGCGGGGCTGATCGTCGCGGCCGATCAACCCGACAAGGTGCTGGGCGCGATCGGCCGGGTCAACGCGACGACGCTCAAGCAGTTCGACCTGAAGGTCACGGTCGACGCGGCCTGGCTGGATTACCAGGCGATCACCGCCGGCTACCCGCCCACGCGGACGGTGGGCGAGCTGCGGCGCTTCCCGGCGATCGAGCGCGATCTGTCGGTCGTGGTCGATGAGGCCGTGGCCTGGGCCGCGATCGAATCGGCGGTGCGCCGGCCCGATCCGCCGCTGCTGCAAGGCGTCGATTTTCTCGGCGTGTACCGCGGCAAGCAGGTCGGCGCCGGCCGCAAGTCGGTCAGCTTCCGCATGCGATTTTCAGATCCCGACAAGACGCTGCGGCACGAGGAGGTCGATCCGCAGGTCCAGGCGGTCGTCGCCTCGCTCAAGCAGCGAACCCACGCCGAACTGCGCATGGTATAATGCGTAGCAGTGGGGGTGAAGCGTAACATGACAAGGGGCCTGTCGGTGCGAACGGTGGCGTTGGTGGTGCTGATGCTCGGCGCGGCTGGCTGTACCAAGGCGTACGGCCCGGACGTGGCCGTGGACTGGCCCAGCCGACCCACGCCCGTGGCGGACATCCAGCGCCCCGCGGGCCACGGCGTGTTGCAGGTGATCACCGGCTACACCCCGCCGCTCTATTCCCACGCGGCGATGCGTCTCGAAACCGCCGATGGGCACGTGGTCTTCTGGGATCCCGGCGGCGACTACGCCAAGACCCGCTCGACCGGCCGCGACGCCGACCGCATCCCCCGCCCGCCGGACATCGCCGAGTACATCCGCTGGCGGCTGGACGTGGTCGGCGATCGCGGCGGCGAGGTGTTCGAGTGGGACATCCCGGCCGACAAGGCCGCCCATCTGGCCGACGTACTTGAGAACGGCCGCAGCGGCGAGGGGCCCGATCATGCCTTCGACCCCGATGTGCCGCCCACGCAATGCTCGATGACCATCAGCAAGTACCTGCGCTGGTTCGCCCCGGAGTACGCGAACGTCCGGCGCAACTGGTTTTTCCCTTACGAACTGGCCCAAGCGCTTTACAAGCACAACGCCGATCGGATCATTGTGTATCGGCTGGACGCGCCGGTGCGGGTGTACTACCGGCCCGCGCCGGCGCTTGACGCAGCCGCGTCGCGATAGAGTTCCAATTCCTACTCGTACTCGAATCATGCGGGCGCCGAATCGGGGACGACCACCGGCGTGTCAGTCGATCGTGACCGCGCCGCCTTCAACGCGAACCCGGCCCTCGGCGAACAGTTGGATCGCTTGCGGATAGGCGATGCGTTCCTCGGCCATGACACGCTCGGCGAGGGTGTCGGGCGTGTCGTCGGGCTTCACCTCGCAGGTGCGTTGCAGGATGATCGGGCCGTGGTCGTACTGGTTGTCGGCGAAGTGGACGGTGCAGCCCGACTCAGTTTCACCCGCGGCGAGGACGGCTTCGTGGACGTGGCGGCCGTACATGCCTTGCCCGCCGAACTTCGGCAGCAGCGCGGGGTGAATGTTCATCACGCGGTGCGCGTAGTCATCGGGAATCTTCAGCAGCGACAGGAAGCCCGCGAGCACGACCAGCTCCGCGCCGGCGTCGCGCACGACGCCGAACACCGCCTCGCTGAACGCCTCGGTGCTGTGAAATTGCCTGCGGGCGACCACGGTGACCGGCAGGTGCATCGCGTTGGCCTTGTCGATCCCGCCGGCCCCGGCGTTGGAGGCAACGACATGCACGATCCGCGCGTCGAGCGCGGCTCGCTCGATCCGCTGCTGGAGGTTCACCATCGTGGTGCCGCCGCCGCTGATGAGCACGGCGAGCTTGAGCGGTTGGTCGGGCATGGGTGGATCCTTCGCGGCGTTGCGCGGTGTCGTTGACCAACTATACTGCGCGTCGAACCGATGTCGCGAACGACCACCAGAATCGCCCCCTCGCCGACCGGCGCGTTGCACCTGGGCAACGCGCGGACGTTTATGATCAACTGGGCGCTGGCGCGGCGGCACGGGTGGCAAGTGATGCTGCGGATCGAAGACCTCAACATGCCGCGCACCAAAGTCGGGGCCGACCGACAGGCGATCGACGTGCTGGCCTGGCTGGGCATGGACTGGGACCAGGGCCCGACGTACCAGGCCCACGACCTGTCGGCCTACC
>CAZUHK010000086.1:2228-12436 GCA_964620345.1 uncultured Planctomycetaceae bacterium
CGCTGCACGTGCACGCGCAAGGACATCGAGCAAGCCCTTTCGGCCCCGCACGAAGACGAGGGCGATGCCCACGAGCTGCGTTACCCCGGCACGCACCGCCCGCCGCCGGCTGACGGCGACACGGGCCCGGCCCAGCGGTACGAGCCGATCGAGCAGACCGCGTGGCGGCTGCGCGTGCGCGATGAGACGATCGCGTTCGTCGATCAGTTCGCCGGCGATCAACGGGTGAACGTGCAGCGGTCGGTCGGCGACTTCGTCGTGGCCAGCAAGGCGGGGCTGCCGGCGTATCAGCTCGCGGTGGTGGTCGATGACGCGCGACAGGGCGTGACGCACGTGGTGCGCGGCGACGACCTGCTGCGCTCGACGCCGCGGCAGCTCTTGCTGTACCGGATGCTGGGCCTGTCGCCCGAGCCGCGCCACTGCCACGTGCCGCTGGTGTGCGGCGAGGACGGCCGGCGCCTGGCCAAACGACACGGCGACACGCGGCTGATACGCTACCGCGAGGCGGGCGTCGATCCGCGTCGCGTCGTCGGCCTGATCGCCAGGTGGTGCGGCTGCGGTGATGGCCAGCCGATGACCGCGGCGACGTTCGCCGACCGTTTCGACCTGTCGCGCCTGCCGCGGCAGCCGGTGACGTTCACCGCGACCGATGAGGCCCAACTGCTTGCGGGGGTGGATGGATGATTCGGATGATGACAGGCATGCCGATGATGCTGGGCTTAATGAGTGTGCTGGCGATGGGCCCGCTGGGCTGCGAGCGGGATGCCGACGTACAGCGCGTGACCATCGGCCAGCGCGCCTTTACGCTGGAGCTGGCGCTGGACGAGGCGTCGCGCACCACCGGCCTGATGCACCGCGAATCGATCGACGAAGACGGCGGGATGCTGTTCGTCTTTCCCGATATGCAGCGGCGTGCGTTCTGGATGAAGCATTGCCTGACCGACATCGACGCGATCTTTCTCGATGGCCGGGGCAACGTCGTGGCCGTGCACGCGATGAAGGCGCCCGACCCGGCGACGCCTGAGGCACAACTGCCACGCTACCCCAGCGGCCGAGCGGCGCAGTTCGTGATCGAGTTGCGCGGCGGCGAGGCCGATAAGGTCGGCGTGAAGGTCGGCGATCGCATTGCGCTGCCGCTGGAATCGCTCAAGCGCCGCGCCCGATAGTCCGATGCTCACCGTAGCCGGCATTCGGGTAATCAAATGCAACGACTGGATGATCTGTGCGTGGTCTGCTGGCCCGGTGCGGCGAAGCTGGGCGAGGCGTTGCCCGCGGCGCTGATCGATCACCTCGAATGCCGCGACCATCGGCTGACGACGCTGACGCCCCGGCAACTGCTCGACGCCGACCTGCGGCGCGGGCCGATGGTCGTGTGGCTGATCGTCGGCGACCGGCACGAGGACGACCTGTTCTTCGAGGCGCTGGACCACCTGGCCGTGGCGCAGGTGCCGACGATGCTCACCCGGGCCGGCGAGGAACTGGCCTCGGGCGTAACGTACAACGGTACGACGGTGATCGTCCCGCCGGACCTCGACGCCCACGCAATCGCGCTGACCTGGCGCTGCCTGCACAGCCAGAGCGAGACGATCCGCAACCTGCAGCGGGAGCTGTCGATCACACGCCGCCATCACGGGGGGCTGCGCGGTCAGATGGACAAGCTCGACGAGGAGCTGCGTCTGGCGGCGCGCGTGCAGCAGGAGTTTCTGCCGACCGCGCTGCCGCAGGTGGGCGATGTGCAGGTCGAGGTGATGTTCCGCCCGGCCACCTACGTCAGCGGCGATGTGTACGACGTGCAGCGGTTGGACGAAGATCACATCGGCCTGTGGATCGCCGACGTGGTCGGCCATGGCGTGCCCGCGGCGCTGCTGACGATGTTCGTCAAGGCGGCGCTGCCGACCAAAGAAATCGGCCCGGACGGGTACCGCATCGTCCCGCCCGACGAGGCGCTGGCCCGGCTGAATGACGAGATGGTCAGCCGCGCCACCGGCCAGGCACGCTTCGCCACCGCCTGCTACGCCGTGCTCAACTGCCGCAACCACCGCGTGCAGGTCGCCCGGGCCGGACACCCCCACCCGCTGATCCTCCGCGACAGCGGCGAGGTGGAATACCTCGAACCCGATGGCCCGCTGCTGGGCGTGTTCGCCGATGAACAGTTCGACCTGATGACCTACCAGATGCACCGCGGCGATCGGTTCATGATCCACTCCGATGGGTTTGAGACTTGCTTCGCCGACGGCGAACAGCACGACACCACGCGGTACCGGCAGGAGTTCGCCAAGCTCGGCCGCTGCGGGCCGACCCAGGCGATCGAAAAACTCTGCCGCGTGGTCGACGATCAGCCCGGCTCGCTGCACCAGGTGGACGACCTGACGGTCGTGATGGCCGGCGTGGGCATGGAGCAGCCGAGCAACGGCCACCGGGCGGCGGAGGCGGGCCTGTTTCGCTGAAAGCCACTGAAGCCGGGGGACCGGTCCGCTCAATCGAAGCCGGCGTCGAGCAGTTTATTCAGCGTCACGCCCGAGTCCGTGGCGCCGTGGTGCTGAAGATAGTTCACCACGGTGCGGGCGACGATGTCGGTTTCGAGGTTGACCCGGTCGCCGACCTTCGCATCGCTCAGCGTGGTCCACTCGAGCGTGGTGGGGATCAGCGCGACATCGAAACGGTGCGTGGCCGGGTCGGTCCAGGCGATGGTCAGCGACACCCCATCGATCGCGATCGAGCCCTTGGGCACGATGCAGGGCATCAGCTCGGCCGGGGCTTGAATGGTGGTCCGCCATTGCTCGGGCGTGTCGCGCACGGCGGCGACCGTGCCCACGCCATCGACGTGGCCCTGCACGAAGTGGCCGGCGATCGGCGTGTCGGCCCGGAGCGACGCTTCGAGATTCACCGGCGAACCCACGGTGAGCGAGCCGAGGTTCGTGCGATCGAGCGTTTCCCTGATGACATCGAAGGCAAGCCGACCGCGCTCGCCGGCCACCGCCGTGAGGCACACGCCGTTGACCGCGATCGAATCGCCCGGTCCGGGCTGATACGCGAACCCGCCGGGCTCGATCGCCAGCCGCGCCCCGAACGCATTGTGATCGAACGCCGCGACCCGGCCCCTGGCTTCGATGATGCCGGTGAACATGCGAACAGTTTAACCCACAACGCAGCGTCATTCCGCGCTGTCGATGATGATCGTGATCGGCCCGTCGGCCTCGCTGTCGATGCGCATGTGCGAGCCGAAGCGGCCGGTGGCGGTCGGCACGTGCCGGGCGCACCGCGCGACCAGGGTGTCGAACAGCTCGCGCGCCGCCTGTGGGGGCGCGGCGTCGGTGAAGCTGGGGCGAGTGCCCTTCTTCGTCCGCCCCGCGAGCGTGAAGTTGGGGATCAGCAGCACCCGGCCGCCGACGTCGGCGACGCCGCGGTTCATCTTGCCCTCGTCGTCCGCGAAGATGCGCAGGGCGACCAGCTTGTCCGCCAGCCAGTCGGCCGCGGCCGCGTCGTCGCCCTTTATCACGCCGATGTACGCCAGCAGGCCCGCGTCGATCTGGCCGACGACTTCGCCGTCCACGCGCACCGCGGCGTGGCTCACTCGGCTGACCACCGCCTTCACCGCTGCGTCCTTGCGTTGAGCTTCGCCGCCGCGGCGTGCGTGTCGGCCACGCGCTTGCGCAGCGCCGCGGGCTTGCGCACGAACACCTGATCGCCGTAACCCAGCAGCCACCAGGTGATTTCCTCAAGCCCGTCGATGGTGAAGTGCATCACGCACCGCCCGTCGTCGAGCATCTGGTGCCGTTGGGTCGCGTGCCAGCGCACCTCGGCGACGTTCCGCGCGACCTTCGGCGTGAACAGCAGCTCGACGCGGTAGTCGCGCCCCTCGGGGATCAGCGACCAGGCGTTGCCCAGGTATTGGCCGATGTCGAATGCCGGCCGGTCGAACCGCTCGCCGGTCGTCTCCAATTCCACCACACGGGCGAGCTTGAACGTGCGCGCCTCATCGTGGGCGGCGCTGTGGCCGATGACGTACCACGCGCGCACCGCGTAGTGCAGGTGATACGGGCGCAGGTCGGTTTGGATCGGCGCACCGTCGAACAAGCTGTCGTAGGTCATGCGGCAGACGCGGCGTTCATCGAGGGCTTTCTGCAGGGCGATGAACCGCTCGGCATCGTCGCCGGCCTTCGACGCCGGACCCGCGGCCATGGTCACGCGCGACAGCACCTCGGCGGTCACCGCGCGGTACGGTGCCGGCAGCGTCGCGGCGAGCTTGCGCGCGCCCTCGACCGCCGCCCGGTAGAACGGCTGGCCACCCTGGTCCTCGGCCAGCCGCGCCAGCAGCATCAGGCCCAGCGCTTCGTTCACCTTCAGGTTCACCGGCGGCAGGAAAAAGCCCGGCTCGATTTCGTAGCCCCGGCCGTTCGTGTGGCGCACCGGCACGCCCGCGGTTTCCAGCGCCTTGAAATCGCGGAACAGCGTCCGCCGGCTCACCGACAGGCGATCAGCCAACCCCGCGGCGCTGAGCGACGTGCCGCCCTGCAGCATCGTGATCAGCCGCAGCAGGCGATGAATGCGGCCTTGCTCCATGGCCTTCATCTTAAGGGCAATCCCCCGCGCTACCCAGCGGTCAGGCGTTCACATCGTCCAGCAGGCCCTGGGTGACTTCCCAGAGGTTTTCCGAGCGAAAGGCGGTGGCGGTGCCGCGGAAGTTGGCGTAGCGCTGGTGGTGGTTCCAGTAGCTCTGGCAATGGTGGACCGCCTCGGCCAGGGCGCGGGCCTGCGCCGCGTCGGCGCGGCGGCGCTGGCGACGGTGATGCACCATCGCCGCCAGCAGGTGCGACAGCGTCTCGACCAGCGATTCGGTGTACTGCATCTGATGGACCAGGGCATCGCCCTGGCCGCGGCCGATCCCACCGGCCGCCTGCTGAATCGCGCGGCGGTCGCGCGCCACGCGCTCCACCGCCCGCTGCTTCTCGGCGATCACCTCGTCCAGCACGTTGTCCGGCAGCCGCTGGATGAGCGACCGGCCGGCCTCGGCGTCGATCAGGTCGTCCTGAATGAAGCTGCCCGATGGATACCACGCCTGGTTGCGAGCCCGGGCGTACGGCCCGATGTAGAAGCTCTCTAGGGCGGTCTGCGTCGAATGCGTCAGGGCCTGGTGCATCGCCTCGATGGCCGCGGGGTCTTCGCAGCCCATCCGGTCGCGGATCCACGAGCGGGCCAGGTCGTCGAGGTTGGCCCGGGGGTTGGCGGCCAGTTGCGGCACGGCGACGACGTTGGCGTCGATCCACGTCTCCCCGCCGGTCGACAGGTAAGGCCCGCCGTAACCCCCGCCGCGCACCCACGCCCACAGGCCCGCGAGGTTCACCTTCTCCTCGGCCTGGGCCAGGCCGAACCCCCCGGCGACCTCCGGCATGCCGTCCCGCCACAGCGGCGGCTGGTAGTTGGGCATCGCCCCCTTGCCCTCAAACTCCCGCTGGCATTCCAGCTCGTAAATCACCGGCCGATCCCCGCAGACCAAGCTCGACGGGTTCCACTGCTGGTACCGCCAGAAGTCGGCCTGGGTGAACTTGAAGCTCAGCAGCACTCGGTCGTCGTCGGGCAGCTTGGCCATCACCTGTTGGGCCAGCAGCGCGTCGTCGTGCAGCCCCCCGGGCCGAACGTTCCACGCCCGCACGATCAACCGTCGGCCGAGCTTGTCGATCACCAGCTCGCGGAAGAAGTGGATGTACCGCACCAGCCGATCCACCCGGCTGATCTCGCTGCATCGCGCGCAGTGGGGCGTGTACAGGTCGTTGCCGACGAGGTACGGCGTGCGATGCGCATCGTTGTCGCCCAGGCGCAGCACCAGGCCCTCGACATCAGCGAAGCGGGCCAGCGTCGCGTCGACGCACTGGCCGATCATGTCCAGCAGCTCCGGCGAACCGGGGCACAGCACGCCCGCATCGCGCACGCAGGTCATGGCGTTGCCGACCAGCTCGCGCGCCAGCGAAGGCGCATCGTACGTCAGCCAGACCTTCAGGCCGGCGCGCGTCGCGGCGACGATGGTCTGCTCGACGTGCTCGTACTGCTCGGCGACCCAGCGACGGATGTCGCCCGCGGCGATGGTGTCCGGCTGCAGCAGGCCCGACAGGCCGGTGGTCGGATAGATCACCAGGTCGCTGTAGCCCAGGTCGCGTAGTTGCATCGGATCGCGATAGCGCGTCTGGGCCAGCGGTTCGCCGGGATTGTCGAGGATGGTGGCGAAACAGCGCATGATCGAGTTTGTAGCAGCTTGGCCAGGCAGCCGCTACAGGAGCGGGCAGCAAACGCAGTGCCGTGCTGAGTTATTCCTCGTCCGGCTCGTCGACCAGGCCCAGTTCCATCAGGGCGTTGAGCGCGGCCTGCTGCTCGGCCTGCTTCTTGCTTGCGCCCCAGGCCGACTCGAACTGCCGCGTGCCGATCTGCACCGCCACCTCGAAACACTTGGAGTGGTCCGGCCCTTTCTCGTCCAGCAGCAGGTACTGGGGCAGGTCCGATTCATTGCGCTGGGCGTGCTGCTGCAGCATCGACTTGTAATTGTGCTGGTGGGAGCTTTCCTCGGCCTCGATGATCGCCGGGACCATGTGTTCGAGGATGAACTTGCGGGCCGCGTCGATCCCGCCGTCGAGGTAGACCGCGGCGACGATCGACTCGTACACCGCCGCCGACACGCTCGAGGGCAGGTCGGCCCGGCCGCTCATCCCCTTGCCCAGCACCAGCAGGTCGGTCAGGCCGATCTTGTCGCTGATCTGCGCGCACACGCGCCGGCTGACCACGGCGGACTTGATCTTCGTCAGATCGCCCTCGCGCAGGTGCGGGAACATCTCGTACAGCCGCTCGCACACCACGAAGCCCAGCACCGCATCGCCGAGGAACTCCATCCGCTCGTTGGAGTCCAATCGGTTGTCGGCGACCGAAGCGTGGGTCAACGCCTCGCGGAGCAGTTGGACGTTGTCGAAGCGGTGGCCGAGAATCCGCTCGGCACGATCGACAATGGCGGCGAACGCCGCGCTCGCGTTCGTCGGCGACGAGGCATCGGGTTGATCGGCTTCGGCAGAACGGGCCATGATGAAGACGGTAAAACAGACCATGAGGAAATTACGCCAGCCCCGCGTACTTGTCAACGGATTTTCGCACGGCTACCTTGATCCAATGGCAAAGTCGTGCACCGTCCTCCTGCTTTTGGCAATCACGCTGGTTCCGGCCCGTGCCCAGGGCGAGAAACAGCTTCCCCAACGCTTCGACCGGACCCGCCACATGGCCGTGGCCCAGGTGCAGCCGGGCATGGTCGGCTTCGGCAGGACGGTCTACCACGGCACGAAGATCGAGACGTTCGACGTCGAGGTCGTCAGCGTGGAGAGCGGCTTCCAGCCGGGCAAGCAGGTCGTCTGGGTCCGTTGCACCGATGAGCGGATGCAGAAGCTCGGGCCGGTCAGCGGGATGAGCGGCTCGCCGATCTACCTCTGGCCCAAGGGCGCCGACCCGCGCCGGGCCGACCCCGAAGATGCGCGGATGATCGGCGCGTTCGCGTTTGGCTTCGGCCTGGGCAAGGACTGCTACGCGGGGATTCAACCCATCGAGCAGATGCTGGCGGTGGGCGAGCGGGCGCAGCTCGACCCGCAGGCGAAGCGCGAGGTCGTCGACGCCGGCGGCAGCGGCCGCTCGCTCCAGGCCGCGGTCGCCGCGGCCAAGGCCGGAGGGTTCGACGAGAAAGATGCCTGGCGGCTGCACGCCCTGCTCAAGGCGTTGCGGATCGAACCCGATGCGCCCAAGCGGCGTGAGCGGCGCGGGATGGCGGCGCGCAGCACGCTCAGCGTGCCGCTTTGGGTCGGCGACGAGGCCCACGCGAAGTTGCTCGAGCCGTTCTTCGCCCCGCACGGCATCCGCCCGATGGCCGGCAACGCCGGCGCCGCCGCGGGCCTGCCCCCGCGATGGATCAATCCCCAGAGCGTCGAGCTCGAGCCCGGTGGCGTGCTCAGCGTCCCGCTGGTGACCGGCGACATGGACATGCCGGCCGTGGGCACCATCACCGAGGTGCTTCGCGACGAGCAGGGCAACATCGACGCCGTGCTGGGCTTCGGCCACGCCTTCATGGGCCAGGGCGCGACCGACATGCCGCTGGCCACCGGGTACGTGCACTTCGTGCAGCCCAGCATCCAGAGCAGCTTCAAGCTCGGCGGCACGCTGCGGGTCGTCGGCGCGCTGGCCAACGATGAGTTCGCCGCCATCGCCGGCTCGCCCAAGCTCAAGCACACCTTCCGCCCGGCCACCGTCGAAGTGCAATGGCCCCAGCAGACCAAGAGCCACACCTACCACTATCAACTGGCGACCGATGATTACTACACGCCGATTCTCGCGGCGTACGTCGCGGCGCTAAGCATCGCGGCCGACACCGAGCTGCCGCCCCATGCCTCGCTCAAGCTGCAAAGCGACATCCGTTTCGACAACGGCAAGTCGCTGCGAGTCGATTCGATTCTCCCCGAAACCGGTTCGTTCGCGGTGATGTGGGAGATCATGCCGCTCATCGCCGCGCTGACCGACACGCCGTTCGGCAAAGTGACGCTCGACCGCATCGACACCAAGGTGCAGATCGTCGAGCAGGTGCTGGCCGAGACGATCACCAACGCCACCGCGAAGCAGACGGTCGTCGCGCCGGGCCAGACGGTGGAGGTGGCGATCGAGCTGACGCCCTTCCGCGAACAGCCGCGGACGATCACCGTCGATGTCGAGCTGCCCGAGGATTTGCCCGAAGGCCCGTACGCGGTGCAGATCGGCGACGCCAACAGCTTCCTCTCGGCCCGGTTCGACACCCACCCGCACCTGATGCGCGTGACCAGCCAGGAAGAACTGTTCGAGATGGTCAAGATGGTCAGCACGATCAAGACCGATGCGCTGTACATCACGATTGTGAACCCGCAGAAGCCACAGGTCGCGGTCGGCCGCACCGAGCTGCCGGACCTGCCCAGCGCGAAGACGGCGATGCTGCTGCAGCCGACCTCGACGCGCGCCACGCCGTACATCGCCACGCACGAGAAGATCGTGCCGATGCAGAAGGTGATCCGGGGCCAGTACGCATTCCAGATTCTCGTGCAACGCAAGCCGGAGGCGCAACCTTGAACCAGTCGTGGACGAAGTGGAACCGGTTGCCGCTGGCGGCGACCGCGCTGGCGTGTTTCGTGGCCGCCGCGCTGGCGGTGAACCCCGGTGAATGGGTGCATCAGACCGAGGCCGACTTCCAGGCCGCGGAGCTGGACCACACCGTGGTGACGAACCTCGGCCGCGTCGAGCTCAGCCGCGCTTCGGACAAGCTGGCCGAGCTGCCCGAAGCGCAGACCATCATCTACGACATCGCCCGCACCGCCGATGGGACGACCTACCTGGCGATCGGCCCGACCGGGGTGCTGGCCAAGCTCGTCGAAGGCGAGGACGAGAAGCAGGCCGTCGAGACGATCGCCGAGTTTGAGAAGGAGCAGATCTTCGCCCTTTTCGCATCGGGCGATGCGCTCTGGGTCGCGGTCAGCGGGGCAGAATCGCGTATCGAAAAGCACGTCGGCGGCGAGGTGGCGCAGACCCTCGCGCTGGCCGACGTGCGGTACGTGTGGGACTTGCTCGAGCACGACGGCAAGCTCTGGGTGGCCACGGGCACCGAGGGCCAGGTGCTGGTGCTCGACCCCGAGGTCGAGCAGGCCGCGGCGCCGACCGTCGCGTTGGACACCGAGCAGAAGAACGTGCTGTGCCTGGCGATCGACGCCGCGGGCAAGGTGTACGCGGGCACCGACGGCGAGGGGCTGGTGTACCGCATCACGCCCGCGCCCGACGACCTGGAGCATCCGTACAAGACGTTCGTGATGTACGACGCGGCGGAGCCGGAGATCGGCGCGCTGCTGGTCGGCGCCGATGGCACGTTGTACGCGGGCACCGCCGACGCCCAGCAGGCGAGGCCGGGCCGACTGGCCGAAGCCATCGCCGAAGAAAAAGGCGAAGCCCAGCCGCCCGACGGCGACGGCGACGGCGACGGCGATGCGGGCGATGGTGAAGAGGGCGCGGGTGATGGCGATGGCGAAGGCCCGCCCGATGCGCCGGACATCCCGGATGCCCCGCCGGCCCCCGAACCGCTGCCCGAAGACCCCGCCGACGCCGACGCCGCCGATGCGCCCGATGCCCCGGCCGCCGAACCGGCCCAGCCGACCAAGCCCGGCCCGCGGCAGTAC
>CAZUHK010000087.1:0-12426 GCA_964620345.1 uncultured Planctomycetaceae bacterium
GCACAGCCCAAAACACCCGATTCTCCAGAAAATCGGTTCCAGGCACCTTTTCTTCTCCGCCCCCATCGACCCGCGGGGAGGCCGAAGGCCGACCGGCGGGTCGATGGGGGCGGGACGAGGCTCGATGCGTGCGATGAGCGGTCCTTCACGCTCAAACCGGGCCCTTCCAGCGCGCACAGCCCGGTCCGCGTTACCGCAAGTAAACGCGTTGACCCCGCCTCGCAGCTCTCCCAGCGCAACAGCTCGGCGGAGCAAATTTTATCAAAATCCATGTTCCGCACACGCTCAACTTGCGCACCGATCAATTCGCGACAGTGCCGTTCGTTCCAGGTCCGTTTTGTTCGCACGATGACGGTCCACCGGATCGTCGTCTGGTTCACTGCGGATATGGCGGCGATAGGCGGTGGGCGGGACGCCTTGTTCTCGGGCGAAGATTCTGCTGAGCCCCGCGGCGTCGCGGAAGCCGCACGCCGCGGCGATGACGCTCATCGGCTGGTCGGTCTCGGCCAGGCGCCGGCGGGCCTCGCGTAGCTGATGCTGCAGGATCAGCTTCGCCGGCGTGATGCCCACGGCCTTGGCGAACCGCAGTTCCAGGGCCCGGCGGGACAGGTGCGCCGCCCGGGCCACGTCGTCGGCGCTGATGGGCCGGCACGCCCGGGCACGGATGAAGTCGACCGCGGCCCGAACCGCCGGATCGTTGGCCACGACCCGGCCGGTCGAGCCACGCTCGACCACCCGCCGCGGTTGGATGTGCCGCGCGGGTGCGGCCAAGTCGCGGCCGCTCAGCAGCGCATCGAGCATCTTCGCGCCGGTGTAGCCGATGTGCTCGCCGTTGGTGTCGATGCTGCTCAGCGCCGGGGCGGCCATGGCGCAGATTTCGGGGATGTTGTGCATGCCCAGCACCGCGATCTCATCGGGCACGCGCAGGCCGGCCATGCCCGCGGCCTCAACCAGGTGGCGAGCCAGTTCATCGTTGGCCGCCAGCACGCCCACCGGCGGCGTCAGGCCGCACAGCCACGCGGTGATGGTGGCGATGCGCTGCTGCCACGAGCGGCTGCGCCCGCCCAGCCCGCCACGCTGGGGCGTGTGGCCGAGTTGCTCGGCGGCTGTTGCGAACCCCTGCCACCGCGGCTCGGTGTAGGGCTGGTCCTCACCGAAGAACGCCAGACGTTCGACGCCGCACGCGTCCAGATGCGTCGCGGCAAGACGGCCGACCCGCTGCCAGTCGGGCACGACCCGCCAGGCCACCGCATCATCGCTGCGGAAGCTCACCGCCGGCAGGTCGGCGCGCAGCCCGGCGGCGGGGCGCCCGGCGACCAGGACGCCGTCCACCGACCAGGCGCCCAGGTCCATCGCGGCGGATTGGTCCGCCATGTCGGGCATGCAGACCGACCACCGGCCGCAGGTCTGAACGTACCGGCCGATGCCGCGGAGCAGCGTCCGGTGATAGCCGTTCCAGGCCGCGGCAAAGATCGCGATGTGATAACGCTGGTTCACGGGCGACCCTCCGTTCGTGCCGACCGAACACGCTAGCAGGATTTGCGCGAAAAAGCGAACGATTTGCGCAAAAATGCGTGGACGCGGGTGGATTGATGGCGCACAATAGAAGCCGACTCGATTGCTTCGTCCGCGCCGATGTAGGCCGGACCACCATAGAAACTCCAACCAAGGAGAAGGACCGATGCAAATGAAGATTGACCTGCCGACCCGATGGACCCGGACGATGATGCTGGGTTCCGCCCTGCTGATCGCCATCGCCACGACCGCCCCCGCCGCGACGATCTACTCGGACCCGCTGGATGGATCGTCGGGTGATCTCGACGGCACCAGCCCCGACGACCGCGGCGGCACGGGTACGGCCGATTGGGTCGCGGGCAACGAATTCAACGCCGACGGCAGCGTCGCGGGTCCGGACCAAAACGAGCAAGGCGCCTGGCTTCCGTTCACACCGGCGTCCGGCATGATCTACACGCTCAGCGCCGACGTGGACGTCACAGGCGGTGACGGGGATTGGATCTCGCTGGGATTCGGCAAGTCCAACAGCAATACCGGCGCGGCCTTCTTCAGCGATCCCCCCGGCGGCTACGGCCACATCGTGTACAAAGACACGCGAGGGGCGACGGACGGCCAGGTGTTCCCTGGCTTAGGAACCAGCGCCGATGCCAGCAGCGAAGTAACTTTTGACCCGGCCGACACCGGCGCCATCACGCTCAAGATCGTCCTGGACACGACGGGCGCGACTTCGGCGGACTGGACACTGGAGTTCTTTCAGGCGGGCAATGCGATTTCAGGCCCGACCACGCTGAGCGCCGCCGGCGGAGACGGCGACCTAAGCGAGATCGGCCACGTCGGCTTCACGAACCTGAACGACGTGACCGGCACGATCAAGAATTTCACGCTGACCGGCGTCATCCCCGAGCCCGCCTCGCTGGCCCTGCTCGGTCTCGGCGGGATGATGATGCTTCCCCGTCGCCGTCATCGCTGAGCCGTCCGTTTCATCGGACACGAACCTGCTTCGGGGCCGTGACTGGCAGCGGTCACGGCCCCGTTCTTCAGACACGCCATTCACACGGATCGATTGACCCATGAAGCCCATGAACGCCTCCATGGTGCGCCCCCTGCCGGCCCTGGCCTGCCTCGCCGCCCTGCTCGCGATGTCCCTCGCCGCCCAGGCCGACCCGCTCGACAGCATCCTGCCGGCCACCCAGACCTGGCAGCTCAACTTTGAGGACACCTTCGACCCCGGCCAGGGTTCCAACGCCGCGGGCACCGGCCCCAACGCCAGCGGCGATGACCTGAATGAACAGGTCTGGACCTACACCGACGGCGAGTACCTGCCCGGCTTCATCGACTCGGCGCGATTCCGAAACAACATCGTTGTCGAGGACGGGCTGGCCAAACTCATCACCCGGCGGGAGCAGACGACGGATCCGGACAGCGGCACGGTCTTTGAGTGGACCAGCGCCCACATGTTCACCCGGACGTTCAACCAGGAGTTCGGCTACTTCGAGGCGCGGATGCGGATTGCCGACGCCGACGGTCAGAACAACGCGTTCTGGCTGACGAAGGTGGACGACGCGGGCAACGCCCCGCTGGAACTGGACATCGCCGAGGCCCACTACCCCACGTTCACGACCGCGAACCTGCACGACCGAACGCGGACCCCCAAGTACGATTCGAGCAGCGGCAACATCGACACGGGCGTCAATATCGCCGAGTCGTTCAATCTGTTCGGCCTGGAATGGACGCCCGACGTGATCCGCTGGTACTTCAACGGCACCGTCGTCCGCGAGTTCGTGCCCGGCCCCGACTTCGCGACCAACAACGGCAGCTTCCCGCTGGGCGTGCGGTTCAGCACGGCCCTGCTGCCCGGCGGCTTCGACGGCGATCCTGTGCAGAATCCCGACGGCTCGTGGGAACTGGACGGGGCGAGCATGGACGTCGACTGGGTCCGCGTTTACGAATCGACCGGCGAAATCGTCTTCGACCATGCCTTCGAAGACTTCGACGGCGACCCCGATGGCAACAACATCGACGACCAGCTCGCCGCCTCTGTCCGGGATTTTCTCGACCAGCCCAACCTCCGGGTCGAGGGCTTCGAGACGCGGGACCTCGACACCGGCGAACCCGATGACGGGGTCAGCACCATTGCCCTCACCGATCCGGCGTCGGGCGAAACCTTCGACATCGCCATCGAATATTCCTCCGGCGCCGATCCGCAGCGCTTCGACGATGACGCGGCCGGCTCGCCGACGCCGACCGGTCTGAGCCATCGGCTCAGCGGCTTCGGCTTCCTGCGGGACGACAGCAGCGACGGGGATGTGGAACTGTTGATGACCCTCACCGCCGACCCGCTCGTGGCGCTGCAGGGCCTCGGCATCGTCGCCCTGTCCGATGAGACGCGCGGGTCATACACCATCTCCGGCCTGGTCGAACTCAACGACGGCACGATAATCGACCTTGGTTCGATGGTGCTCGGCGAGAACGGCGTCAGCGACGACGCGTTCGTCGGATACATCGACGAAACGGGGGTCGGCATCCGCTCGCTGACGCTGACCGCCAGCGGCGCCTCGGCCGACCTGTTCCCCGCCTTCGACGAGTTGGCGTTCGTTGCCGTGCCCGAGCCCGGCGCGGGCGCGCTGATCGCGATCGGCGGGTTGGCCATGCTCACCCGGCGTCGCTGTGGCCGCGGCCGAAGCTGATCGAACGTTTGGACCCCCGACCGCACGCGGGGCCAAACGTCGGGCCGACACCGCCGCGCCGGTCGATTGGAACGCGAGGCGTCCCCTCGACCGGGAGGGTGGGCGAGATTCATGGCGAGCCCTGATGCGATGACCGACGCCGCGCCTGACCGACCGAAACTGCGTGTGGGGGCGGCGGACCCGGCGGGCATCCTCGAAGAACCCGACGCCCACGTGTGGGGCGGCGGCGCCCGGCGCGGGCCGGACGGGCGGTTCTATCATGTCTATGCGCGCTGGGCCGTGGAGCACGGCTTCGACGCGTGGGTGACCCACTCGCACCTCGGCTGGGCCGTCGCCGACTCGCCCTTCGGGCCTTGGGACGTGCAAGGCGTGCTGATCGGCCACCGCGACGCGTGGGACCAGGTGCTGCACAACCCGGACCTGCACGTCTTCGACGGCCGCTACTACCTTTATTACACGGCCAACCACGGCAACGGCGACTGGTGGACCCACCGCAACCACCAGCGCATCGGCGTCGCGGTCGCCGATCATCCCGCCGGGCCGTGGCAGCGGTTCGACAAGCCGCTGATCGACGTCGAGCCCGGCACGCAGGATCACATGATGACCGCCCACCCCGCCGTGGCCAGAGGCCGGGACGGTCGTTACGACCTGATCTACAAGTCGGTCAGCGACGGCCCCGCGCCCTTCGGCGGGCGGGTCCGCTGGCGCGTCGCCATCGCCGACCATCCGCTCGGACCGTTTCACAAGCAACCCGAGCCGATCTTCGACCACCCCACCGCCGCGTTCCCCGCCGACGACACCTACCTCTGGCATCAGGGCGATCGCTACTACGCAATCGTCAAGGACAAGGGCGGCTACTTCAGCGATTACAACGCGGGCAAGGCCCTGCTGCTGTTCGAATCCACGGACGGCCTGCACTACGGGCCGGTCGATCAGCCGCTGCTCATGACGTTCGACCTGCCTTGGACAAACGGGCGCGTGAGCCGCGGCCTGACAAGGGTCGATGAGCCGAACGTGCTGTTGCAGGACGGCCGACCCGTGGCGCTTTACCTCTCGATCCGCGCCGGCCACGATCGTGAGGAACCGGCAACCCGAAGTTTCAAGGTTCAATTGCCGCTCGGAAACCCCTCCAAGGAGTTGTAAGCCCATGATTACCGCCGCCATACTCTGCCTCGCCATGCTCACGATCGCCACCACCGTCTGCTCGTCCTTCGCCGAAGAGCAGGCCCGCCCCGACAGCATCCTGCCCGAAGGCCCGTGGACGCTGACGTTCGAGGACGACTTCGAAGGCCCGGGCCGATCGCCCGATGGGACCGAGGGCAACGAGCAGGGCGACGATCTGGACCAGACCATCTGGGAGTCGACCGACGCGGAGTATCTCGACGGGTTCATCGAAACCTCCCGCCACCGCCGCAACATCGTCGTCGAGGAGGGCATGATGCGGCTGGTCACCCGTCGCGAGAAGACAACCAACCCCGAAACCGGCAAGGTCTTCCAGTGGACGGCGGGGCACATCTGGACCGGCAAGTTCCAGCAGGAGTTCGGCTACTTCGACGCGAAAATCCGCATCGCCGGGGCGACAGGACAGAACAACGCGTTCTGGCTCTCGCCCTACAACCCGGCCAACGGGGCGCTGGAACTGGACATCACCGAGGCCCACTACCCCAGCGAAACCACGGCGAATCTCCACGACCGCATCCGCAAGCCGAAGAAGTTCGACTCCGGCTTCGACTATGACACCGGCAAGAACCTCGCCGAGGACTTTCACATCTACGGCCTGGAATGGACGCCCGACGCGGTCCGATGGTACTTCGACGGCAAGGTCGTCCGGGAGTACAAGGCCGGCCCCGACTTCGCGACGCGCAAGCAGCGCATCCCGATGGTCATCCGCTTCAGCACCGCGCAATTGCCGAGCAAGTGGGACGGCGAGCCGCAGCAGAACGCAGACGGCACGTGGAAGCTCGACGGCAAGAGCATGGACATCGACTGGGTCCGGGCGTACAAGCCCTCAGCCGAGCAGTGAGCCGCCAATCGCACCGACGTCGGCGGCGGCGTTTGTGCGGGGACCGCCGCTGGGGATTGTCGTGCGCCGATGGCGAGGACAAATCCGCCGAAGCGTGGTATGTTGCCCGGACCCGATTCCCCTTGTTTCTGAGCGGAGCGCACCGATGAGCCACCCCGACGCCACGAACGGTTCGAGTCATTACACGAAGCCGCGCCTCGATGGGGCGCAGGTCGAACGGTATCGCGAGGAGGGCTACCTGCTTGTCAATGAGCCGGTGTTCGAGCCGGCGAAGTTCCAGCGGTTGGCCGACCACTTCGAGGGGATGCTCGAGCGGTGGCTGGACGATCCGCGGATGCGGAGTCCGGAGCACATGGACACGCCGCACTTCATGGACCCGGCGTTGTTCGAGTGGCTGTTCGATGAGGCGGTGCTGGACCTGGTCGAGCCGATCATCGGCCCGGACATCGCGGTGTTCTCCAGCCACTTCATCTGCAAGCCGGCGGAGACGGGCAAGCGGGTGCCCTGGCACGAGGACACGGGGTACTGGCGCGGGCGGCTGGAGCCGATGGAGGTCGCGACGGTGTGGCTGGCGATCGACTCCTCGACGCCGGAGAACGGTTGCATGCGCGTGGTCCCCGGCACGCACCGCAGCGGCGCCGCCGGCTTCTCCGACTACGACCCGGTCGACAACCCCGACACGCAGGTCTTCGCCAACGAGATCAAGCGGGGCCAGTTCGACCCGTCGCAGGCCGTCGACTGCGTGCTGCAACCCAACGAGGCGTCGCTGCACAACGGGCGGCTGATCCACGGCTCGAACCCCAACACCGGCTCGATTCGACGTTGCGGCTACACGATGCGCTACATGCCGACGACCGTCAAACACCTCGGCCGACCCGACGGCAAGGCCGACGGCTTTCAGCTCTACCTCGCCCGCGGCAAGGACCGGGCGGGCAACACCTACGGCGACCCGACCCAGCCCAACCACGCCTGGCTCGAAGCCCACAAGGACGGCTTTCCGGCCGGGCATTGACCACGCACCACCGCGCCCCCAGCCCCCGCACCCCGGGAACATGGCGATGACCAGCGAATCCGACGGCCCGACGTACCGCGAGATGACCCTCCGCGTCTTCGAAGGCAAGACCAACCCGCACGTGCTGTTTCAGCCGCGCTTCGAGCCCTGGTTCGACTGGCAGCGACAGTTCGACCGGCTCCCCGCGGAGATCGCCGACCTGGACATTACCGGCGTCTTCGATCACCTCGGCTGTTCGATGCGGTACGTGCACTACTACACGCCGTGCCCCAACCCGATCGTGCAGAGCTTCGACCCCGAGGTGCGGATCGAGCGGGAAGACCGCGGCGAAACCCAACTCATCACGTACCACACGCCGTTCGGCCCGCTCCACGAAACGCGGCAGATGACGATCGACGGCGTGTGGCGGACGGTGGACCATGCGGGCAAAGGGCTGGAGGACCTGCCGCGGTTGAAGTGGCTGTTGGCGCGGCGGCGGCACCGGCTCGACGCCGAGGCCTTCGCGCGCGGCGATGCGTACATCGGCGAGCGCGGCATGCCGCAGTTCTGGGTGCCCAAGAGCCCGTACCTGGCGCTGTGTCAGCAGTGGATGAACTTCGAGCCGTTCATCTACGCGCTGCACGATGCGCCGGCGGAGATGGCCGAGATCATGGCGGTGATCGACGAGAACTACGACCCGCTGTACGATCAGCTCGTGGCGCACGAGGGGTTGCGGCTGATCAACTACGGGGAGAACGTGGCCGAGGCGCATTCGGGCCCGACGCTCTTCGAGCGGTACCTGCTGCCGTGGTACGAGAAGCGGGTGGGCCAGCTCCGGGCCCGCGGGGTCTTCACCCACATCCACATCGACGGGGCGTTCCGGACGCTGATCCCGCTCATCCGCCAGTTGCCGCACGATGGCATCGAGGCGCTGACGCCACGGCCCCAGGGCGACGAGACGATGGACGAGATGCAGGAAGCGGTCGGCGACAAGGTCCTGCTCGACGGCATCCCCGCCGTGCTGTTCATGGTGCAGTTCCCGGTCGAGCGGCTGGAGCGCTGCGTCAAGGACCTGGTCGACCGGTTCGGGGGTCGGCTGGTGATGGGCATCAGCGACGAACTGCCCGAGGGCGCGGGGGTCGAGGGATACGAGCGGTTGAAGCGGGTGGCGGCGTGGGCGCGGGGCGCGGTGGCGGCGTGACTACCGCTGGGCCGCGTGTCGGGGTAGATTGCCGCTCGGTATGGAAACGCTCACCACGATAACGACGAAGCGTGTTGCATGAAGTCGCTTGAGTTGCACGAGAACTGGAAGCTGCGCGGGGGGCCGATCGAGGGGGCGGTGCCGGCGACGGTGCCGGGCTGTGTCCACCTCGACCTGCTGGCGGCGGGAGAGATCGAGGACCCGTTCTATCGCGACCGCGAGGTCGAGCTGATGTGGATCGGCCAGACCGAGTGGACATACGAGACGACCTTCGAGGCGCCGGCGGAACTGCTGGACAGCGAGCGGGTATTGCTGCGCTGCGAGGGGCTGGACACGCTGGCGACGCTGGAGCTGAACGGCGAGCCGCTGGGCGAGGCGGACAACATGTTCCGCATCTGGACGTTCGACGTGCGCGATCGGCTTGTCGCGGGGGAGAACACGCTGACGATCCGCTTCGCGCCGGCGGCGAGCGAGGCGCGGGCGCGGGGCGAGCAGGCGATGCTCAAGGCCGGCGGCCAGGGCGTCTACAAGGTGTCGGGGAGCAGCTACCTCCGCAAGGAGCCGTGCAACTTCGGCTGGGACTGGGGGCCGATGTGCGTGACGGCGGGGATCTGGCGGCCGATCCGCCTCCTCGGCATCGACACTGCCCGGCTCGATCACGTCGACGTCCGCCAGCACCATCACGACGGCGCGGTCGACCTGACCATCACCGCCGAACTCGATACCCTCGACCCGGCCCCGGACGTCAAGCTCACCGCATCGCTGTTCGCCCCGGACGGCGGGGACACGCCGCTCGCGACCGTCGAGCTGGACGAAGCGGGTCGGGCGTGCCTGCGCATCGACGAGCCGCGACTGTGGTGGCCCAACGGGACCGGCGATCAACCGCTCTACCGCCTCGAGGTCGTGCTCCACGACCGGGGCGGCGAACAGATCGATCGCTGGTCCCGCCGCATCGGCCTGCGCACGATCGAGCTTCAGCGCGAGCTGGACCAGTGGGGCGAATCGTTCCGCTTCGCCTGCAACGGCGTGCCCTTCTTCGCCAAGGGCGCCAACTGGATCCCCGCCGACGTCTTCCAGCGACGCATCACCGACGCGGGCCTGCGCGGCCTGCTTGCCGACGCGGCGGCGGCGAACATGAACATGCTCCGCGTCTGGGGCGGGGGCGTCTACGAAGACGACCGCTTCTACGACCTGTGCGATGAGCTGGGCCTGTGCGTCTGGCAGGACTTCATGTTCGCCTGCGCCGCCTACCCGCTGAACGACCCGGCATTCGTCGAGAACGTGCGGATCGAGGCGGTGCAGAACGTCCGGCGGCTGGCCCATCACGCGTGCCTGGCCCTGTGGTGCGGCAACAACGAGCTGGAGCAGATGGAGCACCTGATCGCCGCCGAGCCGACCCCGGGCGCGATGACCTGGCGCGACTACGCCTTGCTGTTCGATCGGATCCTGCCCGATGTCGTCGCCGCCCAATGCCCCGACGTCGCGTACTGGCCGAGCTCGGAGCATTCGCCGATCGGCAACCGCACCGACAGCCGCCACCCCGACTGGGGCGATGCGCACCTGTGGAGCGTCTGGCACGGACGCCAACCCTTCGAGTGGTACCGCACCACCACCCACCGCTTCTGCTCCGAGTTCGGGTTCCAGAGCTTCCCCGAACCCCGCACCATCCGCGGCTTCACCGAACCCCATGACCGCCACGTCAACAGCTACGTCATGGACAAGCACCAGCGAAGCCCCGTCGGCAACCAGCTCATCATCACCTACATGCTCGACCGCTACCGACTGCCGACCGGCTTCGAGAACACCGTCTGGGTCAGCCAGATCCAGCACGGCCTGTCGATCGAGTACGCGGTCCAGCACTGGCGGCGGAACATGCCCCGCTGCATGGGCGCCCTCTACTGGCAGCTCAACGACTGCTGGCCCGTCGCCTCGTGGGCGAGCATCGACTACCACGGCCGATGGAAGGCGCTGCACTACTTCGCCAGACGCTTCTTCGCCCCGCTCATGGTCAGCGGCGTCGAAGACCCCGAAGCGGGTACCGTCGAAATCCACGTCACCTGCGACGAGCTGGACCCCGCACCGGCGACGCTGAGCTGGCGCGCCACCGACCTGGCCGGCCGCGACCTGCGACGTGAGCAGGCGACGGTCAACCCCCCCAGCAACGGCTCGGCGCTGGTCGCCACGCCCGACCTGAGCGACCTGATCCGCGACCACGGGCTGACGAACCTGCTCGTCTGCCTCTCGCTGGAACGGGAGGGCGCCGAGGTCTCCAGCGCCTGCGTGCTGTTCACGCTGCCCCGCCACCTCGACCTGGTCGACCCCCGGCTGTCGACGAACATCGAACCGGCCGGCGACGGGGCGTTCCGCGTCACCCTCGAAGCGGAGGCCCCGGCGCTGTGGGCCTGGCTGGAGCTTGAAGACACCGACGCGGCCTACAGCGACAACTTCCTCTGGGTCACGCCCGGCGAGCCGAAGACGATCACCGTCACCCCGGCCGAGCCGATGACCGCCGACGAGTTCGCCGCCAGACTCCGCGCCCGCAGCATCTGGAACACCTACCAACCGTAACCGAGCCCCCGCTCGCTCACTCGGCCGCCGGCGGGTTCGTCAGCCGTTCGACCAGCATGTCCAGGAACGCATCCTTGTCGCGCCAGTCGACCGCGACGTGGACCGGTTTGCCGCCCTGCTCGTCGATCTCGGTGTAACCCTTGCCGACGACCCGAAGCGGCAACGCTTTCATCTCCAGGAACGCGGCCGACCAGGCGAGGTACACCGCCACCGCGTCATGCAGGTTCGAACTCCGCTTGGTCACGTCCACGTCGACCCATCCGGCGTTCGGCTCGAACACCTCGTACGCCTCGATCAGCGCGGGCACGCCGGTGGCCTGACTCTTGAAAACGCGCTGATAGCGTTCGCCATCGAGATACAGCGCCCCGGTCACGTTCAGCGGCGCGATCGTGAACCGCTTCCAGTCGGCGGTGTAGGCCGCCTTGGCCGCCTCGACTTCCACGCGGACGTTCGTCTCGGCCTTCCGCCCGCCGTCGGGTCGGGTGCGGACGTGGCCCGACATCGCGACCAGCTCGACCCGCTTGGCCAGCTCCGGCCGCTTGGCCAACATCCCGGCGACGTTCAGCATCGAACCGACCGGCACGATCTTCAGCCGACCCTTCTGGTCCGCATCGATCACTTCGATCATCTTGCCCACCGCATCCCCGCTGATCTCCCCGCTGTAAACCTAAAGAATGATTCCCGCCCCCTCGTTTCCCGCAACCCGTTTTTCCGGCGGCCATATCATGACCGACTCGTCGCAACCACACCTGAATCGTTAAAGGATGAAACGATGGACAATGCCAAGATCGCTTTCAAACACGTCTTTGGGATAGGAGTCATGATGTCCATGATCGCATCAACCGTCTATGGCGACGATGGCGGCGTATATGGGGAATATGAGCCGCGCAACAGCGGTTACTTTCACTGGACCGCACAGTGGCCGACCGATGCGTGGCATTGCGATTACCCCGTGCTCGAAGGCGCCGAGATCATCGAACTGACCGACGGCGAATACGGTGAATTCAACGGCCACAACGCCACGGCCCTGATCGACGGTCACATCTTCGTCGGCCACAACAACCACCATGATCACCACGAGAACTCGAGCGGCCAGCGCTGCCTCGGCTGGGTCTACAACCTCGGCGATCCTTGGACGCGTGAGAGCTTCAACAAGCATCAGGGCGGGGAGCCGATCGAACTCTTCCCGCTGCCGGCGCCGATGAACAAACGGAAGTTCGAAGCGGACGCACGCTACTTCGGAACACCACAGTTCCGTAAACTCGATGACGGTCGGATCATGGTGCGGGCCTCTGTCGTGACCATCCGCCGCGGCACGGCGGACGATCCCGAGGGCAAGGTCAATACCTGGGTCCCTATTTGTGTCCTGGCGCGCACGATCACGACCGGTAACCGTTCACGCCAATCGGGGGACGGGTTGGCCGGCGGTGTGGTGGGTGAT
>CAZUHK010000088.1:0-12221 GCA_964620345.1 uncultured Planctomycetaceae bacterium
GGCGGTAATCGATCGGGCCGATCCGGCGCTCGATGCCGGGCTGGTCGACATCGAAGATCAGCCGTTCAACCAGGCATTGAGTGTGAGGCGCAGCGATGCCGACAACGCTGACGGGAAGACCCTGTCCTGGCCGATCGAGCAGGAACTGCTCGCAGGCCATCGTTACCTGCTGAGCTTCTGGCTGCGGGCCGAGCTGCCGAGCGATGAAGCGACGGCGGCGGTGTGGGCGCAGGTGCGTCGCGTGCCGGCGCCGCATCAACCGGCGGTCGTGGCCCGGGCACCGACAAGCGAGCAGTGGCGCCGCATCGACGTGCCGTTCGAGCCAACGTTCTCGCTGCCGCCGGGGTTCGCGGAGCTGACGCTGGAGTTGGATGACGGTGTGGACCCCCTGCAGATCGCGGCGCTGCGCCTGCTGGACTACGGCCCGACCGACCGCGCGCCGGTCTTGCCCGAGGCGGCGATCGCCCAGGTCGACACGCCCACCGCCGTGCCCACGCCGCGCGATCCGTTCGGCACCGCCGTGCCCACGCCGCGCGATCCGTTCGGCACCATCGCCATACCCCACGCCACGGTGCGCCTGACGCAGATGGCGCTGACCGGCGACCCGCGGACATACCTGTTCGCCGGGCACGTGCAGCAGACGCCCAACCAGGCCGGCTCAACGTGGAAGGTGCCGCTGGACCCCAACGAGCAGGGCGTGGTGCTGCTGTTTGATCGGCGCCACGCCGAGGCGATCTGCCAGTCCACCGGCGTCGACTCGCCCGCTCATCTGCGCGGCGAACGACTGGTGGTGACCGGGCGCATCGCGTGGTCGCCCCAGTTCGAGCGGCCGGCGATCGCGATCGACACGCCCGCGCAGGTCCGCCTGGCCGAGTTGCCCGGCGAGGTCGTCGACGCCGCCAACCGCCGGGCCTTGATCGACGCGGCGCTGTTCGATAAGCAGATCGTCGCCCGGGGGAAGGTTGTCCAACACGAACACGTGGCGGATCAAGGCATCGTCGTGCTGCGCTTCGAAGGCGCGACGGCCGAGGGCGACCTGCGGCTGATCGTGCCGGCGAACCTGTTCGCGCCACTGACCGGCAAGTTCGGCGGCCATCGCGGCAGCGGCATCGAGGGCCGGCCCGTGGCGTTCAAGGCCACGCCGCAGTACGACCCGCTGACCGATCAACTCACCGCGACGCTGGACACCACGCAGCACATCGACGCGCCAGGCACGTTCACCGCCCCGGCCGTGGACGGCGAGCGGGCGCTGCGCTTCGTGGTCGACCGGGCCGACGATGAAAAGCCGTGGTCGGTGCAGTTGACCCAGCAGCCGAACGTGGCGATCGCCAAGGGCACGCGGGTGAAGCTGACGGCGCGGATGCGGGCTGATCGCGATGGGGTCAAGGCCGAAGCGGTCGTTGGCCAGGCCTCGCAGAACGGGGACCAACACGCCGGCGGCGCCATCACGCTCAGCCGGGAGTGGAAGGTGTACGAGTTTGCCGGCAAGTTCCCGCGCGGCTACGCGCCGGGCGATTGGCAATGCACGTTCCACCTGGGGCTGACTCGGCGGGCGACCATCGACATCGCCGAGGTGCGCCTCACCCTCGACGACACCACCGTGAACGTGCTGGCCAACCCCGGGTTTGCCGCCGGGACCGATCAATGGAAGATCACACGCAGCAAGCAGACAAGCGTCGACGTGATCGACGCGGAGACGGCACTGCCCCGGCCGCAGGTGAAACTTTCCGCGGTGCGGCTGGAGTCGAAGAAATCGGCCGACCCGTGGCAGGTAGGCATCAAGCAGAAGATGGAGCGGGACGTGCCGGTCGGGCGGACCATCACCTGCCGCGTGCTCATGCGATCGACCGGAGGTCAGGCCCGCCTGCTCGGCGCGGTCGGCCCGGAGGTCCGCCTGCAGAAGCTGATGAGCTTCACCCACCCGCTGTCGGTGGGCCCCAAGTGGGCCGTCTACGAATTCACCGCCGAGGCCGACGCCCGCTACCGATCGGACCGGTGGAGCGTGGGCCTGATGGCCGGGCAGCAACCGCAGCGGGTGGAGATCGCGCGGTTCGAGGTGCTCGTCGACGGCGACGACGGGCCGATCAACGACAACCCGACGCTCAACGACAACCGCAAGCACTGGGAAACCCCGGCCGCGGGCGGGTCGGTGAACACAGTGACGCTCGACGAAATCCAAGGCACGCCCCCCACCATCAGCGTTCCCGACCCGATCGATGCCAACGACCGCAAGGCGCTTCAAGCCATCATGAACCGTGACGACGACACGCTCCACATCGTCCGCGGGACCGTGAGCAACCGCCCGGCGAAGAACCGCGACGGCCAGATCCTCATCTCCGTCAACAACTACTTCCTCATCGTCGTGCCGCGCAAGCTCGTCGACGCGATGGAGCGGCAGTACGGCGTCAACGCCGCGACGCTCGACCGGCGTGAAATCCGCGTCATCGGCGACATCGAGGCCTTCGGGCAGCGGCCGATGATCCAGCTCCACGCATCGGGCGACCTGACCGTCACCGAGCCGTAGCCGCCGGCCGCGGCAGGCCCAGAAAATTCGCCAGCAGCATCGGCCCCTCGATCGACAGAAAACTCTCAGGGTGAAACTGCACGCCCTCGACCGGCTGGGGCGAATCCTTCAACCGAAGGCCCATCACCTCGCCCTCCTCGGTCCACGCGCTGATCTCCCACCGCTCCAGATCGACCGTGTCGCGCTCCACGACCAGCGAGTGGTACCGCGTGGCGTCGAACGGGTTGCTCAGGCCTTGGAAGATCGTCCGCCCATCGTGGTGGATCGGCGAGACCTTGCCGTGCATCAGCCGGTCGTTGCGGCGGACCGTCATGCCGTTGGAATAGCCGATGCACTGATGGCCCAGGCACACGCCCAGCAGCGGCACGTGGCCGGCGAAGTGCCGCACGATGTCGTTGCTCACCCCGCCCTCGGCCGGCGTACACGGCCCGGGCGAAACGATGATCCGCCCCGGCCCCATCGCCTCGGCCTCGGCCGCCGTGATCTTGTCGTTCCGAACCACCCGAAGATCAATCGACCGATCCAGCTCCCCGATCCGCTGCACGAGGTTGTAGGTGAACGAGTCGTAGTTGTCGATCAGTAGGATCATGGAGAGAAACTCGGTGTCCGTCGTGGTTACAATCACTTCGCAGAGCGAACACGCACACGCCACGGTTCGACCGTGAGAATCGCCCCATCAGCAAGCTCGGCTTCGTAGCGGCCCAAGATTCTCACGATGGTCGAGCCCTGCTGGCCAGCACGCAAACCCACCAAACGGATGATGCCCGAATGGCTTCGGCCACGGACAATGGCCAACTCACCGAAGTCTTTGTCCAGAGTGACCAACGCACGCGACTCATCGATGGCTCTCGCCAGAATGGCCTCATCGCCCGCATCCTGCTCCCATTGGCCGACCCAGACCGTGTCATGGCCTGCGTCTCGAACATCGTGCACCGCACCGAACGACACACAAGTATCCAACAGCACTTTCATGCCGCGGACCCGGCGGGGAACGGGTCAATCCGCTCGTGGGCGACCAGTTTGTAGGCGTACAGCAGACACGCCCGAACGTCGTCGGCTTCGAGGAACGGATAGGCCTTGAGCAGGTCGTCCTCGCTGTCGCCGGCCGCGAGCATGCTCAGGATGTGCTCGACAGCGATCCGATGGCCGCGCACGATCGGCTTGCCGCCGAAGATCTCGGGGTCGGTCGTGATCCGCTGTGTCAAATCCGGGTCCGTCATGACCGTATTCTACCCCGCCTGCTCATCGGCGGTCGCCTGCTCGGGCTGATCGGCCCGCGCCACCGGCACGCCCGCGAGTTGTTTGAGTTCATCGGGCAACTCGGGGCAGGCGCCTTTCTGGCCGGCGACGAAGGCGCCCAGCCGGTTGGCCAGGTCGAGCGTGCGGGGCCAGTCCCAGCGGCGCAGCGCCCCGTGCAGCAGGGCCGCGGCGGTCGCGTCGCCGGCGCCCACCGCGTCGCCGCCGGCTTCCGCGGCGATCGAGGCGGCGGTGTGCTTGTCGTCGCCGGCGTAAACCGTCGTGCCCGCCTCGCCCGCGGTCAGTGCCAACCACTCGAGCTTGTACTTGCCCATCAGCGCCGCGGCCACCGCGTCCGCGTCGTCTTCCAGGTGGAACAACGCGGTCAGCTTTGTCAGTTCATCGCGGTTGACCTTCAGCGCGTCGGCCAGGTCCAGCATGTACTCGATCTGCTGGCGGTCGTAATAGTCCTGCCGCAGGTTGATGTCGAACAGCTTGATCGCCCGCCGGGCCTGGCTGACGAACCGGTAGATGTTGTTGCGCGTCTGGGCGTTGCGCTGGGCGAGCGTGCCGAAGCACACCGCGTCGCAATGGCCCGAGAGGTGATCCAGGTCGCCGTCCCACTGAAGCAAGTCCCACGCGACGTTTTCGACGATCTGGTAGTGCGGTTCGTCGTGTTCGTCGAAGTCGATCAGCACGGTGCCGGTGGCGTGGTCCGGGTCGGTCTGGACATGGGTGGTGTCCATGCCCCGGCGGCGCAGCTCGGCGAGAATCTGGTCGCCCAGCGAATCCTGGCCGACGCGGGTGACCACGACGCCGCGGTTGCCGAGCTGCTGGGCGTGGACGGCCACGTTAAGCGGCGCGCCGCCCAGCCGCTGTTCATCGGGGAACAGGTCGAACAACGCCTCGCCGAGGCCCACGATAGTACGAATGCCTGCCATGATCGCCAACAGGTTAGCAGCAACCCCGCCGGCTGGCATGTCCGCGAACCTTGCACTACCATGCCCGCCCTAAACCCCAACGGAGCCGGAGCAATACCATGGCGGACATCAAAGCGACCAACATCACCTGGCACGAAGGCAACGTCACCCCCGAAGAACGCCGCAAGGCGATGGGCCACGGTGGATGCACTGTCTGGATGACCGGCCTGTCGGGCTCGGGCAAGTCCACCATCGCCGTCGCCTTCGAGCAGGTGCTGCTGCAGCGCGGCATCAAGGCCTACCGGCTGGACGGCGACAACATCCGCCACGGCCTGAACAAAAACCTGGGCTTCAGCGCCGAGGACCGCACCGAAAACATCCGCCGCATCGGCGAGGTGACCAAGCTGTTCGCCGATGCCGGCATCATCTCGATCACCAGCTTCATCAGCCCCTACACCGCCGACCGCAACCTGGTGCGCGATCTGCACAAGCAAGCCGGCCTGCCGTTCTTCGAGGTCTACGTGCAGGTGCCGCTGGAGGTCGCCGAGCAACGCGACCCCAAGGGCCTGTACAAGAAGGCCCGCGCCGGTGAAATCAAGGGATTCACCGGCATCGATGATCCATACGAAGAGCCCGATCAGGCCGAGCTGGTCCTGCCCACGCACGAGTTGAGCATCGAGGAGTCGGTCGTCAAGCTCGTCGAGATGATCGAAAAGGCCGGCGTGATCGAAGGCGTCTGACCGCTTTCCCAACGAACGCGCTCCAAACCAACGCGAAGGCGCGAAGGACACGCAAAGGCCGCGAAGAAGAACTTTAGAGTATCCACTTCGCGAACTTCGTATGTCCTTAGCGCCTTTGCGTTCGTCTTCAATCACACAACCACGCCCGCGCCGGTGAGCCGCTCGCGGCCGACGGTGAGGCTGTGCTCGACCATCGCGCGGCGGGGATGTAGCAGACGCAAAAAGCGGCGGGCGACTCGACAGGCCCGCCTACCGCCACCCGTCCCGTATGCGATCGGCCTGAGCGTTGTCCGCTACCCGATGTTCAGCGACGACAGGTAATCGTTGAGCGCCTCACGCTTGGATTCGATCAGCTTGCGCAGCGCGGCGATCTCTTTTTCAAGCCCCTCGATGCGCGTCTCTTCATCGTCGAGCTTCTTGATGTAGCGCTTGCCGAGCTGCGAGTCGCGGCCGACGCTGCCCAGGTTCTTGCGCAGGCGGTCCTGGCCCTGCTCGATCTGCTGCGTCTGGCGCTGGCCGTTGTTGAGCTTGCTTTCGAGTTGCTCAAGCTCGTTCTTCATCTGAATCGCCTTGCTCAGCGCGTCCTTGACCTTGTCGTCGATGCCGCCCTGGCGGGTGTACCAGACCAGCGAGCGGGGCGAGGCGTTGAGGATGGCGATGTGCTCATGGGTGACCTGCTCCTCGCGGACGTCGAAGGCGACGGTTTTATCGGCCAAGACGGGCACGTCGAAGCGGTAGAGGTCGGCCGTCTTCTCCGTCGGCTTCTCGGGTTCGATGAGCTTTCGTTGGGAATGGAAGGAATGTTCGACGACGATGGTGCGATCGGCCTTGGCCTTGTTCCTGATCGCGTAGGTCTGCTCGTAGACATACTTGCGGGTGATGTTGAGCACGCCGCGCACAATTTTCACACCGGTGAGCGTGGAGCTGGATTTCTGCGACGGATCAACGCTCACGTCCAGATCGACCGCGTAGCTGAGCAGGCGCTGCTCACCGTCGGCGAGGTGGTCGATGCGGGCGTCGCCGGCGTAGGCGCCGCTGTCGAACACGGTGACCGGTCCGGCCATGAGCTTCATGCCGGTCGAGTTGGTCAGCCGCACGCCGTTGAACGGGTGTTTGGCCAGCTCGTTGGCGTTGTAGATGCTGACTTTCTGGGCTTTGACATCTTCGTTGACGATGGGCAGCATGGCCGAGCGGCGTCGGGCCAGGTCGACCCGGTGCTTGAGGTTGAAGCTGAACAGCTCGCCGACGTCGCCGGCCGCGGCGACCGACCGCACGCCGGACTCGCGCAGGCGGGCGTCGTCCATGGCGTCGGCAGGCGCGGCCCGATCGGCCAGGGCCTCACCGGCCAAGCCGCGGCGCATCTCGGCAAGGCGACGGGGCGCCTTGGCTTGGGTCCGCGACGCCAGCCGATCCATTTCCGCCGCCTCTTCGTCTTCGGGCATGATGCTCTCGTCGTACGCCTTGGGCACCAGTGAGGCGTACCGCTCCAGCTCCACCACCGGCCGGGGCACGTACAGCGGGGTGTACAGGTCCATCACGAACGACATCGGCCGGCCGCTGACCAGCGAAAGCTTCACGTTCTGCCAGTCGATGTCGCTGGTGTTTTCCACGATCGCCCAGCCCTGCAGCAGCGGCTTGTCGTCCGACAGGTCCAGCCGATAGCTGGTCTTCCACACCGGCGTCTCGACCAGATAGCCCACTTGCACTTTGCGCTCGCCTTCGCCGGTGAACTGGATGTCGATGGGCTTGCGGTCCTTGTCCCGCGCCGAGACCAGCAGCGCCAGGGCCTTGTTCAGCTCGGCCTGCAACGCCGCGTCCTCGAACTTCAGGCCCGACAGGTCGTCGAGCTTCACGCTGCGCACGCCCTCGTCGGTCACCAGGTTCAATCGCCATGTGGTGATCCGGGTTTGCGGGTCGCCGATGACCTTCGTGATCGGCTCGACGCTGAGGATCAGCCCGGTCATCTGCCGTGAGGTGATGACGGTGACCTTCTCGCCGCGCAGTTGCTTGAGCAGCTCGGCGAGCGTCGGGTCGCCGGAGATATCCACCTCGAAGCTTCGCAGGGCGCGCTCGACCGGGTCGCGCGAGGGGTAGGTGACGCTGGTGACGTTGCCCCCGCCGTGGTCCATGAGGATCATGGATTTGAGGATGTCGTTGATCTGATCGGTCTTGAAGTTGAGGGTCAGCTCGGTGTCGCCGGTGACGGTGCCGGTGTGCTCGAAGTAGCCCACGCCGCTGGAGAACAGCACGGCGCGGGTGACCGGCAGCTTGGCCTGCTGATCGGCCGCATCGGGGTTTTGCGGCTGGGCGTGGGTGAGCGTCGCGGCGAGCAGGACGGTGAGCACGATTGTGAGCCGGGTGAACATGGTGGCCTCCTTGGCGGGTGTGCGGCGATCGGCGGTGGGCGGTTTTCACGGAACCACGCCCCCGCACCATCAGACGCTCGACGCGGCGGATTTACAAGTGGGTTCGGCGGCGCGGGCGATACAATCGGGCCATGGCTGAGGAGCGGACGATTCTGCACGTCGATATGGACGCTTTTTTCGCGTCGGTCGTGCAACTCGATCGGCCGGAGCTTCGCGGCCAACCGGTGCTCGTCGGTGGCACGGGCCCGCGGGCGGTGGTCTGCGCCGCCAGCTACGAATCGCGGCCGGCGGGCTGCCGCTCGGCGATGCCCATGAGCCAGGCCCGCCGGCTGTGCCCCGATGCGATCGTCGTGCCCGTGCCCGGCCGGCGCGTGCGCGAGATGTCGGGCAAGCTGTTCGACATCCTCGGCCGCTTCAGCCCGCTGGTCGAACCGCTGAGCGTGGACGAGGCATTTGTTGACCTGACCGGCACGCGGCGGCTGCTGGGCGAGCCGGTCGAAGTGGCCCGCCGCATCCGCGCGACGATCCGCGATGAGCTGGGCCTGACCGGCTCGGTCGGCGTAGCGCCCAACAAATTCCTCGCGAAGCTGGCCAGCGACCAGGACAAGCCCAACGGGCTGACGGTCGTGCGGCGCGACGAGGTGACCGCGTGGCTGGCGGCGATGCCGATCGGGCGGATGTGGGGCATCGGCCGGGTGGGCCAGAAGCGGCTCAAGCGACTGGGCATCACCACCGTCGGCGACCTGCAACACGCCGAGGCGCGGTGGATGGCCGCGTGGTTCGGCAACGAGGCCCAGCGCTACCGCCGACTCGCCCATGGGATCGACAATCGGCCGGTCGTGCCCGAACACCAGGCCAAGAGCATCAGCCACGAGCATACCTTCAGCGAGAACCTGGCCGACCCCGACCACGTGCGCAGCGTGCTGCTGGACGAGGTCGAACAGGTCGGCTGGCGTCTGCGTCGGAGGCAGCTTCGCGCCGGGCGGGTGACGCTGAAGATCCGCTACGGCCAGTTCGAGACGATCAGCCGCTCGCGGACATTGAGCGCCCCGACTTATGCCACGGCCGAGCTTTGGGACGCGGCGCGCGAGCTGTTCGACGCATGGGCGAGCCGGTCGTTCCAGCCGGTGCGACTGATCGGCATGGCCGCCGGCGCACTGACGACCAACACAGGCCAGCGCGACCTGTTCGGCGCCGCCGACCGCGCGAAGCTCAGCCAGCTCGACAGGGCGATCGACCGCATCACCGACCGCTTCGGCAATCGCACCGTCCGCCGCGGCGGCACGCTGGGGCACGACCGCGGTTGAGCAAGCGGTTGGGTCGCAGCCCGCCGGCCTATCATGTCCACACGGCCCTAGCGCCCCGCGCCGATCTGGTCGATCTGGTCGATCTGTTCAGCCCGTCGACGCGGTGTTGAAACTGCTCGCTCAGCGCCCAACGCCTGATCGACGACGTGCTGGCCAAGGTGGAAGCACCCACCGCCGGCCGCAAGCCGGACGATGACCGCACGCTGCTGGTGGCGAAGTGGTTTCGCCGCGACAAGTCGCGGCGCGCAATGGTCGGGCGCATCACGCCTTTTGTTCGGCGGTGTCGGTCGCCTCCGCGGTCGCCGGGGCATCGGTGACTTGGCCGGCTTCGGCGGCGATCAGTTCCTGCTCGGTGTGCTTGGCGGTGGCCTTGGCCAGGTGCTTGAGGCCGCGGCGGCGGTCCTTGAGGCGGCGGCTCTTACCGATGCGGTCGCGGAGGAAGTAGAGCTTGGCGCGGCGGACGTGGCCGTGCCGCACCACCTCGATCTTCGCGATCTTGGGCGAGTGGATCGGGAAGATGCGCTCAACGCCCTGGTTGGCGACGATGCGGCGGACGGTCATCATCCGGTTGATGCCGGCACCTTTGATCGAGATCACCACGCCGGTGAACACCTGGATGCGCTCTTTTTCACCTTCGATGATACGGCAGTGCACGTCGATGGTGTCGCCGACGCTCACGGCCGGCAGATCCTGCTTGAGTTGGGCGGCTTCGATGTCCTGAATGATCTGTTGCTTGGTCATGGCTTGGCTCCGCGCGGCTTGGGTCGGCCGGGGTCGTTTGGCGATTCATCCAGCAGGTCGGGCCTGCGTTGTCGGGTCCGTTGCAGGGCCTGTTGCTTTCGCCAGGCCTCGATGGCGGCGTGGTCGCCGCCGATCAGCACGTCGGGCACTTCCAGGCCGGCCCACGCGCGGGGCCGGGTGTAGTGCGGGCAGTCCAGCAGGCGGTCGGCACCTGGGCTGAACGAGTCGTGGTGAGCCGACTCATCGTGGCCCAGCACGCCGGGGATCAGCCGGACGACCGCATCGATCACGACCATCGCCGGCAGTTCGCCGCCGGAAAGCACGTAGTCGCCGATGCTGATCTGACGGGGGGCCAGCTTTTCGATGACCCGCTCGTCGATCCCTTCGTAATGGCCGGCGATAATCAGCAGCCGCGGCTGCCGGGCGAGTTCCTCGGCGATCCGCTGGTTGAACGGCTCGCCCTGGGGGCTGGTGAGGATGCGCGTCGCCGATCGATTGTCCAATGTCTCGGTCGCTCGAACCGCGTCCCACAGCGGCTGACAGGCCATGACCATTCCCGGGCCCCCGCCGAACGGCCGGTCGTCCACCTTGCCGTGCTTGTTGGTGGTGTGCTCGCGGATGTCGGTCAGGTGGTAATCCACCTTGCCGGCCTCCTGTGCCCGCTTGAGGATGCTCGCGCCCAGCACGGGAGCGAACATCTCGGGGAACAGGGTCAGCACATCGATCCGCATGGCGGCGCCCGCCGGTGGCGTATCAGCCGGTGGTCGTTACTCCTTGTTTTCCTCGGCGGCCGGAGCCGCGGCGTCGCCCTCGGCGGCCGCGTCTTCACCTTCGGCCTTGTCTTCACTCGCCTCGGCCTCGGCCTTCGCCGCTTCTTCGGCGGCCTTGGCTTGGGCTTCTTCTTTCTGCTTGGCTTCCAGCTCGGCCTTGAGCTTTGCTTCTTCCTCGGCCTTGCGCTTGGCCTCTTGGGCGGCGCGCGTCTTCAGCCGCTCGCCCTGCCTGGCCTTGACCTGGGACAGGGCCTCGGCGGCCGCGGCTTCGAGATCGGCCGGCTGATCTTCGGGCCGGGTGCCCGGCTTGGTCGTCAGGCCGTGTCGCTTGAGCAGCGTGGCGACGGTGTCGCTGGGCTGGGCGCCGACGCTCAACCAGTACACCGCGCGATCGAGCTTGACCGCGACCTGCCGGGTCTCGTCCCGCTCGAGGGGGTTGTAGGTGCCCAGCTCTTCGATCACGCGGCCGTCCCGCTTCTTCCGCTCGTCCACGGAGACGATGCGGTAGAACGGTCGGTGACGATTACCCAGGCGCTTCATGCGCAGCTTCACTGCCATCGCGAGCATTCTCCGTTCGGGGTCCTGTCCTGCCCCGCACGCGCCGCCGCGGTACGGGGAATCGAGGATGATAGCACCCTCGCGGGCCGGCCACAACCCGCCGGTCGGCCCGCGGACGGCCAATCCATCGGGCCCGCCGGGCTTGCGCCACCGGCGCAACCGCGCCACGCCGCGCAGGTTAACCCCATTTACCCAAACCGGTCGGTCCGGCGCTGGTGTCCGGGGGTCGTGGATTCGATATATCCGCTGTCACTCCGGGCGGTTCGTGCGTGACGCCAGGGCAACTTGATCGACCCTTCGCACCACAGAGGATCTGCCATGCTCGTGACTGCTCACCGACCGGGGTTCACGCTCGTCGAAATCCTGATCGTCGTGGTGATCCTTGGCGTGCTGGCCGCGATGGTCGTGCCGCAGTTCACCCAGGCCTCGCGCACCGCCTCGCAGAACGTGTTCATCAACGACCTGCGTGTGTTTGCCGACGCGGCGTGGGTGTACAAGCACGAGACCGGCCACTGGCTGGAGGACTCGGACTCGGGCGTGGTTCCCACAGACTTCGATGCGTACATCGAGGAGCACAAGTGGCAGCGCCGCACGCCGATCGGCGGCCAGTGGGACCACGAGCGCGATGGCTTTGGCCACCAAAGCGCGCTGGGCGTCCACTTCGGCGGTGGCGATGCGAAAGATGACGCCTACATGACCGAGATCGATGAGCGGTTCGACGACGCGGTGCTGACCAGCGGCGCGTTTCGCAAGATCGACGCGGGCCGATTCTATCGCATCCTCGCCGAGTGATGCTGCGCGACGGTGCCGTAAACAAACCCGAGCCATCGCCACGTGGCAGACGATGGTCGGGTTTGCTGTAGCGCCGGGTCGGTGTGGCCAATCGAATGAAGCATAACCGCGCGGGGCAGGAGCGCCGCGTTTGTTTTTGGTTGGGGTTGTGGGGCTGAGTGCGAGGGGAATCCAAGCCGCCGCTGCGCTCCGGCTTGGCTTGGAGGGGTGACCTAATGCTGTTGTGGGGCGGCGCGGTGGTGGCGGGTGACGAACGCCTGGTAGTCC
>CAZUHK010000089.1:0-12216 GCA_964620345.1 uncultured Planctomycetaceae bacterium
CCATGGTTATCGGATCATCCCCTGCCAACTCGCCAACGGGTGTGAACGGTTACCAAACCGCGAACATTGATATTGGCCCCCCACGCCACGCGCGGGGCGCGTTTCAATCCGCTGACTGCAATGCGTAGGGCATCGGCCGCGGGCGCGGGCGGGATCACCCCATGGCCTTGATCGCGGCGACGCACCGGGTGAGCGAGGGGATGGGGTTGTCCACGTCGCCTTCGTATTCGAGGATCGCTTCGCCGTCGAAGCCGAGCTCTTCGCACGTCCTGGCCAGGGCGGGCAGGTCGAGGTTGCCGGTGCCCACGACGACGTCTTCGTGCTTGCCGGTGCCTTCGTGGAAGGTGAAGTCTTTCATGTGCACGGCGAACAGTCGGTCGCCGGCCTGCCTGGCCAGCTCGATCGGATCGACGTGGGCCTGCAGGGCCCAGGCGGTGTCCAGGCACAGGCCGATGCGGTCGCCGGCGGTTTTGTAGACCCAGCCCAGCGCCTGGTTGTTGCCCAGCCAGTGGTGGCCGCCGTGGTTGTGAATGCCGCAGCGGAGGTTGTATTCCTCGGCCAGCTTCTGCACGGTCGCGTGGGTGTCGAGGAAGCTGCCGGGGTCGGCGAAGTTGATCGACACATGCTTGAGGCCCGCGGCCTTGGCGAAGTCAAACTTGGCGCGCAGTTCGGCTTGCGGGCAGTCGGCCGGCTCCACGCCGATCGACTGGATCGTCACGCCCGCCTGCTGGTAGGTGTCGATCACCTGCTGATGAACCTGGGGGTTGGCGAAGTCGGCGTGCTTGCGGCAGATCTCGATCTTCGAAAGGCCGATATCTTTGACGGCCCGGGCGACCGTGGCGTTGTTTTCGATGCTGCGGAAGCAGTAGCTCTGCACACCGAAGTCGCGGGTGATGCGGGTCATGGGGATCGCTCCTTTTCGCTGCGTCGGGGACAGCAACCGATGGTATCAGCCGCGATGCATTTGGCAAGCGTCGGCGGGGCTGGGGTAAACTGGTTGCGCTGAGTCATTCGGAGCCCGGCCTTGCCGTTTCGCCGCATCGAGTTGATTGTCGATGACGCCGCGTCGCCCGACCTGGACGCCGTGCTGATTGAACACGAAGTGATCGATCGGTATGTGATGGCCGCCGATGCGTCCAGCCGCACCATCTTCCTGATCGATGAATCGCGCACCGAGGCGATCGTCGATGCGCTGAGCGACCGGTTCGGCGGGGATGGGTCTTTCTCGCTGGCGATCTACGAAGTGGCGGGCCTGCTTCCGCGGCGCGAGCAAGACGAATCGTCACAACAACCGCCGCCGCCTGCCGACGAGCCATCGCCAACGGGCAACGGCGGGTTCGGCCGGCGCGTCAGCCGGGAGGAACTGCTGGACGACCTGGCGCCCGGCAGCCGCACCGACGCGGTGTACCTGGCGCAGGTGTTCATCTCGTGCCTGGTCGCGGCGGTGGGGATGATCCGGGACAACGTGGCGCTGGTTATCGCGGCGATGGTGATCGCGCCGCTGCTGTTGCCCAACATGTCGCTGGCGCTGGGCACGACGCTGGGCGACCTGGCGATGGTCCGCCGATCGATGCGCACCGCGGTGCTGGGCCTGGCCGTGGGCCTGGGGCTGAGCGTGGCGGTGGGGTTTGGGATTCCGTTCGACCCGTCGGTGCGTGAGATCGCCACGCGGGGCGAGGTGCGCTTCAGCGATCTGCTGGTGGCGCTGGCCGCGGGCGCCGCCGGGGCGCTGGCGGTGACCACGGGCGTCTCGGCGAACCTGATCGGCGTCATGGTCGCCGTGGCGCTGGTCCCGCCGCTGGTCGCCGTGGGCCTGCTGCTGGGCCACGGCGATGTGGCCGGCGCCGGCGCCGCCACGGTGCTGCTGGCGACCAACCTGGTCTGCGTCAACCTCGCGGCGATGGGCGTGTTCCTCGCCCAGGGCATCCGCCCGTCGTCCTGGTGCGAACAGGCCAACGCCCGCCGCGCCACCCGCATCGCCATCATCTGCTGGCTGGGGCTGCTGGGCACGCTGGCGGCACTGATCTTCTACTTCGCCGACACGGTCCCCCTGGGCACGCGGCCGTAGCACGCCGTTCGCCCCGGTCGATGCGGGAAGTTTCCGCAACATTTACCCCGCCGGGCACGTCTTATTCGACAGTCGGCCCGAATCGGCCGATACGATTGATCGCCCGAGTAATTGCCGGAGAAGTGTCATGAAGCCGTTTGATCGATGGACATTGGGGCCGCTGGCGCTGCTCGTGCTGCTCAATGGTGCGAGCGCGTGGGGCCAGGCCGACGCGGATCGCCAGGCGCGCATCGAGGCGGCGCGGCAGGCCCAGCAGATCGCGCTGCTCCGGCGGGTCGCGCTGGGGCGTGATGATGACAAGGCGCTCGAAGCGATGGGCGAGCTGGCCCAAATGGGTCCGTCGGCACGGGACGACCTGGTCCGCGCCCTGCGCGGGGCGCTGGCGCGGACGGGGCGCCTGGCGTCGCGCGCGCTGCGCGGCGCGGGCGATCGGGCGCGCCTGGCCGAGTACGAAGCCAAGCTGGCCGCGGAGCGTGACGCGGCATGGGCGAACATCGCCAAGCTCGAAAAAGGCGAGCCGGTCGCCAAGGCCCACGCGCACTACGAAACGCTCAAGAAGATGTACGCCGAGCTGGGGCCGATCTACCAGCGCCGGGCCGCGGCGGTCGAGGCGCTGTCGCTGCGGCAGCGATACGTCGAGCTGTGGGAACAGGTGGCCAGCGACGAGGACAAGGCACAGATCGCCGCGGAGCAGGCCGAGCTGGCCGCGGCCGTGAAGGACGCGCTGGGCATGTCGCTCGATGAAGCGATCGACGCCGCGGCGTTCAACCACGGCAAGGCCCCGAACGACCCGGCGAAGTTTTCGCTCTGGCACGCCGCCGCGGCCGATCGGATCGATGCGTACAACCAGCAGCACATCAAGCCCCTGATGGACCGGGCCGAGTGGGAGAACGCGGCGTACGTGAACGACTACCGCCGCTGGCTGGGGGCGTTGCCCTACGAGCTGGACGCCCGGCTGATCCAGGCCGCCCGCCGCCACAGCAAGGACATGGTCGATCGGGGCTACTTCAGCCACACCGGCAAGAACGCGGCCAACAAGACCCACACCAAGCGCATGGCCAACGCCGGGTACAAAGGCGGGTATTCGGAAAACATCGCCTACGGCTCGGCCAGCGGGGCCGCGGCGTTCTGGCAATGGTTCGACTCGCCCGGCCACCACAAGAACATGGTCGCCCGCGACTCGATCTCCCTGGGCGTGGGCCGGTGGGCCAGCACCTGGACGCAGAACATGGGCCGGGGCAAGCGGCTGATGCTCCAGCCCGATGCGAAGCGCGACCAGGCCAAGGTCAAAGGCGAGATTCTCAAGCCCGGGCGCTAAGCGCGCCCGCGCCGCGGCCCGCCCGCGCCGTCGGATCAGCGTGGTGCATCACATCCCCTTCATCGCCGACTTGGCCGCGGCGAATCGCTCGGCCACGTTTTTCCAGTTCACCACGTTCCAGAACGCATCGACGTAATCGCCCCGGCGGTTCTGGTATTGCAGGTAGTAGGCGTGTTCCCACACGTCGATCATCAGCAGCGGGATCGACCCAGCGGTCATCAGGTCCTGCTGATTCATCATGGTCAGCACGAACGTGCGTTGCAGCGTCGGATGCCAGGCGAGCACGCCCCAGCCGCCGCCCTCGACGCTCTTGGCCGCGGCGGCGAAGTGGGCCCCGAACCGCTCGACCGATCCGAAGTCATTGACCAGCCGCTCGCGCAGCTCGCCCTCGGGCCCGCCGCCCCCGCCGTCGCTCGGCGGGGCCATGTTGTGCCAGAAAATCAGGTGATTGACGTATCCCCCGCCGTGGAACGCGAGCAGCCGGCTGAGCTGCTGGATGTTGCCGTAGTCGCCGGCCTCGCGCGCCTCGGCCAGCTTCGCCAGCGTCGCGTTCAGCCCGTTGGTGTAGCCGCGGTGGTGCTTGCCGTGGTGAATCGCCATCGTCTTGGCATCGATGTGCGGCTCGAGCGCATCGTACGCATACGGCAGGTCGGGCAGCAGATACTGGCCATCATCGCCCATCGCGGCCGGGTGCGCCAGCGCGACCCCCGGTCCCACCATCGGCAGCCCAGCCAAAGCCCCAGCCCCCACCGCGGCGGTGGTCAACATCTGTCGGCGAGTAAGATTCGACATGCGTATCTCCTTGCTCAAAAGTGCGCGTTCAAACGCATCGTAGCCCCCCAATCAGCCCAGGACATAAACGCCATCTCCCTCTGCTGCGCCAAACGGCCGGACATCCGGCTCCATGAATCGGCCGCCCCCAGCACGATGCCCTCGGTGCCCGCAGGTGTGAAGGCGGCCAGACTCAACGTCAGGGTGTTGTTACCAGAGCTTACTAATCGTTCCGCCAGATACCGCTTCCGGTTCATCCAGATTTGGATAACACCCGATTCTCCGTGGTTATCCATGACGATCAAGCCGCGTTTGCGCTTCGAAGGGGTTCATCGGTGAAAACAGATCTGTTGACAACCGGAAACAGCGGTATTATCTCCGGTAGTAGCCCGGGGAAATGGATTTCTGTAGAAGAACAAGTTCGGCCGCATAGGTGATCTCATGCGAATGAAGTATCTCGGCGACTCCTACGACATCGTGAAGCAGTCCCTACTGCTGTGGCTGCAAGTATTCGGCAAGTGGTCAGCGCACCCGATGTTCACCGAGAACGTGTCGGATGATGATATAAACGCATTCGGCAGGCTGTTGGACGTGGAGGTCGTCTCCCGCGAGGTATTGACAGTCAATACCGACCGGTCGGCGTATTTTTCCGTCGCGAACTCTAGCAAGCATCTGTTCCTCGACCCGGACACGGGGCTGCGAATGTGCCCAACCCGCAACGGCCGGGCACCCAAGTATCTGTTCGCCCGCGAACTGGTCTACCTTGCTGCGCAGCGACCGAAGTGGCTTACCCTTGTCTTCGACCAAAGCGTACGCCGCGGCTCTGAGCGGTTGGACATGGAAAAAAAGATCCGGGTTCTTTGCCAAAGTGAACTCTATGGGTTCGCCTACATCTCCCATGCTTGCTTCCTGGTGGTTGGAAAGGATCAGGCGTTGGTCAAGCGTGCCCGGTCAAAGATCATCAAAGCGTCCCGGCTGCCCGAGAGCAGATTTCTGGAAGTAATGTCCGTCGAGCAATAGCATGCAACGGATGGCGCTGTGCGGCACAGGCGGCGCGGATTGTCTCGGGCGCAATCCGACGTTCGGCTTGCGCGTGGCGACCGGCGCGGACGGGATTGGGTTTGGCGGTTGGTTCGCGTGGGCCGTCCCGCACGCGATGCAAGACGGGAACGCCGCAGCCGATTCCGTGGAAGCTGGGGCTGCCGCTCGCTGCGCCTACTCGGCGGTCGGCTGCGGGCGTTTGGTTTCGTGCACGGGTTCGAGGCGGCCTTTGAGGAAGGCGTGCTCGAACCAGTATTGTTCCACGGCGTGGCGGCGGTCGATCATGGTGCGGCGAAGGTCGTCGGTGATCTGATCGTCGGGCAGCTCGCCGAGCGTGGCGGTGATGTCCATCTTCGTGCCGGTGCGGTAGAGCGTGAGGGTGATCTTCTGGCCGGGGCGGTGTTGTTTGATGGATTCACTGAGGCCCTGGATGGGGTTGTCCTTCTGGAGCGGCTCGCCGTTGAGGGCGACGATCTGGTCGTTTTGCTGCAGGCCCGCGTCGTCGGCGCCGGAGTTGGGGATGACGTGGGCGACGACGATGCGCGGCTCGCCGTTGATCACTATGAGCGTCTGGCCGATGCCCAGGAAGCCCGGGCGGTGCAGCTCGGGGTGGCGGGGCAGGACGTACCGCTCGAACAGCGCCCGGCTGTAGAGGCGAAGCCGCATGCGGACCTCGGCGTCGTCGGTGCGGTGGTAGTGATCGACGACGATCGGCAGCGCGGATCGCGGCAGGTCTTCCAGGGCCTTCTGGGCGGCTTGCCGCTGGTTGTAGTCGGGGTGGCCGAGCTGTTCGACGATCGCCGCGACTTGGGCCGGCACATCGGCGGGCGCGTCGGCCGGCGCGGCCCAGGCCGGCGACGCGGCCAGCCCGGCTGCCAGAACGATCATCGGCATCATCAGTCGCATCGGCATCACAACCTCGCTCGCGAGAGTAACCTGAGTATATGGATCGACCGCCGGCCGATGCCAGCGACAGTTGTTCGGCTCCGCCACCGCCTGACAATGGCGCCGCATCCGGCCGAGGCGGTGGCGGGCCATGTCACAACTCCCCGGGTCAGAGGTTCACGATAAGATGCGTGGTCACGCTGTCCGGTCGAGATTCACCCGATCGGATCATCACCACCGCATCGGCGAATCAGCCAAGGTCGATGTCGCCACCCTGTAAGGGCGATCTCGGCCACTTGCCCCCCCACCGGCGCTTTCCCTACGCTATAGCGCTCGCCTCGGCACGACCCTTACGGATAACCACCCGATGACCCACGGCAACAACGGCGGCCTCACCGCCGAAAAACTCGAACGCCTGGACTGGATCCACTCCCTCGAAGACAGCTACCGCCTGCACGGCCCCAGCCACGTGCGGGCCCTGCTGGCCGAGCTGCAGATCTACGCCCAGCGCTACGGCGTGGAGCTGCCGGTCACCAGCCAGACGCCCTACGTCAATACCATCCCCCCCCAGCACCAGCCGGAGTACCCCGGCAACCGCGAGCTCGAGCGCCGCATCAAGAGCATCATCCGCTGGAACGCCATGGCCATGGTCGTGCGCGCCAACCGCGTCAAGGACGACACCGGCGGCGGGGTGGGCGGGCACATCTCGACGTTCGCGTCGTCGGCCACGCTTTATGAAGTGGGCCACAACCACTTCTTCCGAGGCAAGGACCACCCCGGCGGCGGCGACCTGGTGTATTTCCAGGGCCACGCCTCACCGGGCATGTACGCCCGCGCGTTCGTCGAGGGCCGGCTCAACGAAACCCACCTCAGCAACTTCCGCCGCGAGCTTTCCCAAGGCGGCGGCCTCAGCAGCTACCCCCACCCCTGGCTGATGCCCGAGTTCTGGGAGTTTCCCACCGTGAGCATGGGCCTCGGGCCGATCATGAGCATCTACCAGGCCCGGTTCATGGAATACCTCTACGACCGCGGGCTCAAGGAAAACACCGGGCAGAAGGTCTGGGCGTTTCTCGGCGACGGCGAGTGCGATGAACCCGAAACCCTGGGCGCCATCTCCCTGGCCAGCCGCGAACAACTGGACAACCTCATCTGGGTCATCAACTGCAACCTCCAACGCCTGGACGGCCCGGTGCGCGGCAACGGCAACATCGTGCAGGAGCTCGAAGCGGTCTTCCGCGGCGCCGGCTGGAATGTCATCAAGTGCCTGTGGGGCAGCGACTGGGACGACATGCTCGCCAACGATCACAACGGCCTGCTGGCCCGACGCATGGGCGAGGTGCCCGACGGCGAATACCAGAAGTACGGCGTGGAAGGCGGAGCGTACATCCGCGAGCACTTCTGGGGCGCCGACCCCGAGCTGGCCGAGCGCGTCAAGAACGTGCCCAACGACAAGCTGTGGAAGATGGGCCTGGGCGGGCACGACCCGGCGAAGGTCTACGCCGCCTACAACGCCGCGGTGAACGCCAAGAAGATGCCCACCGTCATCCTCGCCCGCACGGTCAAGGGCTACGGCCTGGGCGAGGCCGGCGAAGGCAAGAACATCACCCACCAGCAGAAGAAACTCAACGATGACGAGCTGTTGAAGTTCCGCGATCGCTTCGACATCCCCATCTCCGACAACGACGTGAGCGAGGCGCCGTTCTATCGACCCAGCGCCGACGCGGCGGAGATGGTTTACCTCCGCGACCGGCGCAAGCAGCTCGGCGGCCCGCTGCCCCAGCGCCGCGTGGTCAACATCCCCTTCGAAATGCCCGCGGACAAGCTCTGGCAGGAGTTCCACGAAGGCACCGGCGACCGCAAGGTCTCGACCACCATGGCGTTCGTCCGCGTGCTCACGCAGTTGCTCAAGGACAAGAGCATCGGCCAGCAGATCGTGCCGATCATCCCCGACGAGGCACGAACGTTCGGCATGGACGCGCTGTTCCGCCAGTGCGGGATCTACTCGCACGTCGGCCAGCTCTACGAGCCGGTCGACGCCGACCAGTTGATGTACTACAAGGAGGCCAAGGACGGGCAGATCCTCGAAGAGGGCATCAACGAGGCCGGCGCGATGAGCTCCTTCATCGCCGCGGGCACCAGCTACGCCAACCATCAGAAGAAGATGGTGCCGTTCTACATCTACTACTCGATGTTCGGCTACCAGCGCGTGGGCGACCTGATCTGGGCCGCCGGCGACCTGCGCTGCCGCGGGTTCATGATGGGCGGCACCGCCGGGCGAACCACGCTCAACGGCGAGGGCCTGCAGCACGAGGACGGCCACTCCCACGTGCTCATGAGCTGCGTGCCCAACTGCCACACCTACGACCCGGCGTATGCCTACGAGATCGCCGTCATCATCCGCGCCGGCCTGAAACACATGTTCGTCGACGATGAGGATGTGTTCTACTACCTCACGGTCTGCAACGAAAACTACGAACACCCCAAAATGCCCGAAGGCACCGAGGATGGCATCCTCAAAGGCATCTACAAGCTCCGCGACAGCTCGCTGAGCGGCAAGAAGGCCCAGGCGAAGGTCAACCTGTGGGGCTCCTCCGCCCTGCTGGGCCACGTGCTCAAGGCCCAGAAAATGCTCGAGGAGGACTACCGGGTCGCCGCGGACGTCTGGTCGGTCACCAGCTACACCGAGCTGCGGCGTGACGGCCTCGAAGCCGACCGCCACAACCTCCTGCACCCGGGGGCCAAGGCGAAGACGCCGTACATCGCCGAGGTGTTCAAGGACAACGACGCGCCGATCATCGCCTCCAGCGACTACATGAAGGCCCTGCCCGACGCCCTGGGCAAGTACCTGCCCAACAAGTTGATCGCCCTGGGCACCGATGGCTTTGGCCGGAGCGAATCCCGCGCCGCGCTGCGCGACTTCTTCGAGGTCGACGAGCGCTACATCACCCTCGCCGCCCTGACCGCGCTGGCCGACGAGGGCAAGGTCGAGGCCAAGACCGTCAAGCAGGCGATCAAGGATCTGGACATCCACCCCGACAAGCTCAACCCGCTGCGGTCGTAGCCCGAACCGCGATCGAAGAAGGATCAAACATGGCCGAATTCAAGCTGCCCGAACTGGGCGAAAACATTCAGGAAGCGCAGGTCGTCTCGGTGATGGTCTCCAAGGGAGACGCCGTCGACGCCGAGCAGGCCGTGATCGAGGTCGAGACCGACAAGGCGGTGATGGAAGTGCCCATCCCCGACGCCGGCAAAGTCACGCAGATGATGGTCGGCGAAGGCGACACGATCAAGGTCGGCGACACGATCCTCAAGTACGAAGCCGGGGGCGGCGCAGGCAAGAAGGCCCAGGAGAAAGAGCCCGAGGCGAAGCAAGAGGATTCCAAGAAGCAGGAAGAATCCACCCAAGAATCCGCCGAAGCACCCGAACAACCGGCCGCGCCCGCTTCAGCGGACGCCGACGAGCCGGCCCAGACCGCCGAGCAGGCCGACACCGCGTCGCCGGTCAAGATCGAAGCGTCCTCCGTGCCCGCCCCGCCGAACATCGACGACGACCGCGTGCCGGTGTTCGCCTCGCCCACGATCCGTCGCCTGGCGCGTGAGGTCGGCGTGGACATCAGCCGGGTCGAAGGCACCGGCCCGGGCGGGCGGATCAGCGAAGAAGACGTCAAGCGCCACGCTCGCGGCAGCGGCGGCCCCGCGGCCGGCAACGGCGCCGGCGGCGCCATCAAGGCCCCGCCCCTGCCCGACTTCAGCCAACTGGGCAAGACCGAACGCAAGGCGATGAGCATGCTCGCCAAGAAGACCGCCCAGCAGATGGCCCTGTGCTGGGCGACGATCCCCCACGTCACCCTCCACGAAGACGTGGACACGACCGACCTGGAAAAGTTCCGCCAGGCCAACAAGAAGTTCATGGAACGCGAGGGCGGCAAGCTCACGATCACCGCGATCCTCGTCAAGCTCATCACCGCCGCGCTCAAGCAGTTCCCCTCGCTCAACTGTTCGTACGACGCCCAGCAGCAGGAGATGATCTACAAGCACTTCGTGAACGTCGGCGTCGCGGCCGACACGCCGCGCGGCCTGGTCGTGCCGGTGATCAAGAACGCCGATCAGAAATCCCTGCTCGCCATCGCCAAGGAGCTGGGCGACATGGCCGACAAGGCCCGCAGCGCCAAGCTCGCCCTGGAAGACATGCAGGGCGGCACGTTCACGCTGACCAACCTCGGCGGCATCGGCGTGGGCCACTTCACGCCCATCGTCAATCACCCCGAAGTCGCCATCCTCGGCGTCGGCACCGCGAAGAAAACGCTGGTCAAGATCGACGGCGAAATCCGCGAACGCCTGATGATGCCCATCTCGCTGTCCTTCGACCATCGCGTGGTCAACGGCGCCGACGGCGCGCGGTTCATTAGTTGGATCAAGAACACCATCGAACAACCCCTCGGCGCCCTCTTGAGCTGACCCCTAAAGCCCGGCCGCCGCCGCGGCCGGGCACGCCCCCACTCACTCAAGCACGATGAAAGTCCGGTCGGATGCTCGACCCGAGCCGGGCGCAAGGGGTTGGACTTGTCCGGGTGTGACAGGTATCTTGTCCGCTCTGGATGCCCTGAGCCGATCCGACCGGACGACTCCACGTCAGCGCCCGTAGTTCAATTGGATAGAACGCTGCCCTCCGGAGGCAGAGGTTGCAGGTTCGAGTCCTGCCGGGCGTATTGCTCACTGTTCGAGCGGCGCGGTCCCTGACCGACGATCCGCATCAGCAGTGGCGGACGTACCCTTTCCAACGACGCCCACCGCGCGATGCATCAGGGTCGTGCGGCGCGACGCCCAATGTTCCTTCGTTCAGCGAACACAAGGCGTGCGCATTCTCATTCACGGCGCCTTTTGCTCCCTGTTCAACCGCAGCTGCGGCAAAGCGGGTCAGCGGATGATCAGGTGGACAAAGTCGCGTGCGGGGATTTCGATTTCAAAAGTGTTATCGCCGGTGCTGACGACGGTGAGTTCTTCGAGCTTGTAGGGCGCCATGCTGCTCCACTTCAGCAGGGCGCCGCCGAGCAGTTCCGCGGGTTTGGTGTCCGGTTCTCTGGCGCCGTAGCGGGCTTCGGCGTCGAGTTTGCGCAGGGCCTGCTCGCGCTGCACGAACTTCGGCATGGACTCCATGTGGTAGACCTTGAAGTTTTCGGGCACGCCCATGCGCTGCGGATCGATCTGGAGCGTGACCTTGGACACGCCCTCGCCGCGGTAATGCATGTTCATGGCCAGCAGCAGGGCTGTGTTGTCCTGGGCGTGTTGCTCATGCGGGTGAGTCCAGTAGCTGACAAGGAACTTGTCGTCGTCGCTGCGCACCTGGGTCTGCTTCCAGTAAGGATGGAAGACAACGTCATCCCGCGCAATGCCCCACTGCTGGCGATACTTCACCAGCGGGCGTCCGCGGAAGTGTGTATGCACTTCGGGGACCGTGTCGTGGATCCAGCTCCACCCGAAGGTTTGGCGTCCGGCGAGATTCCACTGGGCGCCGCCGCGTCCGGCCATGGTCATCCAGACGGGGATGAATCCGAACTTCTGCGAGCGCCCGATGCTGCGCATGTAGGTGGGGCGGATGTTGTCCATAATGTCCTGCTGCGGCGTGGGGATGTTGGGTTCGCCGAACATGGCGATGTCGGCCCCGGCGATGGCGTAGGGGGCCATGAAGTCGGAGGTATGCACCCAGATCAAGGGGCTGACGCCGGCGTCGACCATGGTCTGGCGGGTGCGGTGGATGAGTCGCCGCTGATGCATCAAGCCAACGCTGGGTCGGATGCTGCCATCCTTGAGAATCTTGCCGTGGCCGTTGAACACGTTATGGTCCGGTGCGAAGTAGCACTCGTCGTAGTACACGCCCGGCACGCCCCAGAACTTGAGGTGCTGGACAAGGTGGAAGAGGAAGAAGTCCTGGTAGGTCTCGACGGGGCGCAGGTGGAACCATCCGCCGGAGGGCACGGTGGTCCATTCTCCCTTGAAGAAGGTCTTGAAAGCTTCCGAGGCGTTGCCTTCGAAGTACATGCTGGCGTTGTGGAAAAAGCACTGCTTGACCAGCGTCTGGTCCTCGTAGGTGCGAAGGGCCTTCGCCACCCAATCGGCCGGGTTTTTTCCGTAG
>CAZUHK010000090.1:0-2600 GCA_964620345.1 uncultured Planctomycetaceae bacterium
GCCATGGTTATCGGATCATCCCCTGCCAACTCGCCAAGGAGTGTGAACGGTTACCCAGACTGTTGACCGGTGGTTTGTCGAACTGTTCCTCCGACTCGAGACGATTGCAGCGCACCCCAACCGCTGCCCCGTTGATCCGACACAAACGCAGCGATTCGGCATCGAAACACGAAAGCTCAACGTCGGTGAATATATCGCCTTCTACCAGGTCGACGGGCAGGCCGGCCTGGTCAAGTTCGTCGCTTTCATGCACGGCGCGCGGCGCGACGAACGCTGACCGCGGTTGCCGATACGCCGTGGTGGCGTCATGCTGGTACATATGAACGATGCATCCACCAATCGGCCCAATGTCATCTGGATCTTCGGGGATCAGCATCGCGGCTCGGCGCTTTCCTGCGCCGGCGACCCGAACCTGCGCACGCCCAACATCGATCGGCTCGCGGCCGAGGGGGTTTGGTTCCGCAACGCGACGATGGGCTTTCCGCTTTCCTGCCCGTGCCGCGGCTCGCTGCTGACGGGGATGTACCCCCACCACTGCGTCCGGGCCCACGAAGCGCGGATGCCGGCGGACGCCACGACCATCGGCCACGCGTTCAACGACGCGGGCTACGACACCGCGTGGATCGGCAAGTGGCACCTCGACGGCTTCCACGAGCGTGACGGCCGGGCGGCTTTCCACACCGTCCCGCCCGAGCGGCGCGGCGGGTTCGACACGTGGATCGGCTACGAGAACAACAACGCCCAGTTCGACTGCCACGTCCACGGCCACGATGGCGACAGCGGCGAGGAAATCGAGCACTACCGGCTGCCGGACTTCGAGACCGATGCACTGACGGACCTGTTCATCGATTGGATCGAGGACCACGCCGAGCGGCCGTTCTTCGCCGCGCTGTCGGTTCAGCCGCCGCACGATCCCTACACCGCCCCGGAGCATTGGATGAGGCGGCACAACCCGGCGCGGATTCGGCTTGGGCCCAACGTGCCGGACGTGCCGCACATCACCGAGCAGGCCCGGCGCGAGCTGGCCGGGTACTACGCGCTGATCGAGAACCTGGACTGGAACCTCGGCCGCGTGCGCCAGACGCTGTCCGATCTGGGCATCGACGAGGACACGTACATCGTGTTCTTCAGTGACCACGGCGACCACCACGGCAGCCACGGGCACTTCCGCAAGATGACGCCCTACCAGGAATCGGTGAACGTGCCGTTCATCATCGGCGGCCCCAGCCGGTACCACTACCAGTGGCGGCACGCGCACCCGGGGCTGGTCAATCACGTGGACGTGGCGCCCACGAGTCTGGGCCTGGCGGGGATCGACGCGCCCAAGTCGATGGCGGGCTACGACTACTCGGGCTGCGTACACGCCGACCGCCAGCACGACCACGCGCCGCGCGAGGCCTACATGCAGTGCGTCGTGCCTACCGGTCACGGCCAGAGCATCGACTTGCCCTGGCGCGGCGTGGTCACCGACGACGGCTGGAAGTACGTCGCCCTCGAAGGCCAGCCCATGATGATGTTCGACCTGAACACCGACCCCTACGAGCAGATCAACCTCGCCTGGCACGCCCACGCCCGCGACAAACGCCGCGAGCTGAACGAACGCACGCGCGCCTGGATCGAAAAGACCGGCGATACGTTCGCGCTGCCGGAACTGTAGGGGCAAACCGGATCGGCAATCGGCCACACTGCAAGCATGATGCTTGAAGGAGACACTCGCCATGCCCACGCAGGCCTACCGCAACGTGATGCTGCTGATCGCTGACGACTGGTCGCCGATCGCGCGGTGCTATGGCAACGATGTTATTCAGACGCCGAACATCGATCGGCTCGCGCAGCGATCGACCGTGTTCGATCAGGCGTTCTGCGTCTCGCCGAGCTGCGCGGTGAGCCGGGCGTGTTTGCTGACCGGCCTGTACCCGCATCAGCACGGCCAGTACGGCCACTGCCACAGCATCCAGGGCTTTCGCACGCACGAGCATGTGCGCAGCGTGCCGGCGGTGCTCAACGAGCACGGCGTGCGAAACGCGCTGATCGGCAAGGTCCATGTCGCGCCGCAGTCGGTGTACCCGTTCGAGGTGTTCGACGATTCGCCCCACACCGACCCGCAGCGGCAGGCGCAGATGGCCGGCGACTGGCTCAAGTCGATCGACGGTGCGCCGTTTCACCTGCACCTGGCCTCGTTCTTCCCTCACCGCTGGAGCGGCGACAGCCAGTTCGGCCTGGAGCGCGACATCCCCGGCGTCATCGACGTGACGTACGACCCGGCCGATGTCGTGGTCCCCGACTTCCTGCCGGACCATCCCCACGTCCGGGCCGACCTGGCGAACTACTACAGCGCGATCAGCCGATTCGACGCGTTCGTGGGCATGCAGTTGGAGATGCTCGAAGCGTCCGGCCGGGCCGACGACACGCTGGTGATCCTGCTGTCCGATCACGGCATGCCCTTCCCGGGCGCCAAGGCGTCGAACTTCGACACCGGCCACCGCTGCCCGCTGATCATCCACCGTCCGGGCCAGGCCCGGACGCAGCGAACCGACGCGGTGTGCAACTGGCTGGACGTGACCGCGACGATCTACGACTGGATCGGCGTCGAGCCGGGC
>CAZUHK010000090.1:2610-12188 GCA_964620345.1 uncultured Planctomycetaceae bacterium
CCGGACTGCGATGTACTCGAGGATCCGCTTTTTGACCTTCTCGAGCCCGTGGTGATCGGCGTCGAGCCGGGCGCCTGGCAGCCGCGGGTCGAAGGCCGATCGCTGCTGCCGGTGCTCGAGCGGCCCGACACGCCGGGGTGGGATCAGACCTGCTTCAGCCACTGCTTCCATGAGGTGGTGAATTACTACCCGTACCGCGTGCTGCGCGGCCGGCGTCACAAATACGTCCGCAACCTCGCGTGGCAATGCCCCGTGCCGTTGCCGACCGACCTGTACCGCTCGCGCACCTGGCGCGCGGTGGCCGGTGACGGATTGACGATGATGGGCCGGCGACCGACCGAACACTTCCGCCACCAGCGGCGCGAGGCGCTGTACGACATCGAGCAAGACCCGGTGGAGACGAACAACCTGATCGACGACCCGGCGCTGGCCGATGTCGCCGAGTCGATGCGGCGGCAGGTGATGGACTGGCAGATCCGCACGCAAGATCCGTGGCTGGAGGTGCGCATTCAGGACGGCGACCCGGGGGCGCCGACGCACGCGAAGGGATAAAGACCTGACGAGCCCGGAGCGGAAGCTCTGGGTTGCCGCGGAATACCGGGCACCGCGGCTCGCGGCTGGCCGACGCTTCAATCCAGCAACCCGCGGAGGATGCGGCGCTCGATGGATTCGTTGTCGTTTTGGTTGTCTTGCTGATTCTGCGCGTTGTTCTTCGGGGCGTCGGCGTCGGCGTCGCTCTCGCGCTGGGGCGGCTCGACCTGATCGGCCCAGGGCAGCTTGTCGACGCTCATCGGCGGGGGGTTGCCGCCGAGCGCTTCGTTGAGCTTCCTGCGGGCGTCGTCGATGGGCTTTTTCAGCAGCGCCTGGGCCAGCGGGCCGCCGGCCTTGGTCAGCTCATCCAGCAAGCGGCCCAGCGCCTGATCCTCGGTAATCACGCGCGTCAGCGAGCCAAGGGCCTTGCCGAAATCGATCTCCTTCTTGGTCGTCGTGCCGCGCACGGGGACGACGAACATCGCGTTGGCCGGCACGTTGCTCAGGCCGAACACACCGCTCAGCGTCGTCGCGGGCATGCCGAGGGTCATCTCGTACGCCGCGAGCAGCGGCTGGCCCGCGGCCTGCTTCTGGGCCCCGGCGAACTGCACGCTGCCCCAGCTCGCCAGGTGGTAGCTGTTGTCGATGAGCATGTCCAGCCGGCGGGTATACGCCAGCTTACCGTCCTTGAGCGAAACGACCAGCGGCGTGAACCAGATCGAGCTGTCGCTGTGCTGCGTGCGCTTGAGCAGCTTGTTCAGACCCGTGAGGATGCCGCCCTGTTTCATCTTCACCCGGCCCAGGTCCAGCACGGCCTGATCGATGCGAACCTTCGTCAGGTCAAAGCCCCTGGTCGGCACCATCGTCGCATCGGGCTGATTCGGGTCGTGGGGGATGGTGAACTTGATCGGCTGGTCCGATGTGTAGGCGGTCTCGAACACCGGGTGAATGCTCTGCAAGAGCTGCGCGCCGAACTCGGGGGTGACCTCAAACGTCGCGACCATCGGCTGGGTCAGGCGGAACACGCCGGCCTCGTCGACCCGGCCCACGAGGTTCACCTTGGCGTGCTGGGCATCCAGCGTCGCGGTGAGCTTGCCGTCGCCCTGATCGTTGAACTTCAGCTCACCGTCGGTCACCTTGCCCAGCGCCGCGACCAGCTTGCCCTGGGCGCCGGTGATGGCGTCGACCAGCGTGATTGGTAGGCGAACCAGCGAGGCGATGGCCGCGAGCTGGTCTTCGTTGAGCTTGCCCGTTTCATCGAACAGCTTGAGCAGATCGACGTCCAGGGCCAGCGCCTCGGTGGTGCCCGCGGCCGCGTCGGGCTGGCCTGCGAGCTTGAGGTTGAGCTGCTTGGTGAGGTCGGTCGTCTTCACCGAGCCGGTGAGCGAGGTGAACGTCGTGTCGATGGTGCGCTGGTCGACCTTCTGCGCAAGCGCGAGGCGGTCCATCTTCAGTCCCGCGTCGAGCGTGACCTTCGCCGGGTCGAACCCCGCGGGCTGATCGGCGGTCGGCAGCGGGTAGCGCAGCGTGTTGACGGTGAGCGTGGCCCTGGTCGGCTCCTTCAGCGTCGTGTGGGCCAGCGTGCCGTCGGCCGCGTGCTGCTGGATCGCCGCGAAGCCGGCGCGGGTGAGCTGCCATTCGATGTCGAACGGTTTGTCGAGTGTGGCCAAGTCACCCAGCGCGATCACCGCCCGGCCGCGCGGCATGGTGAGCTGTTCGCCGGCCAGCGCCAGCTCGACGCGCCGGTCGCCGGTCTCGGGCAGCATCACCGCGGCGCTCACATCGATGGTGGGGCCAATGTTCGGCACAAGCAGGCCCGCCTGACCGGTCAGCGATTCGATCAGCACGGTGGGCACCGAATCGGCCCGGGCGCTGATCGTGCCCGTCGCCTGCGCGAGCAGTTGGTCGAAGCGCTGCACGGCCCAGTTGGCCAGGCCGCCTTTGACGTGCAGCTTGGCGCCCTGCCGACCGTCGCGCATGGTGACGGCGTCGACATTGAATGTCGCGGTGACATCTGAGCCGTCCACCGTGCCGGCGAGCGTGACGTCGGCGGTCTGTCCCAGGTGCTCGACCAGCCCGCTCTGCCCCGTGATCGCCTCGACGAACGCCAGCGGCAGGTCGGTCAGCGTCGTGCGCTCGAACTTAACCAGCGACTGGTTCATCGCGACCTTGCCGCGGGCGTGCCAGTGCTCGACCGAGGCCGCGGCGTCGATCGCGCCCGGCCGCGGCGCGCCCGGCAGCGTGGTGGTGCCGACCAGGCGCACGGCGGCGGTGTTGGCCGCGGCGTCCAGCGTGGCGTTGAGTTTGGCATCGCCGAGCGTCGCCCCGGCGAACTGCGGGTCGCCGGCCAGCTCGGCGCGCTTGATCTCGGCCACGAGCTTCGCCTTCAGCTTCGCCGGGTCGAAACCGGCCAGCGCGGTGGTCAATTCCTCCAGCGTGAGCGTGATCGGCACGTCGCCGGCCAGCGTCGGCCCGCCCTCGGCGGCGCGAAGGTGGCCGGGCATCAGCAGGTAGTTGACCGTGCCCGATTCGCTGAGCGAAAACGTGCTGAAGTCCGACGCGATCCGCCCGGCCAGCGCCACGCGACCAAGCGGCTGCGCGGCCGGCGCGGTCGATCGGCCCCGCACCGTCACGTCGATCGGCCCGGGCTGCAGGTCGCCGCTCATCGCCGTCGAAGCGCGGGCGGTCAGCTCGAACTGCTCCGCGATATACCTGCTGAACTGCCCGCCATCACCCGCGGCCAGCGCGACCGCCGCGTCGAGCTTGGGCCGGTCGAGCTTGTCACCGGTCAGGTCGACGGTGAACGAGCCGATGGTCAGCGGCCCGAGTTTCTGCTGAGCGTCGGCCGGGTCCGTCACGCGCACGTCCGTGGTCGACAGCTTGGCGATGAGCGTCGTGTCGGCCGGCTGAATCATCCGCTTGTCGCGCGGCTTGGGGCGCGGGGCGTCCAGCGTGGTCACGGCCAGCGTGAGCGGCTGATCGAAGGCGAGGTGGTAATCCAGGTCGGCCGCGTACCGCGCGACCAGCGGCGCCGGGTCGCGCAGCGTGAGCGTCGCCGGGCCGGTGGTGCGGACGCGGTCGGTCATCGCCAGCGGCAGATCGGCCTGGAGGTTGTCGGACGCGAGCGCGGCGGTGAGCTTCACATCCTTCGGCCCGCTGCTGACTGCGGTGACGGTGAACGCGGCGGTATTGCCCAGCAGATCGACGATCAGGCCGTCGGCGTCGGCCAGGGCGTCGATGATCTTCGGCGGGATGCCGCTGAGCGCGACCTCGCCGTTGAGCATCATCCCCGCGCCGTTGGGCAGGGCGGTGGCCGGATCGAACAGCTTGTCGGCCGTGCCGCTGGCGCTGAGCTTGCCCGCCTGGCCGCCGGCCGACGTGGCCGCGCCCAGCGAAACCGTGATCGACTCGGCCAGGTTCGCCGTATCGATGTTGCCCGACAGATTCGACCACGCCAGCGTGCCCAGGCGATCGTCGCCGACGATCGCGCCGTCGGCCACATCGAGCTTCACCGTCGCCACGACCCGCGTGGGGTCGAACTCGGCCACCGGCAGCATGAGCGTGGGCACGTCGAGCGTGAGGGGCGTGTCGCCGGCCAGCGTGAAGCGGCCGTCGGTCAGGTCGGCGATGAACGCCGGCGCCGCGGTGAACTTCACGTGGGCCTTGCCGTCGAACCGGTCGGCGGCGATCGCGCCGTCGAACGTCGCGTCCAGCCGCGGCGCCCTGGCGGTGAGGGTGATCGTCTGTTTGCCCGCCGGGTCGCCGGCGATCTTCGCGTGCAGGTCCAGCGTCTTGCCCAGCGCGTTGGCCAGCCGCCCGCCGGTCCCGGCGATCGCGTCGATACCCTCCAGCGGCAGGTGGGTCACGTCGGCCTCGGCCGTCAGGTGTAAGTCGTCGGCCACCAGCACGCCCCGGGCGTTGAACCCGCGCACCGTCGCGCTGCCGGTGAGCTTGCCGCGCTGCCCGCCCTGCCGGGTGTCGGCCGAGAGCGACAAGCTGACCGGCTTGCCCATTTCGCTCGCGTCGCCCTCGGCGGTGAGGTTGCTGATGGTGACCGGCTCGATGTCCGGGCCGGTCGCGGTGATCCGCCCGCCGGTCACCTTGAGCTTGCCGGTGATCGGCAGCGAGATCGGCTCGTCGGGCGCCTCGGGGTCGGCCTTGAGCAGATCGCCCAGCGCGACCTGCAGGTTGGTCGTGCCATCGGCGTTCTGCACGATGTCCGCGGTGGGCTGGTCGATGGCGATCACGCCCAGGTTCCGCCCGCCGGTCGCAAGCGACCAGAGCGTCGCGTCGGCGGTGATCGACGCGACCGATGCGATGGTGTTGCCGTCGGCGTCCTTGATCGCGACGGCTTCGATCGCCGGCGTGCTGAACCAGCCGACGCTCAGCCGGTCGATGCTCAGCGACCCGTTCATCTGCTCGCTCACCGCCCCGGTGAGTTTCGCCTTCAGCCAGCCGTCGCTGATCATGCTCGGCAACGCCGCGAGCACGACGACGATCAGCGCGACCGCGATCAGCCCCCCCCGCCAGACCCAGCGGAAGCGCGAGCGCTTGCGCGGTTGAGGCCGATCGTTCGCTCCCGACGATGCATCATTCTGTGACATCACGTGGCCCCAAGGGAAAGAATGACGAATGACAAATGTCTAATGACGAATGCGGGAAAGACCATCGGCTCTGACCGTGTGACATTCAACATTCGGCATTCGGCATTCGTCGCCCGGCCTTGCTTCAATCCACGGTCGCGGGCTGGGCGTCGGGCGTCGGCTTGCCGGTGATCGACAGCATCCGCTCCAGCGCCACCAGCGACCACTTTTTCGTATGCTCGTCCACCTCGATCCGATTGACGACCTCGCCCTGGGCCAAATGGTCCAGTACCCACAGCAGGTGGGCCGGGTCGATGCGGTACATCGTGGTGCACAGGCACTGGCAGTCGCTGAGGATCTGCACGTGCACGTCGCGCGCCGCGGCCTGTTCGGCCAGGCGCTGCACCAGGTGCACCTCGGTGCCGATCGCCCATTTGCTGCCGGGCTCGGCCGCGTCGATCGCCTGGATGATGCCTTCGGTCGAGCCGGTCCTGTCCGCCTTCTGCACCACCGCGTGGTCGCACTCGGGGTGGACCATGACGGTGATGCCCGGGTGCTGGGCCTTGACCTGGTCCACGTGCTCGGGACGGAATAATTTGTGCACTGAGCAGTGGCCCTTCCAGAGAATCACATCGCTGCGTTGGATGTCGTCTTCGTCCAACCCGCCCAGGCCTTCGGGGGCCTTGGGGTCCCACAGGCACATCTGCGTGGCCACGTCGTAGCCCATCGCCGCGGCGGTGTTTCGCCCCAGGTGTTGATCGGGCAGGAACAGCAGCTTGATCTGCTCATCAGCGGCCCGCGCGCCGTTCGAATCAAAGCGAGCCCGGCCGTCCCCGGCCCGGGCGTGCCCCGCATCACCCTCGGCCGCGGCCCCGCCGGCGAAGGCCCACTCCAGCACCGCCCGGGCATTGGAGCTGGTGCACACCGCCCCGCCGCGCTCGCCGACGAACGCCTTGATCGCCGCGGAGCTGTTCATGTACGTCACCGGCACCACGCGCTGACCCGGCTCAAGCACCTCGTTGATCTGTTCCCAGGCGTCGCGCACGTCGTCGTCGGCGGCCATGTCCGCCATCGAACAGCCGGCCGAGAGGTCGGGCAGGATGACCGCCGTGCCCTCGGGGGCGAGGATGTCGGCCGACTCGGCCATGAAGTGTACGCCGCAGAACACAACATACTTCGCCCCGACTTCGCGCACCTTCTGGGCGGCGAGCTGGCTGAGCTTGAACGAGTCGCCGGTAAAATGGGCGTGCCCCACCACCGCGTCCTGCTGGTAGTGGTGGCCGAGAATGACCAGGTCATTGCCCAGCTCGGCCTTGCGCGCGGCGATGGCGTCGGCCGTCTGGCCGGGGTCCATCGAGCGGTATCGCGAGGGCAGGGCGGGTTGCCAAAGCATGAAAGACTCCCATAAATCGCTGTTGCCACCGGCGACATTATACCGCCGACCCTCAAGCGGCCAGCGCTTTGGACCGATCTTTTACGCTGAAGCCCGACGCACAATCTTTCGCCACGATGGATAAATGCACTTGATACCGCGGCGGCCCAGCCAATACAGTACGAGGTCAAGTTGACCTGCTTGGCCGGCACACATCCCCGGCAGGTCTGGGAGGAATCGGTAGAAAGATGGCTCAAGTGAGCTTGGCATCTGACCTTCAGGTCTACCTGAAGCAGATCAACGAAGTTGACCTGCTCACGGCGGACCAGGAAAAGGAACTGGCCTGGCGGATCATCCGCGAGTCCTGTCCCGACGCGCGCGATCACCTGACCCGCGCCAACCTGCGCCTGGTCGTGTCGATCGCCAAGAACTACGCCAACCGCGGCCTGCCGCTGACGGACTTGATCGAAGAGGGCAACCTGGGCCTGCTCAAGGCGGTCGAGTCGTTCGACCCCACCCACGGCGCGCGGTTCAGCACCTACGCCTCGTGGTGGATCAAGCAGGCGATCAAACGCTCGCTGATCAACGCGGTGCAGCCGATTCACATCCCCGCGTACATGGTCGAGCTGATCGCCCAGTGCAAGCGCGCCACGCGCAAACTCGAAGACGACCTGGGCCGCCCGCCGACCATCGACGATCTGGCCGCGGAGATGGAGCTGTCCGCGGAGAAGGTGCGGATGATCCGCCACGCGATCAAGGCCTTCCAAAGACCCAGCCAGAACCCCACCAACGCCGACGGCGAAAGCTTCTCCCTGGCCGACATGGTCCCGGACGACCACAACCCCGGCCCCGAGGCGCCGGTGCTCGCGGCCGACGAGTTCGAGCTGATCTACCAGTTGCTCGAGACGATCGACGACCGCGAGGCGACGGTTCTTCGGCTTCGTTTCGGGCTCGACGGTGAAGAGCCGCTGACGCTCAAAGAGATCGGCGAGCGCGTGGGCCTGACACGCGAGCGCGTGCGCCAGATCGAGATCGCGGCGCTGCACAAGCTCAACGGCAAGCTGACGCGGATGTACGGCGAGCCGGTCGACACCGAAAAGGACGAAGCGGACGAAGCGGATGAACCGGGCGCATCCTCCGAGGCCACCGGGACCGCCGAGGCCGCCGAGGCCAGACGCCTCGCCCGGCGCCCCCGCCGCCGCAAGGTCGGTTAAGCCGCATCGCCTTTGACAAATCTGCCACACCCGCGACGCCGATTCGCTGGCCCGCGATGGAACCGCCGGTTAGCATAGTGGCCCGTTCAATGATCCATGGACCGGTGCCGCGTCGCCGAAAGGGGCAATTCATCATGCAACGACTCACCCATCTGATCGCGCTTATTCTCATGGCCGGCTCGCTGGTCGCCTGCGGGGGCGGCAGCAGCGAGGTGCCGCTGCCCGAAGGCGCGATCTCCGACGATGTGGTCATGCTCATCTGGGCCGACGTCGCAGCCCTGGCGCCCGACAAGCTCCTGCAGACGATCGACTCGGTGGTCGACCAGATGCCCCCCGAGGTCTCGGCCGACGACCGGGCCCAGATGAAAGAGCAGGCCCGCGAAGCGATGAGCGAGTACCGGCAGATGCATCAGAAGATCGCCGACGCGGGCGCGACGGGGTTGCTGATCGGCATGCAGGCGCCTGCGAGCATGATGCAGGAGCCCGCGGGCTTCATGCTCGTGCGCGCCGGGGCCGGGGCCGACGCGGCCAAGCTCAAGGCCGCGGTCACCGCCCTGCCCGACGGGCCCGAGCCCGACGAGGTGAACATCGAACCCTTCGCCGACGGCTGGATGGTCGTGACCGACAACCAGGGCAAGTTGATCAAGCCCACCGGCGGCAGCGCGGCCGCGGCCGGCGTGTTCGAGGAGATCTTCGCCCAAGCCCCCGGCGCGCCGATCCGCATGGCCTTCCGCATGAACGACCAGATGCGGCAGATGCTCGACAAGCAGGGCGGGCAGGCCGCGCAGGCCAACCCCATGGCCGCGGGCATGATCGGCGCGATGAAGAAGCTCAACTCCATCAGCGTGGCCGGCTACCTCGGCGACAACCCGCGGCAGGACATCGTCGCGGCGTTCGAAGACGCCGAGGCGGCCGAGCAGTTTTCCGATCTGCTCGACGGCGTGCTGAGCATGGTCAAGATGATGGCCGCCGGCTCACCCGAGGCCGACGCCCAGGCCGCGGCCAAGCTGCTCAATGAAATCAAGCTCGTGCAGGACGGCCCAAAGCTCTCGCTGAGTATGTCGGCCAACACGCTGCTGCCGGCGATGGGCCCGGCGATCCTCAACGCCCGCGCCGCGGCCCAGCAGACCGCCAGCGCCGCCAACGCCCGGCAGATCATCACCGCCCTGATCGTCTACGAAACCGACCACGGCCAACTGCCAGAGTCGCTCGGCCAGCTCGTCGAGCAGGGCATCCTCCACGGCGGCGATGTGTTCCTCAACCCGCGGCTGAATCGCGACGATCCGCCGGCGACCATCGACGCCGCGTGGGTCACCGCCAACAGCGACTACGCCTACGCCCGGCCCGACCGACCGCTTGGCCAGTTCAGCCCGCAGACGATCCTGATCTACGAAAAGCACGCCGATCGGCTCACGGACAAGCTGGTGGTCGGTTTCGCCGACGGCCACACCGAGCAACTACCGATCGACCAGGCCAGGCAACGCCTCGAAGCCGCGGGGATCGATGTGCAATGAACAACGCGACGTGACGATCATGCGAGCGATGCGCGAGCCACCACTTTAGCCCGACACGGTTTGCGACGGCGAACTCGCGCTCACGCTCGAAGAGGCCCAAGAGGGTGGGTTTGTTGTCACTTCGCCCATGTGGCCGAAGTTGATCACGCAAGCCCAGACGGTGTGGTGTCCGAAGCACTTATGATGGCTCGCGATGCGCTCGAAGGCCGCCGCGAGGCCCGGTTCAAACTGAGCGAACGGGCGAACGCCTCCTAGAGCATCTTTCGGCGACCCGTAGCGGGCACCACACCTTGTCCCGAAGGGCAACAAGGCAAGGTGTGATGCCGTCCCCACCGGCGCACACCTTGCCGCTAAAGCGGACAAG
>CAZUHK010000091.1:0-12114 GCA_964620345.1 uncultured Planctomycetaceae bacterium
TGAGTGGATCGTCGCCCGGCCCGCCCAACGTTGAACTGCCAGCGGCCGCGCCGCCGCCGCCCGATCCGCCCCCGCCGCGCACCGGGCCACCGGCGCCCACGTCGAAGCGGCGCGCCTGAGCGTTGTCGAACGGGCGCACGCCAAAGTTCGGCAGTTGGCCCCAGTGGTAGTAAAGGAAGATCGGCAGGTCGATGCCCGACAGCCGATCGTACACCGCGTAGACCGAGCGGTCGGCCCGGGCCGGCACGTTCACGATCTGCCCGAGCGTGCGCCCCCGGGTTCCCAGGCCCGGCTCGGCCAGGTCCGACCACGTCGCGCTCACGTCGGGCGTCAGGCCGATGGTGCGATTCAGATACGTCGGCCGCAGCAGCAGCGACCACTGCGTGGGGATCGCATCGTTCAGCGTGGAGTAGGGCTGCTCGGTGCCATCGGCCGCGAGGTCTTTGTTCAGCGGATCGCCCTTCGCCACCGGGCCGGTGGCGATCAGACACCACAGCGCCGCTCCCATCGGGATAAGCCATCTCTCTGGCGCCATCATGGCGTGCTCGCTTTCTTCCCTCACTGCCGCCGGGGGCGACGCATCGGCTCGCCCGCCGCGACGACATGGGCCAGACTCCCCATCCGGCCGTGCGTCTGAACTATTGTTCCCCACGAATCCGGGCCGTGCAAATCTTTTCTCTAAACTGCGTGTGATAATGTGGTAGTGGACGTAAATAGCGCATTTGCATCAGTTATGGGTTCGCCACCCTGCCCGGATTGCCCGCTTTGCCCAACCGGCCGCGCGATCGGCGTTTACCGGCTGGCAATGCGGACGATTGGGTAATTTAGCGCAGTCAGAGGCCGCGTGAGCGCGCGGCAGTTCGTCCGTGCCGCGTTCGGGATCGGGTATTGAGCTGCGGCGCTTTCTCGCCCGGTGGCTCCGCTGGCTCGGTGGTTCTCGTGGCGGATCAACCCTCGTCGGCGATGTCGATGATCTGCGCGGTGCGGGTATCGGTGTCGAGCAGCGCGACGGTGGGCCGGTCGGTCAGCCAGCCGCAGCACTCACCGGGGTTGAGGATGAGCTGACCGCCGCGGGTTTCGTTGACGATCTGGTGCGTGTGGCCGGAGATCACGACGTGGGCGTCGTCGGTCTGGCCGGGGGCGAACCATTCGATGAAGTGGTTCATCGCGATGCGGCAGCCGCCGAGCTCGACCTTCACCGTGCCGTCGACGACCTGCGGCAGCACGTTTTTCACCCCGGCTCGCTCGCCGTCGTTGTTGCCGAAGCAGCAGTAGACCCGGATCGACTCGGGCACCTGCGGCGGGGCGATGAGCTTGGCGGCGAAGGGGGCGATGAAGTCGCCGGCGTGCAGCAGCGCATCGACGCGCATCCGCGTGAACATCCTCACCGCGCGGCGCAGGGTGGGCAGCCGGTCGTGCGAATCCGCGATCACGCCGATCTTCATGTCGAAGCTCCAAGCCGGGGCAAATGGACGTGGACGTGACCGGTATTCTGCGATGTGCGTTTGTTTTGTGCAATGAAACCTTGCCCCGCCGCGGCAAGCGGTGCCGGCGCGGTGATCGGCGCCAGCCCTGCCGGGGATCGAGCAAAGGTCCGATCGATCACCGCGTCTGCGTCAGCAGATCCGCCCGGCCAAGCGCGATGCGCAGGTGCTCGAACTGCTCGGGCCCGATGCCCGCGGGCGCCAGCCGATCACGCAGGGCGCCGGCGGCGGCCCGTTGATCGTCCGCATTCAGGCCCAGAGCCGCGAGCGTGTCGAGCACGCGGCCCAGTTGGCGTATCTGCGCGGCCGCGGGCGAATCTGCGTCCAGCCCCGCCAGCCACGCCCCGGCCGCCTGGACGCCGGCCAGGTCGCCGTTGGTCGCCGCGCCCACCAGCGCCTGGTTCATCGCCGTGCGATCCGCCGCCTCGAAGCCGCGCAGCAGCGTGAGCAGATCGATCGCGACGGTCGGCTCGATCGCCGCGCCCTCGGGCAAGCCCAGCAGGGCCGCGAGCTCCGCCGCGGCTTTCGCCTGCGCGTCCGCGGTGTCTTCGTCGGCGTCATCGTCCTCGTCATCGCCTTCGCCGGTGTCCGACGCGGCGCGCGTGGTCGAAGCGGTGTCGGTCACCCCGGCGCCGACCTGGGTGCTGGCGTTCACGTTAACCTGGCCGTCGGTGGTGATGTCGAACGTGCCGTCGGCCGTCTGAAGGTCCGGGATCGTCGTGTCGCCGGTGCCCATGTTCTGCGTGAACCGGTCGGTCACGACGGTGTCGCCGAAGCTCACATCGTCCGCCGAGTCGATGATGACTTCTTCGAACGGCGTGTTTTCACCGACCGGCGCCTCGAACGCCACGTCGCCACCGCCGGCGCGGATCGTCAGCGTCTCGTCGCCGTCGACCGCGTCGAAGGTGTCGGCCCCGGTCACCGCGGCGCCGGGCGACGTGCCGCCGTTGGTCGTGTCGATCAGCACGTCCTCGCCCACGCGCACGGGGCCCTGGATCGCGACGGGGCCGGAGGTGGTGACCACGTCCGCGTCCAGCCGCACCTGGCCCGGACCGGCCTGCGATACGCCGCCGGGCGCGGTGATTTTCGCGTCCGGCTCCACCGTCAGGGTCTGCGACTGGTTGATGTTCAACGACAGCACGAACACCGCGCCATCGAAGTTGACGTTGCCGGCGTTCTGGATCGTCAGGTCGGCCAGCGACAGCGCCGGGTCGCCCACCTGGTTGCCGAACATCACGTCGCCGCTGCCGGCCTCGATGGTCAGCGAGCGGTTGGTCCCGCTGGATTCGACGCGGCCCTGGTTGGGCTGGCTCATCGACCCGACGAACTGCACGTTCGCCCCGCCCAGGCCGTCGATGTTCGTGTTGATCTGCACGTCCGACGCGAGCACCACGCGATCGGTGAACCGCACCGGGTTGGACTCGGTAAGGATGTCCGCGGCGAGCGTGGTCGTGTCGCCGGGGCCGCTGAACGTGAACGAGGCATCGCCCTGGCCGACCAGCTCGCCCAGCACCTCGATGCCCCCGGGGCTGAGGGGCGCACGGAACTCGACCGGATCGACAAACGTCGCCGCGCCGATCTGGATCAGGTGCGAACCGTCGGCCCGGCCGAACGCGATGCCGGCAAAGCCATCGAGCAGGCGGGCCAGTTCGGCCGCGGCCAGCTCGAACAGGTCGTCCGAAGGCGAGTCGGCATTGGTCTGCGCGATCGCGATCATGTCCATCGGATCCGCAGGGGCGAACACGCCGGTCGCATCACCCATCACGGCGGCTGTCCCGTCGATCCGCAGATCCTCGGCGAAGATCGACAGCGCCCCCGCGCCCGCGTCGATCGTGCGACCGGCGGTGATGTCCACCAGCGTGTGGGCATCGGTCGCGACCGCGTCGGCGTCCCGGCCGGTGAGCGTCACGCCCGTCGCGCTGATGTCCTGGTTGACCGCGATGCCATCGGCGGTCAGCTCGAACGCGCCGGCGCTGGTCACGCCGGTCTCGCCGCCGGTTACCGTGTCCACGGCCACCGCGCCGGCGTCCAGCGCGTTGGTGTAGCGCACGTTGCCGGTGACGGTCGCGGCGATCCGGTTCACATCGTTGTCGCCGTCGAGGTTGAAGTCGCCCAGGCCGGTCAGCGAAAGGGCGTCGGCCTCGATCACATCGCCGGGGGCCTGCTCGACGCTGCCGGCCAGCAGGTCCATGTGCACATCGCCGCCGGCACCGCTGACCGCGCGGATATTGATCGTGCTCAGCCCGTTGACTTCGCGGAGGAACTGGTCGCCATCGTTGGCGATGGTGTCGGTCGTCAGGTTCATCGCGTTGACCATCAGCGGGGTGGCCGCGTCGGCGCCGATGCCCGCGCCCGCGCTCACGCCGTGGTCACCATCGTTGGCCGCGGCGGTGATGCTGAGGTTCTCGGCGCTGATCGAAATGATCGAACCGGTCTGATGCACGCTGCCGCGATCGGTGTCGCCGCCGGCCCCCTCGGCATCGGCGTTGAGGGCGACGGTGTGGCCGCCGACCCCGGCCGAGGCGATGTTGCCGCCGTTGATGAAGCGGATGTCATCGCCGGCGTTGGCGGTGAACGTCAGGCCGGTGCCGTCCAGGGTGACGGTCGCGCCGTCGAAGGTCAGGTCGTCATCGTCCGAGGCCGAATCGGACGCGGTGAGCGTCGCGTCGCCGGCGAAGGTGTAATCGGCGTCGATCGTCAGGGGCGAGGCCGCGGTAATGCTCGTCGCGCCACCACCCAGGTTGCCGCGTGTCACGCCGGTCAGCGCACCATCGGTCACCACCAGCGCCCCGTCGTTGTTGATCCGCACGTCGCCGGCCGTGGTGTTGCCGAAGGCCAGATTGCTCACGGCCGTCTCGATCGTCGTGTCGCCGCCGGAGGAACCGATGCCGTCGGCCGCGAGCAGGTTCAGGTCGGTCGCGGTGATGTCCGGGTCGGTCGCGTTGTTGTCGATGATCTCGCCGCCGAGGGTCGTGATGTCCATCCGCGTGAACGTGTTGCTCGCCGTGGCGCCGACGGGCGTGTCGAGCTGTACGTTGTCATCGCCGCTGTTGGTGTCGAGGTTGAAGCGCTCGACACCGGCGTAGTCGAGCGTCACGTCCGGCGGGCCGGTGCGGTCAACCCGCAACTGGTCGTCGCCGGCGTTGAGCTGGAAGAAGAAGCTCTCCGTGGCCGCGGTGCCGGCCGCGGCGCCGGCCACCTCGAGCGTATCGACCGCCGTCTGCCCGCCCAGATCGATCGCCAGGTCGGCGGTGAACGTGGTGAAAGGATCGAGCGCGATGCTGACCGTGTCGTCGCCGGCGTTGGTGTGCAGGGCAAGCAGACTGCTGAACGCATGGTTGGTCAGGTTGACCGTATCCGCGGCGCCGCCGGTGGTCAGCAGCAGCTCGGCGAAGCTCGCGTAGGCGATCGGCGCCGGCAGGCCCAGGCCGGTGATCTGCGTGGCGTTGATCGTGCCCGTGCCGCCGGCGCCGTTGTTGGTGTCGTCGACGAACAGATCGTCGGCGCCGGGGCCGCCGTTGAGCGTCAGCGTGCCGCCGATCTCGCTCAGCAGGCCGGGGTTGGACAGGCCCGCGGCCGCCTGACCGGCGCCGGTGAGCGTGGCGTCGGTCGGCTGGATGAACACCAGGTCGTCGCCGCCACCGGCGTTGACGGTGATCGCCACCGGCTGGCCACCGGCGAACGCGGTGTCGCCGATGAGCAGCACGTCGGCGTCGGCGCCGGTGTTCAGCGTGATGTCGATCAGCGCCTGCCGCGGGCCCCCGCCGTCGGGATCCCGCGTGTCGGTGCCGTCGACGCTGACGATCTGCGCCCCGCTGTCGCTGGTCAGTTCCAGCGCGTCGTATCCGGTAAACGTCACGTCCTCGAACGTGGCGTTGCCCTCGATGATGTTGACGCCGGTGGTGAGCGGCCCGGCGTCGGCGGTGACGGCCAGCGCGGTGACCGCGGCGTTGGACGTGGTGTCGACCGCCAGCGTGCCTCCGGCGCCGTTGAAGGTGATCGGCGCCAGGCCGTCGAAGCTCATGGTCAGAACTGAACCAAGGTTCACCACGCCCGAGTTGGCGTCGCCTGCGGTGTCGGAGAAGTAGGTCGTGTCGATCGCGGTGATCAGGTTGACCGCCAGCGCATCGGCCCCGCCGCCGCCCTCGAAGTGCAGGCCGACGTTGCCGGGCGTCAGGCCCGAGGCGGTGAACGCGGCGTTGGTGTGGCTGGCATCGGCAACGCCGGCGAAGCTGGGCAGGCCGTCGGCCGTCTCGGTCAGCGTCAGCGTGTTCGCATCGCCATCGCCCATGATGGTCAGCGCATCGAACAGGCCAAGCGGCAGGGTGATGTCGGTCGCCGAGCCATCGAACAACAGGTCGCTGCCGACCCGCGTGATCTCCAGGTCATCGCCGAGCGTGTCCAGCCGAATGTCCACGTCGAATCCCGCGTGCGGGCCGACCGAGCCCAGCGTCTCGACGCCGGTGTAAGCGATGTCGCCGAACGCCATCGCATCGTCGGCAAAGCCGATCGCGCCAGCGGTGTCGGCCGATGGCGTGAGCGTGGCGTTGTCGCTCATCGTGCTGGTGTCGAGCGTGAGCGTGTCCGCCCCGCTCTGGCCGTTGCCGTTGATCGCGAGGGTGTAGTCCAAGCTGGGCGCGACGGTGAAGTCGTCATCGCCGCCGTTGCCGTTGACGGTGACCGCTTCGATCGTGTCGAACGCGGTGGCCGTGCCGTCGATGTCGATCACGTCCGGCGTGCCGGGGATGTTGACCGCGATCGCGCTGTCGGTCGCATCGTCGTTGACGCTCAGCGTGTCGCTGGCCCCGCCGGCGCCGCTGAGTGTGCCGCTGATGCTTCCGCCGGCGTTGACCGTGAAGGCATCGTCGCCGCTGCCGCCGGTGATGCCGGCGATGTTGGCAAAGCCATCGTTGGTGTTCACCGTGCCGCTGTCAGCCCCATCAATCGTGATGGCATTGGCGCCGTCGGTGAAGGTGATCTGGTTGGCGCCGCCGCCACCGTCGAAGTCGCCGAAGTTGGTCACGCCCGAGCCGTAGGCGAAGGTGTCGTCCATCGCCCCGGCGCTGATCTGTTCGATGTCGACAAAGCCGAAGCCACCGTCAACATTGCCCAAGCCAACGCCGGTGAGGTTGAACGTGCGCGCCGCATTGTCGGCGGTGAGGGTGTCGCTGCCCCCGGCGCCATCGAACGTACCGCCGGCGGCGACGACGCCGGGGCTGAGCACGACGCTGTCGGCCTGCGGCCCGCCGGTGACGTTCACCGCGTTGACGGTGAGCGCGGCGTTGGTGAAGTCGGCCGTGCCGCCGGCCGCGTCGTCGCTGGCCGCGTCGATGTTCACGATCAGGGCGCTCGCCCCGGCGTTGGCGGCGACCGAGCCGGCGCTGCCGAACAGCAGGTCGTCGCCGATGTTGAACGTCACCGCCCCGCCGGTCGCGGTGACCGCGGCGTTGATCGTCAGGTCGTCGTCGTTGTCGTTGCCATCGTCGGCGGTGGTCAGTTCGACCGTGCCGGATGTGAACGGGCTGTCGATCGTCATCGGGCTGGCGGCCACGACGCGGCCGTCGCCGGCCACGGTCACGCCGACGATGCCGTTGAAGTCGCCGATCGTCAGCGCCCCGGTGTTGTCGATGAACAGGTCGCCGCCGTTGTCCACGTCGGCCGACAGTTCGCCGAACGCCATCGCGATGGGCGTGCCGGTCGAGCCGATGTCCGTGCTCGCATCGATGGTGAGCGTGTTGCCGCTGAGCAAGGCCGCGGCGCTGAACGCCGAATCGACGCTCAGCAGCACGTTGTCGAACGCCATCAGCGGCGCGTTGATGTTGACCGCATCGCCGTCGAGGGTGAGGTCGGCGGTGCTGCCGGTGCCGGCCACGGGTTGGTTGATCGCGAGCGTGCCGCCGCTGTGCAGCGTGAGGTCGACACCGGCCGGGGCGGTGATGCCCGCGCCGCCGAGGGTCACATCGTTGGCGTCGGCCGCGTCGCCGACGGTGATCGACGAGGCGTTCAGCAGATCGCTCGCGGCGGTGCTCAGCGTCAGCGGGCCGCCGGCCTGGCGCACGGCGAGCGATCCGGTGGTGTTCATCGCGGCGTTGACCGCGACGGTGCCCGCGGCGCTGACGGCGACATCCACCGTGCCGACGGTCGGGGCGTTCAACGTCGCGCCCGGGCCGGCGTTGATCGTGACCGGCCCGCCGCCGAGTGTGAGCGTGTCGGCGGCGTCGGAGCCGAACGTGACCCCGCTCTGGCTGGTGTAGGTCAGGCCGTCGAGCGTGAGGTCGGCCATGAAGTTGTCCGCCGTGTCGCCGGGGCCGGTAGTCACATCCTCGGCGAACGTCACCGCACCCGCGGCATCGGCCTGGGTGATGCCGCTGGCGGTTTGGACGGTGGCGTTGAAGTCGGTCGAGCCGGTGTTGGCGATCGCAATCGCGGCGCCAGCGCCATCGCCCAGCGGGGTTACGCCACCCATCGCCGCGTCGAACCGCATCGTGGCGTTGCCGGCCAGGGCCAGGTCGTGGGCGCCGTCGATCGTGCCGCCCAGCCGCAGCCCGCCCGTCGCGGCGTTGAAGCTCTGCGCCGCGGTCAAAGCCAGCGGCAGGTCGATCCGCTGCGACGCCGCGCCGCTGTTGGTCACGCCGCCGGAGATGTTCAGCGCATTGCCGATCAGCGTGTAGCTGTCCAGGTCGGCGGTGAACGTGATGCTCGAAACCGCGGCGAGCAGGTCGTTGTTGGGCGTGAGGTTGCCCGTGGCGATGTCGGGAAACAGCAGCGCAGCGCCATCGACCGGCAGCGCGTCGCCCAGCCAGTTGCTCGCCTCGGAGAACAGGTTGTTGGTCTGGCCATCCCAGATGGCGTTGCCGCCGCCACCGCCGCCGGCGGCGATGAGATTCACGTTCGAGGCGAAGGCATTGACCGTGCCGTTGTTCACGACCGGGCCGATGATGTTGACCGTGCCTGCGCCGGCCACGCCGCCGCTCTGAACGCTGCCGGTGGGCGCGATGGTCAGGCCGGCCGTGGAACTGATGGAGATGACGCCCGTCTCAACACCCGCGCCGGGCGTGCCGGTGGTGACATTGCCGCTGACGGTCAGGTCGCCGCCGCCGGTCTGCTGAATCTCGATCAACCCGTCCTGCGTGATCGCGTCGATGAGTGTGACCGGATCGGCACTGGTGTTGAGTATCTCGATCGGCCCGGCGGCGGCGTTGAACGTGAGCAACGTCGCGGCGGTGTTCAGCGGCGAAGCGCCCTGGATCGCCCCGCCGGCGGTGATGTCGATCGCGTCGGCGATGATCGTGCCGCCGCCACTGACCGAGCCGTTGGTCGCGACGATCGTGGCCGCCGCCTGATCGGCCGTCACGTCCGCGTCGAGCGTGATCGAATCGCCCGCCAGAAGGGTGATGTCGCCGCCATTGGTGACGATCTGCGACCCGCCGGTCAGGGCGATCGCCCCGCTGCCCGTGGTGTCGGCGTCGGCGTTGAGCACCACGTTCAACACGCCCGTGCCCGCCTGGCCGTCGTCGGCAAACGAGGTGTTGGTGTCGATGGTGATGTTCTCATTCGCCTGGACGGTGAACGTCGAATCTCCCGGCCCGGACTTGATGACCGTCGCTTGCGTGAACTGCACCGACTGATCGACCGTGAATGTCAGGTCGCCCAGCAGGCGGATGTCCGTGCTGGTGCTGGTCAGCACCACCACCGCGCCGCTGTCGAAAATCTGCGACGTGGTGCCCGCCGCGACCAGTTCATCGGCAAAGACCGAGAAGATCGCATCCAGCGGCGAGGCATCGATCGTGCTGTCGATCACGTGCAGTTCCGCCAGGCCGCTGACGTCGCCGGCGGTGAAGATCGGGTCGCCCAGGCCGGTCGATTCGATCACCGCGTCCTGCAGCACGATCCCGCGACCCAGCGTCGAGCCGCCGTTGCCGGTGATGCTGACATCGCCGTCGGTGGTCGTCACCGAGCTGCTGTCGATCGTCACGCCGTCGCTGTCGGCCCCGCCGACGCCGCTGATGCCGGTCGTGCCCGAGCCGAGGGTGATCGTCGAGCCGTTGACGATGCTCACGCCGATGCCGCCCGCGGCGAAGCCCCGGCCGAAGATGCTCAGCTCGCCGGCGCCGGGGTCGATCGAGGCGGCACTGATCTCCACGCCGATCTCCGCATCGGCCCCCGCGCCCACGCCGACCGCGGGGTTGAGCAGGGGATCGCTGCCGCCACCGATCGCGATGTCGCCGCCGTTGGAAGCGATGGCCACGCCGGTGATTTTGACCCGGCCGACCGAGTCGCTGTCGCTATCGCTGTTGATCACGATCTCCGCGCCGCCGGTGGTCAGGTCGCCGGCGACGTGGACCGAATCGGTGGCGGTCAGGAACAGGCCCGAGCCCGTCGCGGTCGTGCTCAGCGGGCCCAGAACGATCAGCTCCGCATCGCCGCCGGCGCCCTGGTTGTCCAAAAAGATCGAATCGGTCACGGCGATCGCCTGCGTGGTGACCGCCCCGGCGTCGCTGTTCGTCAGCCCCGCGCCGTCGGCCAGGCGCAGCGTCACGCTCGACATCGCATCGGCCGTGGTGTCGATCATCGTCCCCGGGGCCATGGTGATTACCGCATCGCCCGGGTCGCGCTGGGCGTCGATCACGCCCTGGGCCACCGGCGTGTTGGCCTGGGCCAGCAGCGAGCCGTTGAGCGTGATGTCCGCGTCGATCAGCACCGACCGCCCGGCCAGCAGCGACAGGTCGCCGCCGGCCCCGGTCGAACTGTCGATCGGGCTGGCCACCGTCACGTCGTTGTTGGCCTGCACCGTCAGGTCGCCGCCGTCGAGCAACATCGCCAACTGGGCCGGCGTGATAAACGTGTCCAGCGCCGGGTCGGTGGCGAAATCCAGCGCCGCGGCACCGGTCAGGCCGCTTAAGTCGAACAGGTACACCTTGCCGCGCTCGGGGCCGCCGGTGTCGTCCTCGGGCGCGCCGATGGCCAGCAGGTTGCCCGCGCCGTTGAGCGCGACGTTCTGGCCGAAGCTCGATCCGAAGTCCAGCGTCACCGGGCCCTGGTTGGTCACGGTCCCGCCGGCGATGGACAGTTCTTCGCTCAGCGCGGCGGTCAGGTCGGCCGGGTCGACCGCGAAGACGTTGACTGGCCGGCCGTCGGCCCCGCCGCTGTTGGCGCCCACGCGGCCCACGGCCAGGCGGGTGCCCGCACCGTTGAGCGCGACCGATTCGCCGAACTGATCTTCATCCAGCAGATCCACCGTGCCGCCACCGGCCAGCGCCGTGCCATCGGTCACGCGCTGACCGAACGTCGGGGCGGCGGTCAGGTCGGCCGGGTCCAGCCCGAACAGGTACACCGCGCCGCGTTGAATACCCCCGGCGTCCTCGCCCTCGCTGCCGACCGCCAGCACGTCGCCCGCGCCGTTGAGCGCCACGCCCGAGCCCAGGCCGAAAATGTCCCCGTTGGTCCCCAGCGCCAGGTTCCCACCGCCGGCCAACGGCGAGCCGTCGATGATCTTCTGCGCCAGCGCCGGGGCGTTGGTCCGCGTCACCGGGTCGAGTGTGAACAGATAGACCGCACCGTCCTCGGCCCCGGCGGTGTTCTCGAACGGCGCGCCCACGGCAAGGATGTCGCCAACCCCATTGAGGTCCACGTCCCACCCGAACACCGCATCGGCCGCCACGCTCAGGTTCCCCCCGCCGGCCAGCGGCGTGCCATCGCCGATCGTCTGCTCCAGCGTCGGCGCCGCCGCGAGATCGGCCACGTCCAGCGTGAACAGCCGCACCGTGCCCGGCTGATTCACGCCCGAGCGAAACGCGCCGATCGCCAGAAAATCGCCGGTGGCGTTGAGCGACACGCCCGAGCCGAACACCTCCCCGCCGGCGATGCTCACGCTGCCGCCGCCGGCCAAAGGCGAGCCGTCGCTGATCCGCAGTTCAAGCACCGGGCCCGCGGTGATGTCGTCCGGATCGACCGAGAACAGGAACACCGAATCATCATCGACCGTGTCCATCTGCCCCTCGGCCCCGACGGCGAGAATGTCCCCGGTGTGATTAAACGCCACGGCCGAGCCGAAGAAGTTCTGATCCACCAGCGGCAGACCGGGGTCGGCGGCCAGGGGCGTGCCGGAGGCGAGCTTCTGGCCCAGCGTCGGCGCGGCCGACAGGTCCGATGGGTCCAGCGAGAACAGGTACGCCGCGCCGCCGGAGGTCCCGCCGGTGTTGTCGAACCGCGCCCCCACGGCCAGGACATCGCCCGCGCCGTTCAACGCCGCCGCGGAGCCGAACAAGTCATTGCTGCTCAGGTTCAGCGTCCCGCCGCCGGCCAGAGGCGTGCCGGAGGCGAGTTTCTGCCCCAGCGTCGGCGCGGCCGACAGGTCTGATGGGTCGAGCGAGAAAAAGTACACCGCGCCGCCGGCGAACCCGCCGGTGTCGTCGAGCCGCGCCCCCACGGCCAGGACATCGCCCGCGCCGTTCAACGCCGCGGAGCCGAAAAAGTCCCCGTCGCTCAGGTTCAGCGTCCCGCCGCCGGCCAGGGCTGTGCCGTTGGTGAGTTTCTGGCCCAGCGTCGGCGCGGCCGACAGGTCCGATGGGTCGAGCGAGAAAAGATACACCGCGCCGTGGATGAACCCGCCGCTGTCCTCTTGTTCCGC
>CAZUHK010000092.1:0-12028 GCA_964620345.1 uncultured Planctomycetaceae bacterium
TCGGGACGCTGATCAGCGACGACACGAAGAAGGCGGCCGAGAGCACGGCCGCCGAAGCGGGGCTGCTCGCGGGCAGCACAGGTGTGGCGGTGTTTGCACACAAGCGGGGCGAGGCGTTCGAGGTGGAGTTTCCCAACCCCGCCGGTGCGCCGCGCTTCCTCGTCGCAACGGTGTATGCCGACGACCTGCTGAAGCTGCAATCCCCCGCGGTGACCGGACGCTCCTGATTCACCCCGCCTCGCGATCGGGCCGATGTAACGGTCGGAGGCGTACGCATGTCCACCGCGTCGTTCGAGCGACACCGGGACTGGCAGCGGGCCGCGCGACTGGTGCGGCGGGTGTATCGGCTCACCGCCGGCTTCCCCGTCGATGAGAAGTCCGGCTTGACGGCGCACCTGCGACGCACGGCCATCGCCCTGCCGGCGAAGATGGCCGAGGCGATCGGCACCGACCACGAAGCCGACGTCGCCCGGGCGTTGCAGGCCACGCGCGAGGGTCTGCGCGAGCTGATCAGCGGCCTGGGCGTCGCGCGGCGGCTTCGCTTTGCTTCGCCCTGGCGCGTCTGGCTCGCCCGGCGACAGTTGCAGGCGTTCGATCGGTGCATCGCCGCGGCCGCGCGCCGCCGCGGCGGCGCCCGGCCCACGCCCCACCCCCGCCGCCAACCCGCCCTGACGTTCCGCGGCCTGCGCCGCGCGGCGTGAGCGGCCATGCGATCACACGCCCCGGCGGCGTTCGATCCGGGGCCCGCGGTGAACTTCGCGCGCCCCTCGCACGTCCAACACACCGCCCGACGCGATGTGGCGCGCCATCCGCGTCGCGCCTCGCCGATGCGCCCGGAAACGAACCCCGTCGTTAGAATGTCGCCATGCCGTCCGCCCTTGTCACCCTCATCGCCCTGCTGCTGGCCGCGCCGCCGCCGCTGAACGACACGCAGCGCGTCATGCTCGGCGACACCGCGGATTTCAGCGGCACGGCCGACGAGGCGGGCCTCTATGCGCTGTTGCAGAACGCCCGGCAGTGGGCGGACGATCCGCAGGAGAACATGGTCGGCGCGACGGTGCCCGATTTCCCCGCGATCCGCGCCGAGCCGGCCGAGCATCGCGGCGGGCTGTTCCTGATCACCGGCACGCTCGAGAGCATCGTCGACATGGGCCTGCTGTCGCGCGTGGGCTACGAGGACGTGCGGGCGCTGACCGTGCGCGCCCCGCGCGGCGGGGTGGTGATCGTCTACCTCGCCGCCCCGCCGACGCTCGCGATCGCCCGGACGCTCGGCCCGCACCAGATCCCCGAGGCCCGCGGCGCCAAGGTCGAGCTGGCCGCGCGGTTTTTCAAGTTCATCCAGCAGCCCAACCGCGACGGGCAGACGATGACGTACCCCGTGTTCGTCGGCCGGTCGATGCAGGTTGACGCCGACGCCGCGTCCGGCGGCGGCGCGGGCCCGAGCGTTACGGTGTATGTCCTGCCGATCGCGCTGGTGTTGCTCATGCTCGGGGCGTACGCGATGATCCGCCGCGCCGCGGCGGGCCGGCCCAGCGCGCTCGAAGAGCGCCGCGCCCGGCGCGAGGCCGAGCAGATGGCCCAGCGCCAGACCGTCGAGTACCGCGACGATCTGCCCGGCGACCCCGCCGACGCTTTGGGCTCGCTCGACAACGAACACCACGCGGAGGAGGCCCATGGCGACCGTCGCGATTGAACTGCCCCACCACCGCTACGACGTGACGATCCGGCCCGGCTCGCTCGATGCGCTGGGCCACCTCACGCGCGAAGCGGCGCCCCACGGCCGGTGCATCCTCATCGGCGATGCCAACGTCCTGAACATCCACGGCCAGCGCGCCGTCGAATCGCTGCGCGCCGCCGGGTACGACGTGCTGACCCACGCCATGCCGGCCGGGGAGGATCACAAGACGCTCGACACCGTTCGTGCCGCGTACGACACGATGCTCGAACATCGGCTGGAGCGCCGCAGCCCGGTCGTCGCGCTCGGCGGCGGCGTCGCGGGCGACACCGCCGGCTTCATCGCCGCGACCTACCTGCGCGGCGTGCCGTTCATCCAGTGCCCCACCACGCTGCTGGCCATGGTCGATGCCAGCGTCGGCGGCAAGGTCGGCGTCAACGTCCCGCAGGGCAAGAACCTCATCGGCGCGTTCCATCAGCCCGTCGCCGTGGTGATCGACCCGCTGGTGTTGCAGACCCTGCCGCCGCGCGAGCTGCGCTGCGGCCTGGCCGAGTGCGTCAAGCACGGTGTGATCCGCGATGGTGAATTATTCGACTGGATCCAGGCCAACCTCGCGAAGATTCAGGCGCTTGATCCGGCGGTGATGACCGAACTGATCGCGCGCAACGTCGCGATCAAGGCCGCGGTCGTCATGGCCGACGAAAAGGAAGCGGGCGTGCGGGCGCACCTGAACTTCGGCCACACCTTCGCGCATGCGATCGAAGCCACCGCGGGCTACGGCCGCATCGAGCACGGCGAGGCGGTGTCGCTGGGCATGGTCGCCGCGACGAAGCTCGCGATCGACCGCGGCACGTGCGACGCCGGCCTGCTCGACAAACTCACCGCCCTGCTCGCGCGGATCGGCTTGCCGACGAAAGAGCAACTGCCGGATACCGACACGCTCATGGCCGCGATGTTGCTCGACAAGAAAGTCGCCGACGCCCGCATCCGCCTGGTTCTGCCCACCGCGATGGGCGCCGTCGAGATCGTCAGCGACGCCGACGCCCCGCAGATCGCCGCCGCGTGGCAGCACGTGCGGGACCGGTGAACCCGAACCTACGCCCCGAATGCAAGAAAGCAGAAAACAAACAGGGGCCAGCCGATGACCATACGCGATCGGTCAGCAGCGAAGGACCGGACCCGACAAGGTCATCTCCCCAACCCGCCACGTCGCACAGAAGCGTGCGATGATCGCCAAACCCAAGCCCCCGTGATTCTTCGTTGCTGCGTGCATCGGCGGCGGATTAGATTTAATATGGACTGATGCCATGAAACTCACGGCAATCTACCAGAAGGTTACCGAGGGTTACACCGGGTATGTCGAGGAGCTTCCCGGCGCCAATACGCAAGGCGCGAACATCGAGGAGGCACGCCGAAACCTCCGAGAGGCCGTCGCGATGATCGTCCAGGCCAACCGCGAGTTGTCGCAGGAATCCTCTTCAGGACTGGATGTGATCCGGGAAGAACTGGATATCGCGTCGGCATGAAGCGTCGCGATTTGATCCGCCATATCGAGCGGCACGGATGCGAACGGTTTCGCGAAGGCGGCAGCCACAGCATCTACATCAACCGGGGCGAATCGGCGTTGCACCTCTGTGCCGCGCCAGCGTGATCTCAATGATTTTCTGGCCGCGAAGATTTGTCGGGACTTGGATGTGCCCAAGCCGCGGGCCGACGGATGCGGGCTACTGTTCCGCCCGGGCCGATGCAAGCACCGCGTTGCCGCTGCCCGAGCGGAAGCCGGCGAGGTCGGCGGCGACGTAGGTGTAGCCGATGGCGCTGAGGTGCGTGGTGATCCGTTCGCGCGTGGTCGGTTCGAGCAGGCGTTGCAGTTGATCCAGCGGCACTTCGATCCGCGCGATCTTCGCCGGGCCCGCCTCGTGGTGGCGGACGCGGAAGCCGCGGAAGTGAAGCTCACGCAACACCGACTCGGCCCGCTCGATCATCGACAGGCGCTGCGGCGTGACCGACGTGCCGTAGCCCAGGCGGCTGGCCAGGCACGCGGCGGCGGGCTTGTCGGCGTTGGGCAGGCCAAGGTATTCAGCGAGCGTGCGCACGTCGGCCTTGCTCAGCCCCGCTTCGAGCAGCGGGCTGACGATGCGGTGCTCGGCCGCCGCGGCCAGGCCCGGGCGGTGGTCGCCCGGGTCGTCGGCGTTGGTGCCGTTGGCGATGTGCGCGATGCCCAGTTCGTCGGCTAAAGCGTGCAGCTCGTCGTAAAGATGCGTCTTGCAGAAGTAGCAGCGGTCGCCCCGGTTGGCCTGGTAGTTCGCATCGTCCTGCTCGCCGGGCTGGACTTCGATGAGTCGCAGATCGAGCTGGACGGCGATGGCGCGGCCCTGGTCGAGTTCGTGGCGGGGCAGCGAAGCCGAATCGCCGATCGCGGCCGGGGCGTCGGCCTTGCCCAGCGCGCGGCGCGCGGCGGCGGCGACGAGCGTCGAGTCCACGCCGCCCGAGTAGGCCGTGAGCAGCCGGCGGTAGGGCGCGATCACCGATTCGAGGCGTTGCAGCAGCTTATCCGCAGGTTCCGACATCGCCCAAACTGTAGCGCGGGCCGATGCGTAATACAATGCACCGCCAGTCCAACGGTCCAACCCAACGGAGCCAATGTCAATGCGTTTTCTATCGATCTTCACCGTGGCGCTGGGCCTGCTGTGGCCGGTGCCGGCCGAGGCGCGCGATATCGAGCAGTGGTTCGTCGTCGAACTGCAGGGCCAGCCCACCGGCTGGATGATGCAGGCCCAGGCGGAGAAGGCCGGGCAGATCGCGACGACCAGCCGCACGCAGCTCAAGGTCGCGCGCGGGCCGGCGAGCATCGCGATCGCGATCGACACACGGTTCGTCGAGACCACCGATGGCAAGCCGATCAGCGCCAAGGCGGTGACGGACATGTCGATGCTCAGCCAGAGCGTCGAATGGCGGTTCACCGACGCGGGCATCGAGGCGACGAACACCGGCCCGGACGGCGCGCGCCGGCAGACCCACCCGCCGGTCCAGGGCGACTGGCTGCCCCCCGCCGCCGCGGCCGGGCACATCAAGCAGCAGATGCAGGCCGGCCAGAAGACCATCACCTATCGCACGCTCGACCCGATGACCGGTGCCCAGGCCTACCAGGTCACGATGAAGGTGCTGGGCGATGAGACGATCGAGGCGTTCGGCAAGACCGTGCCGGCCACGAAGGTGTCGATCGCCATGTCGCACATGCCGGGGGTCAAGAGCATCGGCTACGTGGACGAGCGTGGCTGGCCGCTGCGGGCAACGACCGACATGGGCGGCATGTCGATGACGATCATCGCGGCCGACAAGGCCCTTGCCACCGCCGACCGCAAACCCGCGGAGCTGATGAACGCCACGCTGATCAAGCCCGACAAGCCGATCGCCAACCCGCGCGAGTTGAAGGCCGCGACGTTCATCATCAAGAGCAAGGCCGGCGAGCTGGCCGACATCCCGCAGACCGCGGTGCAGCAGGTCCAGCGGCGGGATGAGCAAAGCGCCAGGATCAGCATCGACCTGACCCGCCCGGCGAAGGCCGACGGGCCGGTGGCGGTGCCGAAGGTCGAACATTCGAGCATGATCGATGGCCAGGACGCGGCGGTGATGAAACTGGCGCGGCGGGTGCTCGCGACCGCCGGCCCGATGGCCAGGGCGGCGCCGCGGGCCGAGGCGTTGCGGCGGTTCGTACACGAGCATGTCCAGAAGAAGGATTTGAGCGTGGGCTTCGCCTCGGCCGGCGAGGTCGCGCGGACTCAGCAGGGCGACTGCACGGAACACGCGGTGCTGCTGGCGGCGATGCTGCGGGCCGCGGGGATGCCCAGCCGAACCGCCAGCGGGCTGGTGTACGTGGATGAGGCGCTGGGCCACCGCGAAATCTTCGGCTATCACATGTGGACCCAGGCGTGGATCGACGGGCGGTGGGTGGACCTGGACGCGACGCTCGGGTCCGACACGCCGTTCGACGCGACGCACATCACCTTCGCGACCAGCGACATGGCCGACGGGCAATGGACCAACGACATGGTGACGCTGGCGCCGCTGCTGGGCGGGCTGAAGATCGAGGTGCAGCGGACCGGCGACGGCGAATAGAAAACGGCGGAGGGCCGCCCCCGGAGCACCAGCCCTCCGCCGTGCAGTGGTCGGAGTCGAACCCATATGATCGACGCTCGCCCGGCAATGGGTGTGCCACCGTTCTGACACCAACGAGATTATTTTTCCGCAAGGAACCGCCTTCGCATGCCCATCGACCGCTCAACACTTGAAAATCTGCTCCGCGAGGTCGCCGCGGGCGCACGCAGCGCCGACGAAGCGGCGCGGATGCTCGCGCCCGAGGCCCAGTCGCTGGGCTTCGCCACGATCGACCACGACCGCGCCCACCGCTGCGGCGTGCCGGAGGTGATCTACGCAGCGGGCAAGACCGCCGAGCAGGTCGTCGCCATCGCCCGCACGCTGATCGACCGCGCCGGCTGCGCCCTGGTCACCCGCGCCACGGCCGAGCAGGCCGCGGCCGTCGAGCAGACGTTCGCCAAGGTCGAGCCCGGCAGTCGGCGGCGGACGCTGCTGATCGGCGATGCTCCCGGATTGCGGGGTACGTCGGTGCCCATCGTCACCGCCGGCACATCCGACGAGCCGGTCGCCGAGGAAGCGGCGCTGACCTTCGCGTTTCTCGGCCAGGCCCATCACCGCGTGAGCGATGTGGGGGTGGCGGGCGTGCATCGGCTGATGGCCCGGCTGGATGAGATCGACGGTGCGGCGGTGATCGTCTGCATCGCCGGCATGGAAGGCGCCTTGCCCAGCGTGGTCGGCGGGCTGGTGGCGGCGCCGGTGATCGCCGTGCCCACCAGCGTCGGCTACGGCGCGGCGTTCGCCGGGCTGGCGGCGCTGCTGGGCATGCTCACCAGTTGTGCCGCGGGCGTGAGCGTGGTCAACATCGACAACGGCTTCGGCGCCGCCTACTCGGCCACGCTGATCCAGCGCGCCGCCGATGGACGCTGAACCCGCCGGGGCGGTTTGCACGAACGCCGCCTGAATGTCACACTGATCGTTCCGCAGTAGTGTGGGTAAAGGGGAGTTCGCACCGATTTGATCGACGCCGCCGATACTCAACTCATGCCCGCCGCGCCCGCGCGGCCGCGCGACGCCCACAAGGGCACGTTCGGCACGGTGGTGGTCGTGGGCGGCTCGGCCACGATGATCGGCGCGCCCGCGCTGGCGGCCGGCGCGGCGCTGCGCATCGGCGCGGGTCTGGCCAAGCTCGCGGTGCCGCAACACATCCTGCCGTTCTGCCTCATCATCGAACCCGGCGCCACGGGCATCGCGATCGATCCGGCCGCGGGTGAGCGTGCGATGGGCGCGATCGATGCGAACACCGATGACAAGACCGTGCTGGCCGTGGGCCCGGGCATGGGCGTGGGGCGCGAACAGCAGGAGTTGATCGAGGCGATTCTTCGCCGGCCCGCGCGCGTCGTGCTCGATGCCGATGGGCTGAACAACCTCGCGCAACTGGCCGACGCCCCGAGCGTGCCGCGCTGCCCGCTGGTGCTCACGCCCCACCCCGGTGAGTTCCATCGCCTGGCCGAGCCCGCCCGCGTCCGCTCCAGCCCGACGGACCCGGACCAGCGGCCCGCCGCGGCGCGCGAGCTGGCCGTGGCCTACAACGCCATCGTCGTGCTCAAGGGCCACCAGACCGTCATCGCCGACGGCCGGCGCACCGCGATCAACGCCACCGGCAACCCTGCCCTGGCCACCGCCGGCAGCGGCGACGTGCTCACCGGCGCGATCGCCGGTCTGATGGCCCAGGGCATGGAACCGTTCGACGCCGCGGTGCTCGGCGCCCACCTGCACGGCCTGGCCGCCGACTGTTGGGCCGACCACCACGGCCACGCCGGCCTCACCGCCGACCGGCTCGCCGACCACCTGCCCGTCGCCCTGCACCAGTACCGCGGCGTCCATCGCAACCCGGCGTGAACATGCCGCGGCCTTGGCTGACCAATCCCGCGCTGTTCATCACGGCGACCGACACCGGCGTGGGCAAGACCGCCGTCACCTGCGGCATCGCGCGCCTGCTGGCCGAGCGCGGCACACGCGTGGGCGTGTGCAAGCCCGTCGCCACCGGTGGCACGAAGCGACGCGGCCGATGGATCAGCGACGATGCGCTGGCGCTGCGGCGTCATGCGAATGTGCCGCTGGACCTGGCCGACGTGCAGCCGATCGGCTACGAATTGCCGCTGGCCCCCGCCGCGGCCGTGGCCCGTGGCGGTCGGCCGGTGTCGATGCGGCGCATCGACGCGGCGATCCGGCGCATCGCAAACCGCTGCGACGTGCTGCTGATCGAGGGCATCGGCGGCATGATGGTGCCGATCAGCCCCCGCCGCACCGTGCTCGACCTGGCCGCGCGCATCGACGCGCCGCTGGTCGTCGTCACCCGCGCTGGCCTGGGCACGCTCAACCACACCGCGCTGACCTGCGGCGCGATCGCCGGTGCGGGCCTGCGTCTGGCCGGCCTTGTCGTCAACGCCACGCGCCCCGATCCGGCCGACACCTCGCGCCGCGACAATCCCCACTGGCTGAGCACGCAGAACCGCACGCCCATCCTCGCCACCACGCCGTATGCCCCGCGCCTCGCCCCCCACCGCCGCGCCCTGCCCGAGGCATTCGTCGATGCGCTGCGCAAGACCGACTGGCTGCGCGTGGCGCAGCCGCCCCGCTGAACCGCTTTTTCCCGCGCCGCGCCCTTGGCGCCTTTCCGCGCTCTCCGCGTTGCGATCCGAACACGGCGAGCGTTACTTGGTCCCACCGCCCCGGCCCGGTTACGATGCGGCTGAACTTCAAGGAGCTTCCATGACCGATCGCGTCTACATCAAAGACCTCGGGCCCAACCAGTGGATCGAGGGCATGTTCGCCGTGCAGAACGCGCAGCTCGGGCTGACCCGCGCCGGCAAGCCGTACCTCAAGTGCCTGATCGCCGACAAGACCGGCCGGCTCTCGGCGCGCATGTGGAACGCCAACGAGGAGCTGGTCAACGCCCTGCCGACCGATGGCTTTGTCCGCATCGAGGGCCAGACCCAGCCCTACCAGGGCCAGCTTCAGGTCATCGTTCAGCACATCGAGAAGGCCAAGCCCACCGACGAGGAGCTGACGCATCTGCTGCCGGTGACGGAGAACGACGTCGAGCAGATGTTCGCCGAGCTCTCGGCGATCGTGCGCACCGTGCAAAGCCCGGCGATCCGCGCCCTGGCCGAGGCGTACCTGCAGGACACCAAGCTGATGGACGCCTTCAAGCAGGCGCCCGCGGGCATCACGCTGCACCACGCCTTCCTCGGCGGCCTGCTGGAGCACACGCTGGGCCTGCTGCGGCTGGCCGACCGGATGCTGCCGCTGTTTGCCGATCTCAATCGCGACATCATCGTGCTGGGCCTGTTCATCCATGATCTGGGCAAGTGCGCCGAGCTGACCTGGCGTGAGGGCTTTGCCTACACCGACGACGGCCAGCTCATCGGCCACATCACCCGCGGCGCGATGTGGCTGGAGAAGAAGGCCGAGCTGTGCGGCGAGGCCGGCCACGACATCCCCCGCCCCGCGCTCATGGTCCTTCAGCACATCATCCTCTCCCACCACGGCCGGCCCGAGTTCGGCGCCGCCAAGCTGCCGGCCACGCCCGAGGCGCTGTTCGTCTCCCTGCTGGACAACCTCGAAGCCAAGATGCAGATGGCCATCGAACCCACACGCCGAACCGAGATCAGCGACGACGACCTCAACGGCCACTTCACCGACAAGGTCTGGGCACTGGACAACGTGCGGCTGTACCGCCCCGACCCGCTGGCCGACGAGCCGACCCAGCCGCAGGCCACCGCCGCGCCCCCCGGCGGCCAACCCGCCACCGAGCCGGCCCAATGAAGCTCTACACCCGCACCGGCGACGATGGCTCCACCGGCCTGTACGGCGGGGCGCGCACCACCAAAGACGCCCTTCGCGTCGAGGCCTACGGCACTGTCGATGAGCTCAACAGCGCCCTGGGCGTCGCGGCCGTGGTCTGCCAAGACGCGCAACTGGCCGACATCCTCACGCGACTCCAATCCCGCCTGTTCGACCTGGGCGCCGACCTGTGTACGCCCAACGACGCGGGCAAGCTGCCCCACGAGGTGCGCATCACCCCGGCCCACGTGACCGAACTGGAAGGCCTGATCGACACGGTCAGCGGGCAACTGCCGCCGCTCAAAACGTTCATCCTGCCCGGCGGCTGCGAACTGGCGGCGCGGCTGCACCTGGCGCGCACCGTCAGCCGCCGCGCCGAGCGGTGCATCGTCGCCCTGGCCCACGCCGAGCCGGTCGGCGAAGGTGTCGTGCCCTACATCAATCGCGTGAGCGACCTGCTGTTCGCCATGGCCCGCCGCGCCAATCAACAGGCCGGCGTCGACGATGTGCCCTGGGTCGCGCAAGACATTTAGCGCCGCGGTTCCGCCGCGCTTCGCCGCGGCCTACCGCCTACTGCCCCGCCTCTGGCCGGCCCGGCGCCGCGGGCGTGGTCTTCACCAGCGTCCGGCCCGAATCCTCCCACAAGTCGACCCCGCCCTTGAACTCGTACACATCGCCGTAGCCCAGCGCGATCGCGCGCTTGACGCCGGCGACCGACAGCGGATCGGTCCAGCCGCCGGCGTAGATCACGATCCGCCCGGCCTCGTCCAGCCGCGCGTCACGCTGGCGGAAGCTGGTGAACGGGATGTTGATCGCCCCGGGGATGTGCCCCGCGTCGTACGTCTGCGGCGAGCGCACGTCCACCATCACCGTCTCGCCCTTGGCCAGGTACTCCCGCAGGGCGTCGTACTGGATCACCTGGACGTCGGCGTCGGAGGTCTGGATGTCCCCGCCGCACCCTGAGGCCGCCAGGGCCAGCCCGCACATCGCCATCGCAACGGTTCGCATGAGCCGATCACTCCGTTTCCCGCCGCGAAGCGCGGCGGGCTGATTAGTTAAGGCATTGTAATGGCCCGGCGGTTCAACGCCATCGCGATGATTGTTGTGCGCCCCGACCGCCTGCTACACTAACCGCCCCCGGACCCGACCCACCCGCTGGATAAGGATCACGCCATGAGCTTTGAGATCGAAATGATTCGCGGCCGCCAGGTGCTCGACAGCCGCGGCAACCCCACCGTGGAAGTCGAATGCTGGCTGACCGGCGGCGCCGTCGGCCGCGCGATAGTGCCCTCGGGCGCCTCGACCGGCGAGAACGAAGCGGTCGAACTGCGCGACGGCGGCAAGAAGTGGGCCGGCAAGGGCGTGGCCAAGGCCGTCAAAAACGTCAACGAGCAGATCGGCCCGGAAATCCTGGGCATCGACGCCCGCGAGCAGGAAGAGATCGACGCGATCATGATCGAGCTCGACGGCACGCCCAGCAAGGCCAAGCTCGGCGCCAACGCCATCCTCGGCGTGTCGATGGCCGTGGCCCACGCCGCGGCCGAGGGATCGGGCCTGCCGCTGTACCGCTACCTCGGCGGCACCGGCGCCAAGACCCTGCCCGTGCCGATGATGAACATCCTCAACGGCGGCAAGCACGCGGACAACAACGTCGACTTCCAGGAGTTCATGATTCAACCCTGGGGCTTCAAGGATTTCCAAAGCGCCCTGCAGGCCGGCGTCGAGATCTACCACGCGCTCAAGAAGGTGCTGACCAAACGCAAGCTCTCCACCGCCGTGGGCGATGAGGGCGGCTTCGCACCCGACCTTCAGGACAACGAAGACGCGATCAAGGTGATCGAGGAAGCCGTCGAAGCCGCCGGCTACGACCTGGGCAAGCAGATCTTCATCGCCCTGGACCCCGCGACCTCCGAAATGTGGGACAAGCAGAAAAAGGGCTACAAGTTCTTCAAGAGCGATCCGAAGAAGATCTGGAAGCCCGACGAGATGGCCGACTACTGGGCCGAGTGGTGCGGGAAGTACCCGATCCGTTCGCTCGAAGACGGCCTGGCCGAAAACGACTGGAAGGGCTGGAAGCTACTGACCGAGAAGGTCGGCGATCACGTCCAACTCGTCGGCGATGACCTGTTCGTCACCAACACCAGGTTCCTGCAGAAGGGCATCGACAGCGGCACGGCCAACGCCATCCTGGTGAAGGTCAACCAGATCGGTTCGCTGAGCGAGACGTTCGAGGCGGTGAACCTGGCGATGCGCAACGGGTATGCGGCGGTCATAAGCCACCGCTCGGGCGAGACCGAAGACGCGACCATCGCCGACCTGGCCGTCGCGACCAACTGCGGGCAGATCAAGACCGGCGCCCCGGCCCGCTCGGACCGCAACGCCAAGTACAACCAGTTGCTGAGAATCGCC
>CAZUHK010000093.1:0-12014 GCA_964620345.1 uncultured Planctomycetaceae bacterium
GCCGTGCTCGCCGCGGGCTGGCTGGACGAGCAATTGGGCGCCCCGCCGCTCAAGGACGCCGACCGCCGACCCGCCGACCACCCCTCCCGCCAGCCGCGATGATGTCGGCCCAGCGATCCGCGAACCCAATGCAAGGCAACCGACGCGATGCTTGAGAATCTTTCCGACAAGTTCAACAACGTTTTCAAGAAGCTGTCCGGCCGGGGCCGCAACAACTTGACAAGCGACACAGTCGCTCTGTGGTGAATCTTTGGGGTTAAGGATGTCAGAAATTTCCGCCGCTTGCGGCTGAGTGCGCGGTCACGGCATCGCCGATTCGAGGCGATCGATCAACGCGCCGTCGACGGAATCGATCACGTTCCTGGTTTCGCCGGGGTCGGCGTGCAGGTCGTAAACCGCATCGCGTTTGCCGTTGCGCATGATGAGCTTGTATCGCCCGTCGAACGCCGCGCGCCAATCGCGCAGGCCGCTGAGCGTGATCGCGCGATGCCTGTCGGTCTGGCCGGCGAACATCGGCGCGAGCGAGCGGCTGTCCCAGCCGTCCACCGGCTGCGCCCCGGCGGACTCGGTGATCGTCGCCGCCAGATCGATCAACTCGACCAGCCCGTCGCAGGTGCGCCCCGCGCCGGCCACGCCGGGGCCGGCCGCGATCAACGGCACGTGCATCGAACCCTCCTGCGGCACGCTCTTGGCCCAACGGCCGTGGTCACCGAGCATCTCCCCGTGATCGGAGGCGAAGATGATCAGCGTCTGGTCCAGTTCGCCGCGCTGGGCGACCTTCGCGATGATCCGGCCGCACAGCTCGTCGATGTGCTCGCAGCAGGCGGTGTAACCGCGCCGCTGATGCATGACCTCGTCGGCGTTCGCCTCGGGGTCGGGGCGCACCGGCATCGGCAGATCGACGTCATCGTAACGCCGGCGATACTCCGGCGGGGCGTCGAACGGATCGTGCGGACCCGGAAAGTTCACCCACAGATACCACGGTTGATCGGTCGACAGTTCATCGAGCAGTCGCAGGGCGTTGGCGGCGGTGAACTCATCGGTGTGGTCCGCGGTCGGCAGCGGCGAGGGCCAGGCGCCGATCGCGCCGCTTTCCTTGATCTGCCAGCGCCGCTTGTAGTCTTGGGCATGCTGTTCCATCAGTCCCTGCTTGTGCAGGTGGGCGGCGTAGAAATCCTGCGGCTCGGGCCAGCCGTTGCGGGCGCAGTCCATTTTGCCCGATTGGTCATAACCACGATCGAAGCCGATCGTACCCAGCCGGTCGGTCCACCCCTCGAGTCCGCGGAACCGCGTCGGCTTGAACAGATCGAACTTTCCGCAGCCCGCGGTCTGGTAGCCGGCCGCCTGAAGTTGCTTCATGTAATTCGGCAGGTTCGCATCGGTGTCGACCGAATTATCCGGCACGCCGCAGCGGTCGTAGCCAAGGCCCTGCACCAGGCAGGCCCGGGCCGGGGCGCAGACCGGGGAATTGCTGCGGCATTGGGTGAAGCGAACGCCCCGGGCCGCCAACGCATCGATATTCGGCGTGCGAACGGGGATGCGCTCTTCACCGCAGCCCAGAAAATCCCACCGCCACTGATCCGGGAACAGAAACAGAATGTTGGGTGTAAACATGCCGCGATGAACTCATCAACGGATAGGCCCTGTGAAAAACCGTCCGGTTGGCCGGGCCGTGGCCAACTGACGGAAGATTACCCCTCTCGCGGGGGGCGGGCAAGCTTTGCATGCCGTTGTGCGTGTTTTCGCCCCGTCGGCCCCTGAAAAACCCCTTTTGCCAAGGCAGAAACCGTAACTGCTCCGTCCTCGTAATCGTCCTCGTACGCGATTCGGGTTTCGCGGCTTCGTGATCGATTACGAGGACGAGCAGGGAACGGAACAGGATGGGGCCGACCCTGTTCAGGGCGTTTTTCTGTGTTGCACTGTGTTGTGTGTGGTGAATAATCGAGGTATAAGCGCGGCCGACCGAACGCTTCGTGGCCTTGTCCGGGCGAACGGGCGTCGCGTCCGTTATGATTCGCGGGTCATCGGATCGCAGGGACCGACGTCGATGAAGTTTTTGTTCTTAGCCATGGGTCTGATTCTGTGCCTGGCGGGGGCAGGGACTTATTTGTCTTTTCCGGCTGCGACCAGTCCGCTGCCGGTGCTTTACTGGACAACCGCTGCGAATCCAACGCGGGTGCGGACCACGCAACTGTTCCACGAGTGGCTGATCGAACAGGGCCACGGCGAGCGGCATACGTTGACGACGATGGAGGAGCTGCGGGGTTTCCGGGACCGGCGCTGGACCGATGAGCAGCGCCGTGCCATCGCCGCGGGCAACGCGGATGGCCCGAAGGTCTGGTCGGCCCAGACCCGCGAGGCGGACCTGCCGCTGACGGTGGTCGTGCCGGCGTTTGAGCTGCGCATCGACCGCGCTTCGCACGACATGCGCAAGCGCGTGATCCAGGGCGTCTCGGGCGTGGCCAGCGACCTTCTGCCCACCGCCGGGCCCAATGTTCATTACATGGTGCAGATCGGCATGATCGCCGACGTGACCGAGGCGGCGCGCGAGCTGGGGTTCACGCCCGAGGCCACGTATGAGACGCTGGACCCGGTGATGAGGGTGGACGGCCGGCAGTATGCGTTTCCCAGCAACGTCTCGACGATGAGCTACATGGTCAACAAGGATGTGTTCGACGCGGTGGGCATGGACGTGCCGCCGCGGCGGTGGACGGTCCAGGCGTTTGAGCGGGTCGGCAAGGAGCTTGTCGCCCGGGCCAATACGCCCGGCCAGCGCCAGCAGGTGTACATGGCCGACCGGATGCCGGCGTTCTGGTACCGCACGTTCGGCGTGTCGACGTTCAACGAGACGTTGACCCACTGCACGCTGGACGACCCGCGCGTGGTGCGCAGTCTCGAGCTGGAATACAAGTGGACGTACGTCGATCACCTGCTGCCGACCGCGGCGGAGATCAGCTCGTTCGAGGTCGAAGGCGGGATGCGGGGCGGGCTGTTCCAATTGATTCACGATGGCCACCTGGCGATGTTCAACACCGGCCGGTGGGCGCTGATCGAGTTGCGCCGGATGGGCGGGAACGTGTCGCTGGGCTTTGCCGAGCCGCCGCACGATGGGGTCCCCTGTTCGTTGCTGAGCGGGCACACGATCGGGGTGTACGAGGCCGGCCCCTACAAGGATCTGGCCGTGCTTTTTCTGGCGTACCTGGCCAGCGAGCCGTACTCCAGGCGCGTGATGCGCATCGCCGACAGTCTGCCGCCGCGGCCGAATGTCGTGGAACTGGCCGAATTCAAGCGGCCGCCGGCCCACCCCAACGAGTGGACCGCAGACAACAGCGTACACGAGGCCTTTGCCCGCGACGCGCGGGAGAACGGCATTTCGTGGTCGATCAGCCCGTTCGTTTCGGTCGAGCTGGCCCACAGCCAGGCGTGGCAGATGCACGGCGCGGTGATGAGCCGGGTGCTCAGTGCCCAAGAGGCCGCGGCCGACGCCGCCCGGCGGATCAACCGTGAAATCCGCCGCTCGATCGAAGAGGATCCGGCGTTGCGCCGGCTGTACGACAAGAAGCGGGCGATCCAGGACAAGATCGACCGCCGCCGTGCCGCGGGCCGGCCGGTCCCGCTGGCGTGGATCGACAATCCGTACCATCGTGAACTGTACCGCCGGCGCGGCTGGCTGACCGAGTCGGACCAACCCGCGAATGACCCGCACGAGCAACCGGTTGACTGAGCCATGGCCGCCAAAGGACGCAACAACCTGAAGAAAGTGCTCGCCGCGTGCGGGTTTTTGGCGCCGAACATCATCGGCGTGCTGATGTTCACGATCTTTCCGGTGGCCTTCTCGCTGGTCATGGCGTTCACCAACTGGGATCTGCGCCGGCACAACCGCTTCCGGGACGAGCCGCTGGAGTTCGTGGGTCTGTCGAACTTTATCCGGTTGGTCACCGAAGACGATTTTCTGAAGTACCTGGGCAACACGCTGTTTTTGATGATGGCGATCCCGTTTTCGGTCGCCGGGGCGCTGGTCGCGGCGATGCTGCTGTCGCGGGACACCCGAGGCGGCAGCATGCGGATGGGCCTGGCGCTGCTGGCCAGCGGCGTGCTGGTCGCCTCGATCCTGCTGCTGACGGTGCTGGGCATGGGCGCCACGAGCATGCTGATCCTGTTGACCGGGGTGTTGTGCGGGGTGATCGTTCTGGGGATGACCGGCGGGGTGACCGCCTACCGCACGCTGTTCTACACGCCGCACTTCGTGATGGGCGTACCGACATTCCTGCTGTGGAAGAAGATGTACAACCCCGAGAACGGGCCGATCAACTCGGCGCTGCGGCCGATGCTGGACCGTCTTGGCGGCGTTGTCGAGGCGGTGCCCGCGGTGTGGGTGCAGGCGGGCCTGTGGGTCTGCTTCGGGCTGATGATCGGGCTGCTGCTGGTGGGCCTGTCGAAGATCCGCCGCCAGTGGCGGGACGGGGAACTGGGAAGCGGTGCCGCGGTCATCCCGGTGCTGTTTGTGTTGATCCCCTTGGCGGTGGCGATGCGTTGGCGCGCGACGATGGATTTGCTGTTCTGGCCGGCGGTCGCGGCGCTGGCGCTGGCGTTGATCTGGCAGGGGTCCAAAGCGGCGCGCCTCGGTCGCGACTTCGTCTCGGCGCCGATGGAAGGCGTGGGCGGGGCGCTGGTGTTGAGTCTGGCGATCATGGTCGGCCAGTTCGTCCTGCTGGGCCTGGCGCCCGTCCTGTACAACCTGCCGGACATGGTCGCCGGGGCGGCGGGGGCGACGGACCGGCCGGGCCTGGAGCCGCCGCTGTGGATTTACGATTACCACTGGGCCAAGCCCTCGCTGATGCTCATGGGCTTGTGGGGTGCGATCGGGTCGAACAACATGCTGCTGTACCTCGCGGCGCTGACCAACATCCCGCAGGACCTGTATGAGGCGGCGGACATCGACGGCGCCAGCCGCTTCCAGAAGTTCTGGAACGTCACCTGGCCCCAACTGGCGCCGACCACGTTCTTCATCGCGGTGATGGCGACGATCCACGGCCTGCAGGGCGGATTCGAGGCCGCACGCACCATGACCAACGGCGGACCGGCCGGGGCGACCACCACCCTCAGCTACTTCATCTATATCGAGGGCTTCCGCACCGGTCGGCTGAGCTTCTCGGCCGCCGTCGCCTGGGCGCTGTTCGTGATGATCTTTCTGCTCACCCTGTTCAACTGGAAGTTCGGCAACAAGTACGTCAACGAGTGAACGCGCACCGATGACCCATTCACCGACGCAACATCCCGCCACCCCGCCGCCGGACGCCCCGACCGAGTTGGCCGGCCAGACCGCGCCGCAATCGCCGGGCAATCTGCCGCCGCGCCGCCGATCGGTCGGCGCGGTGTGGCGCCGGTTCTTCGGGGCGTGGGGGTTGCATCTGGTGCTGGTGATCGGCTCGTTCACGCTGGTCCTGCCGTTCGTGTGGATGCTGTGTACCAGCGTCAAGCCCCTCGAACAGGTCGCCCGCGAGCAGTGGCTCGCCCAGCCCCGCAGCCGGCTGCTGGCCCGGGACATCAGCGATGATCGGCGGTTCCTGGCCCGGCTCGCCGCCCCGACACCGGTGGCCGCGCACCTGCGCGGCCTGATGGCCGAACCGGCCCGGGCCATGCTTGCCGATTTCGACGCCAAACAGACGCCCGACCCCGCGGTCCTGGCCGGCGTGCGCCAAGCGCTTAGCGATGTGGTGACCGGCGACCGGCCGATCTACGACGATCAGGCCTTCGCCGATGTCGAGCTTCAACGCACGGCGCCGGAACTGATCGAGCACATGGACCAGTTGCAGGGCGTGTCGCTGCACCGGTTCAACCGCCTGTTGCTCGAAGACGCCCTGGCCCCGGTCATCGCCGACGCCCCCCGCTTTCAGTGGAGCAACTACATCGAGGTCTTCCGACAGATTCCGTTCCTGCGCTATTACTGGAACAGTCTGTTCGTCGCCGCGGCGATCACGTTCCTGAAGGTGTTCACCAGTTCGCTGGCCGCGTTCGCGTTCGCCCGCTTGCAGTGGCCCGGTCGCGACAAGGTCTTCCTGATGTATCTGGCCACCATGATGCTGCCCGGGCTGGTGATGATGATCCCCAACTACCAGATCATGATCTACCTGGGCCTGGTCGACACGATGCTGGGTCTGATCCTGCCCGGGGCGTTCACGGCGTTCGGCGTGTTCCTGCTGCGCCAGTTCATGCTCACCATCCCCACCAGTCTCGACGAAGCCGCCGCCATCGACGGCGCCAGCAAGTGGCGGCTGTACTGGGACATCATCCTCCCGCTGGCCCGGCCGGGCCTGATCACGCTGACCATCTTCGTGTTCATCCAAAGCTACCACAGCTTCTTCTGGCCGCTGGTCATGCTCAAAAGCCAGCACAAGTACACGCTGCCGATCGGCCTGCTGTTCTTCGAATCCCACCGCGCTCAGCAGACCAACCTGCTCATGGCCGCGGTCGCCATGAGCATCATCCCGCTGATTATCGTCTTCGTGCTGCTGCAGAAGTACCTGGTCAAGGGCATCCAGCTCGGCGCGGTCAAGGGCTGACCCGCGGCCGCTGACGCCGTTGCCGCCGCAGGAGGAGGAGGTGGTGGTGGTGGTGGCGGAGAAACTGGACGCGCGATGCCCATGCATGCAACCCGATCGCCCCCGAGGCGGCCCAAGGAAAACGTTCGGCCATGACACAAGCTGAATCGGTGAACCTCGACGCGATCGGCGGGCGTCCTGAATGGACCATGAGTATTCCATTGCCCTGCCGTGCCGGCCTGCTGCTGTATCTTGGATGGTCACTTATGATAACGTCCCCCGCTCCGGCGGCGAATAAGGAGGCGGGGCAACTGATTCGGCCCGAATCAGATGCCTGGCTCGAGATCACTTCGATCGACGATTTGCTCAAGCACCATCCCGAGCGGGTGGACCTGCTGCTCGACGCGCTGGACCTGGACAAGCCGGGCCTGAACAAGGTTCAGGCGGCGGTCGAGGCCGGCGACAAGGCCGCGGCCTGCCGGGCGCTGCTGGATTACTACCGCGGCGCGGGGCGAAGCCAATGGATCGTCGACCGGCTGGGCGAGCCGAATGATCGGCATGTGGCCCTGGCCGACCACGTGCTGGAGCACAAGGTGCATAAAGGCGATCGCGTCGGCACGATCCCCAGGCACCACGGCGCGTGGGATTGGAATCACACCGGCCCGAAGGGCAATCGCGAGTTCGCCTATTCGCTGAACCGCCATCACTTCTTCATTCACCTGCTGCAGGCCTATCGCAAGACCGGTGAAGAGAAGTACGCCGCGGCGTTTGACCGGCTGGTGCGCGACTGGGTCATGCACACGGTCTACCCCGGCCAGAAGCACCAATACGTCTGGACTTGGCGGGTGCTGGAGGCGGGCCTGCGCATGCGGAGTTGGCTGCCGGCGTTCCACGGCTTCGCCGGGTCCGAGCGCTTCAGCCCCGCCGGTCGGCTGCTGATGCTCTCCAGCTTCGTGCAGCACGGCCGGTACGTCGAGATGCACCACTGGGACCACCACAACCACGCGCTGATGGAGCACGATGGATTGAACCAACTGGGCCTGGCGCTGCCGGAGCTGGCCGAAGCCGAGCACTGGCATCGGTACGCGGTGAAGCAGATGCTCAAGGAGATGGACCACCAGGTCTACCCCGATGGGGCGCACGATGAGTTGAGCTCCGGGTACCACCGGGTGTCGCTGAGCAGCTATGAGAACATCGCCACGGTCAGCCGCGCCGCGGGGCGCGACATGCCGGAGAAATACCGCCGGCGGCTGGTCGAGATGTACGACTACTGGGCCGGGCTGGTGCGGCCGGACGGGTCGATGCCGCAGAACAACCGCAGCGATCGCGGCAACGCCGCGGGGCGCCTGCTGGCCGCGGCCGATCGATACGATCGACCCGACTGGCGGTACATCGCCACCGCCGGTGCCCAAGGGGAGCGGCCCGAGGGCCCGCCCAGCCGGTTCGCGCCGTGGGCCGGCCACCTGGTCAGCCGCGACGACTGGACCGCGGCGGCGCGATGGAGCTTCTTCGACGCCGGGCCAGCAGGGCAGGGCTGGGTTCACGCCGATGCCTTGCACCTGTCGGTCACCGCGTTCGGCAAGGACTTTCTCGTCGACTCCGGCCGGTTCTGGTACATGCGCGACCGGTGGACCGATTTCGCCCACTCCAGCCGCAGCCACAACGTCATTCTGATCGACGACCGCGAGCAGTTGCCCCAGCCCAAGGGGACCGACGCGCCGCTGGACCCCAAGCACTGGGCGGTGACCGAGGCATTCGACTTCGCCCGAGCCACGCACGACCGCTTCGCCGATCTGAAGGGCAAGGCGGCGCACACGCGCATCGTGGTGTTCATGCGCGGCGTGGGCTGGGTCGTGGTCGATCGCATCGCAACCGATCGGCCGCGCGACCTGACGGCGATGTGGCGATATCGGCCCCAGCGCAAGGTGAAGCTCGACAACGATGGCACGCTGCTGACGGTCGACGCCGAGGGGCCGAACCTGAGCATCACGCCGGTCGGACCGATCGATTGGAAAATCGACCTGGTGCGCGGCCAGGAGGACCCTTACCTGCAGGGCTGGCACAGCGACGTGTCGACCCAATGGGAGCCAAGCACGTGCGCCGAGCTTCGCGCAAAGGTCGCCACGGACGCGGTGTTCGGTTGGGTGATGCTGGCGACCGAGCGCGGCGCGGCCAAGCCCGCGGCCAACGCCGACCTGCACGTCGACGACGGCGCCGCGATCGTCCGCTTCACCGACCACGCCGGCCAGCCGCACCAGCTTAGCATCCCCTTGATTGAGGGGGTGCCGAAGGTGAATGGTCTGCGTTGAGAGGCCGGCACGCCCGGCACGGGCATGGGACAGACGCCTGCCATGCGGGGCAGGCCTTATGCCTCGACGCCGACTTGGTCCAAACCGTTTGCCGATGCCCCTGCCTCGCCGCATGAGATATCAAAGTGGGATACGTATCATCGCGGTACTCCGAACGCTATGTGAAGGGGGGGAACCCAAGCCGCCGCTGCGCTATGGCTTGGCGTGGGGGACTGAACAACCGATTTACCCATCAACCGACCCATGCCATGCCGGCTGAAGCTGGCACGCCTATCACGCCGGCTGAAGCCGGCATGCCTATTCGGCCTGGTCCATGATGTCCTGCATCATGTCGCCCAGGGCGTCGTAGTAATTCACGATGCCGTCCAGGTCGTCCTTGCCGATCATGCGCGACTGGTGCAGGCCTTCGAGGATGAACTCCATCGCGGCCGGCAGCTCCAGCTCATCGTCCTCGAAATCGAAATGTTCGCCGGCGAGCTTTTCCAGGCCCTGGATGGCCTTGAGTGTTTTGAGCGCGTCGGCGGTGGGCGTGGTGTCGGCGATCTCGACGCGGCCGCCGGCGGAGAAGTGGTCGAGGATCGGCTTGTACGGGCCGAACACATCCTCGCCCCCGCCGGCGTTGGGGTCGGGCATCACGCGATCGAACACCGCCTTGATCCCCTTGCCGATCAGGTGCCGCGCCACGTTCTGCGCCCCCTCCTGCTCGCCCTGGTACACCAGCTCGACCTTGCCGGTCACGGCGCTGACCGCCGACTGAAAATCGATCGGCCGGGCGCAGACGGTCGTCTCGCCGGTCAAAAGCCCGCGGCGCTCGGCGTTGGAGACGGTGTTTTCCAGTAGCGCGATCGGCAGCCGCGCGCTCACGCCCGACGATTGATCGAGAAACTCGCTCTGCCGGGCACCGAACGCGACCTCTTCGACCGCCTCGATGCAGAAGCGCGGCACGTGAACATGCACGCCGCTGTCGCGCCCGGTCCACGCCTCCTGCGCGGTGATGGTCATCGCGTCTTCAAGGTCGCGCGGGTAGTGGGTGTGGATCTGGCTTTCGATGCGGTCTTTGAGCGGCGTGATGATCGAGCCGCGGTTGGTGTAGTCCTCGGGGTTGGCGGTGAAGACCATCATCACATCGATCGGCAGGCGCACGGGGAAGCCGCGGATCTGAATGTCGCGCTCCTGCATGATGTTCAGCAGGCCCACCTGGATGCGCGGCGACAGGTCGGGCAGCTCGTTGATGCAGAAGATGCCGCGGTTGGTCCGCGGGATGATGCCGAAGTGGATCACCTCTTCGTTGGATAGCTCCAGCTTTTTCGTCGCGGCCTTGATCGGGTCGATGTCGCCGATCAGGTCGCTCATCGACACGTCGGGCGTAGCGAGTTTTTCACGGTAGCGATCGTCGCGGTGAATCCAGCGGATGGGCGTGTCGTCGCCGTGGCTCTCGACGAACGCCCGAGCGCCGCTGCTGACCGGCGCCAGCGGGTCTTCGTTGAGCGGGAAGTCGGCCAGCACGGGCATCCACTCGTCCAGCAGGGCGGTGATCTGGCGGGCCAGCCGCGTCTTGGCCTGGCCGCGCAGGCCCAGCAGGATGATGTCGTGCTTGCCCAGCACGGCGTTGACGATCTGGGGGATGACCGTCTTCTCGTAGCCGACGATGCCGGGGAACAGCGGCCGGCCGGCGCGCAGGGCGTCGATGAGGTTCTCGCGCAGCTCGGTCTTGATCGGCCGGCTGCGGTGGCCCGAGCCGCGCAGCTCGCCGAGGGTTCGGGGCAGGTGTGGTGCGTTCAAAGCAGGTCTCCGATCATGGGCCATTATTGCCCGCGGTCCGCGGCGAATCTTCCCACGGACCGCCCGCACACCGCACAAGTCTTCGTCCGGCGCGCCATGGCCCAGCGTATCGCCGGCGAACCCGACGCATCGACGACCGGCGGCACAGGCCCCACAGCTTGCCTGTTTTCCACAATGGGGGATGGCGTGTGGAAAGTTTTTCGACAGGCATACTACATCTTGTGCTTAAACACATTTCTAATACGTGATTGTGGTGGCATCCTCCGATATCTGGACTAATCTTTCAGCCCCGCCTCATGGCGTGCGTTGCGACGGGCGGGGAGCGTTGGCCGGTCGGCCAAGCGCGAACGGGTTTGCGGAGTGCTGCGAAGTGGCGATCAAGCTCGAATATCGCACCGTGTTCATCAGCGACCTGCACCTGGGCAGCCGCGGGTGTCGGGCGAAGGATCTGGCGGCGTTCCTCAAGCGCATCCGCTGCGAGCGGTTGTACCTGGTGGGCGATGTGATCGACATGTGGCGCCTCAAGAGCCGGTGGTACTGGCCCCGGCCGCACAACAAGGTCGTCCGCCGGCTGATCCGCATGGCCAACAAGGGCACCGAGGTCATCTACATCCCCGGCAACCACGATGAGCACGCCCGGCAGTTCGCCGGGCTGACGTTCGGCGACATCCAGACCCGCCGCCAGTGCATCCACGAGACCGCCGACGGCCGGCGGCTACTGGTGACCCACGGCGATGAGTTCGACCTGATCGTCCAGAACCACCGCCTGCTCAGCGCCGTGGGCGCGTGGAGCTACGACTGGCTGGTCACGCTCAACCGCTGGTACAACCGCCTGCGCGAATGGCTGGGCCTGCCCTACCGCTCGCTGAGCCAGGCGGTGAAGGGCAAGGTCAAGCGGGCCTGCCAGTACATCAGCGATTTCGAGACCACGCTGATCGACGTGGCGCGGCACAAGGGCTGCGCGGGCGTGGTGTGCGGCCACATCCACAAGGCCGAGGCCCGCACCGCCGACGGCCTGGACTACTTCAACTGCGGCGACTGGGTCGAGAGCTGCACCGCGCTGGTCGAGCACGACGATGGGAAGATTCAGATCGTCGACGGCCTGGCGCTGGTCGAACAGCTCCGCGAGCAGGAGCGGGCGATGAAGGCGGCGACGGCGGCGAAGCCGGACGACGCCCACCGCCCCGCCGCCCCGCCGCGCCAGGCACCCAAGCCCGACCCTTTTGAGGCCCGGGCCTGAGCATTCGCACCCCGGCCGGCCGCGGTGAATCACGTCGCCCGCGGCCGATCATGCGCCCCGGCGGGCTGGTGTGATTCACTGCCGGGCCGTTACCATATCGCGATGGTTCCACGCCCGCCGCAAGACCCCGCCAACCGGCAT
>CAZUHK010000094.1:0-11966 GCA_964620345.1 uncultured Planctomycetaceae bacterium
CCGACCGTGCGCGGCGCCGCGCGCACGCCATCGTCCAGCGGCTGGCCGAGGCCGAGGCGGCGGTACACGACATGCCGATCGACAAGGTCCACTTCCATGAGGTCGGCGCGGTCGACTCGATTGTCGACATGCTCGGCTCGGCCGTCGCGCTGGAACTGCTCGCGGTCGACACGGTCAGTTGCGGTGAACTGCCGATCGGCCACGGCTTTGTGAAGTGTGCCCACGGCACGATGCCGCTGCCGGCCCCGGCCACGGCGCACCTGCTGCGCCGCATCCCCCAGCGCGGCGTCGACCGCGCATGCGAAACCGTCACCCCCACCGGCGCCGCGCTCGTCGCCGCGCTGGCCGACAGCTTCGGCCCGCTGCCGGCGATGGACGTCGAGCGAATCGGCTACGGCGCCGGCGACCGCGACGACCCCGATCTGCCCAACCTCCTGCGCGCGTACCTCGGCACGCGGGTGTAACCCGACCACCGCGAAGATCACAAAGACGCCAAGGCCACGAAGGGCAACCAGAACGCGCCGGTTTCGTGGCCGAACGGATCGACACCCGCTCAACCGGCGTGTAGACTTTGTAGATACGACTTGGAGGCGTCGACATGGCCACGCGCGTGCAACGATGGGGCAATTCGCTCGCGGTGCGTCTGCCGCGGCAGACCGCGGAGAAAGCCCGGATCAGCGAGGGCAGCGAAGTCGAACTCGTGGCCGCCGATGGGCAGATTATCGTGCGCCCAGTTCGGCCGGTGATCGCACTGGACGATTTGCTCAAGGACGCCACGCCCTCACGCCTCCACGGCGAAACCGACTGGGGCGCCCCGGTCGGCAAGGAGATCTGGTGATGGCGCGCCGCCAGACGGCGCCGGACCGCGGCGATGTGGTCTGGCTCCGCTTCACGCCGACCCAGGGCAGCGAGCAAAGCGGCCACCGCCCCGCGCTCGTGCTCTCGCCCAAACGCTACAACCGGCGCGTCGGCCTGGCCCTGGTCTGCCCCATCACCACCCGCATCAAGCAGTATCCATTCGAATTGCCGATCGACATCGAAAGCAAGGACGCGGTGGTGTTGTCCGACCAATTGCGATCCATCGATTGGCGTGAACGGATGACCGGCGTCATCTCGCCCATTGACGACGCTCTCATGGACCAGGTAATCGCGCGCATCTCTACCCTGCTGTTCGACTGATTCTGCCGAACGAGCGCAACCGTCGCGATATCCCTGGCCACCTGCGCGCCTACTTGGGCACGCGGGTGTAACCCGACCACCGCGAAGATCACAAAGACGCCAAGGCCACGAAGCGAGGCAAGACAACTCTGGCTGGCCTTCGTGTGCTTCGTGTCTTCGTGTCTTCGTGTGCTCCGTGGAGCACCTACGCCGCGAAGAACGACTGGATCGCGTCGACCACTTCCGCCTGCTCATCCGGCGTGAGCTCGGCGGACATGGGCAGGGCCAGCACCTCGCGGCAGGCGCGTTCGGTTTCGGGCAAGTCGCCCTGGGTGTAGCCGAGGTCGGCGAAGCAGTCCTGCTGGTGCAGGCCCAGGGGATAAAAGATCGCGCAGCCGATGCCGCGGTCGGTCAGGTGGGCCATGAGCGTGTCGCGCCGATCGGTGCGGATCACGTACTGGTGGTAGACGTGACCGCCGGTGTGGTCGACCGGCAGCGTGAGGCGATCGGTCAGGCCGGCCTCGGCGAACAGTTGGTCGTACCGCGCCGCGGCCTGACGGCGGGCGGCGTTCCAGGCGTCGATGTGGCGAAGCTTGATGCGCAGGGCCGCGCACTGCATCGCGTCGCAGCGGAAATTGCCGCCGACCATGCGGTAGTAGTACCGCGGGTTCATGCCGTGATTGCGGACGATGGCGAGCTTGTCGGCCAGGGCGGGGTCGTTGGTGACGATGGCGCCGGCGTCGCCGAGGGCCGAGAGGTTCTTGGTGGGGTAGAACGAGAAGCAGCCGGTCAGGCCGAACGCCCCGGCCTTGACGCCGTCGCGGGTGGCGCCGATGGCCTGGGCCGCGTCCTCGACGATCGGCAGATCGCGCTCGCAGGCGATCCGCTGCAGCCGCGGCAGGTCGGGCACCTGGCCGTACAGATCGACGGGCATGATCGCGGCGGTGCGGTCGGTGATCGCATCGGCCACGCGGTCGATGTCGAGGTTGCAGGTGGTCGGCTCGATATCGACGAACACGGGCCTGGCGCCGACGCGGCGGATCGCGCCGGCGGTGGCGAAGAAAGTGAACGGCGTGGTGATGACCTCGTCGCCGGGGCCCACGCCGATCGCCATCAGCGACGCCAGCAGTGCATCGGAGCCGCTGGCCACACTCACCGCGCGCTTCGTGCCGCAGTATTCGGCCAGCTCCCGCTCGAAGCCATCGACGTGCGGCCCGCCGATGTAGCCGCCGCTGCGCATCACCTCGATCACCGCCGCCTCCAGCTCCTCGGCCAGGGGCGCGTACTGACGCTTGAGGTCCATGAATGAAACAGCCATGCGCGAAGCATATCACGAAGGTTTCCGTCACGCCGCTCGCGGCTTCGCGCGCCGCGCGGCCTCACATCACCTTCGCGTACCACTCACACGTCGCCGCCAGGCCGTCATCGAAACTCACCCGCGGCTCGTATCCCAGCACCCGCCGCGCCTTGGCGATATCCGCCAGCGAGTGCCGCACGTCGCCGGGCCGGGCCTCGGCGCGTTCGGGCTGGACATTGGGCTTGTCCAGCCGCTCAGCCATACGGGTGTACAGGTCGTTCACGCTCACCCGCCCGCCGCAGGCGATGTTGAACGCCTCGCCGACCAGCGGTCGATCCGCCCCGGCGGCCAGCAGGTTGGCGTGTACCACGTTGTGTACGAAGGTGAAGTCGCGCGACTGCTCGCCGTCGCCGTAGATCGTCGCGGGCTGGTCGTTCAGCAGCGCCCGGGCGAACGCGGCGATCACCGCGGCGTAGGCGCTGTTGGCGTTCTGCCGGGGGCCGAAGATGTTGAAGTAACGCAGCGTGGCGGCATCGAGGTCGTAGCAGTTCGCATACGCGCGCATCGCGTGCTCGCCGGCCAGCTTGCTCGCGGCGTAGGGACTGAACGGCGCGGGGCACTGGGTTTCGACCTTGGCGGCATCGGGGTCCGGCGGGTCGCCATAGGCGCTGGACGAGCCGGCGTAGACCACCCGCCGCACGCCCGCGGCCCGCGCCGCCTCGAGCACGCCGATCGTGCCCAACACGTTGACCTGGTGATACCGCCGCGGCTGGCTGACGCTGCGCGGCACCGAGCCCAGCGCCGCGTGGTGCAGCACGACCTCGCAACCATCGACCGCGTCGGCCATGGCCGCGTCATCAAGGATCGAGCCGGTGACCTGCCGCACCGAATTGCCGAAGCCCGCCAGGTTCGCCCAGTCCCCGCCGGACAGGTCGTCGATGCCCACGACCTCGGCGCCCAACGCGACCAGCGCTTCACACAGGTGCGAGCCGATGAACCCCGCGGCGCCGGTGACCAGCACGCGCCGGCCGGCGAACGCGTCGCCGTGCAATGATCTGAAGTCGGTCGGCATGGCGGCAATGGTAACGACTTCACCGCGCGGCGCGGCGGATCGTGTCGATCACCCGCTGCTGGTCGGCCTCGGTCAGGTGCGCCGAACTGGGCAGCGACAGGGCCTGGGCATGCAACCGATCGGCGATGGGGCAATCGCGATTCGGGCCATCGGCAAACGCCGGCGAGCGGTGCAGCGGCTGCCACAGCGGCCGGGCCTCAATGCCCGCGGCGCCGAGCGTGCGAAGCAGCTCGCGGCTGGTCATGCCCGACGCCGCTTGGTCGATCAGCACGGTCGTCAGCCAGCACGAGGCGCGCGCCTCGGGCGCCTCGGGCATGAACGACAGGCCCGGCACGTCGGCCAGTTGCTCGGCGTAGGTCGCGGCGATGCGGCGACGGGCGGCGACCAGTTCGTCGAGCTGTTGCATCTGCGCCACGCCCAGCGCCGCGGCGAGGTTGCTCAGGCGGTAGTTGTGGCCGACCGTGTCGTGAATCGATTCGATCGGATCGACCTTGGCCTGCGTGGTCAGGTGGCGGGCGCGGTCGGCGAGCTGCGCATCGGCGGTCAGCAGCATGCCCCCGCCGCCGGTGGTGATGAGCTTGTTGCCGTTGAAGCTCAGCGTCGCCAGGCCGCTGCCATGGCCGACGGGCCGGCCGGCGTACCGCGCGCCGATCGCCTCGGCGGCGTCTTCGATGAGCACCAGGCCAAACCGCATCGCCAGGTCGCGCAGCTCGCGCAGCGGCACGGGGTGGCCCAGCAGGTGGACCGGCAGCAAAGCCCGCACGCGCCGGCCGGTGTCGCGGTTGAACAGGTCCGGCCCGCGCTTCTGGCACTGCTCGGCGCAGAACCGCTCGACCGCCGCGGGGTCGATCTGCCAATGCGTCGGCTCGGCGTCGATGAACACCGGCCAGGCGCCGTGGTAGCGCACCGCGTTGGCCGGGGCGATGAACGTCAGCGCCGGCACGAGCACCTCATCGTCGCGCTCCACACCGGCGAGCTTGAGCGCGATGTGCAGCGCCGCGGTGCCGTTGATCGTGGCGACCGCGTGCACGCGGCCGATGTGATCGGCGATCATCCGCTCGAACCGCTCGACGAACGTGCCGGCGCTGGACACCCAGCCGCTGTCCAGGCATTGCTGGACGCACCGCGATGCATCGGGGCCAAGGGTCGGCTCGCTGAGAGCGATGCGGCGCGGCGTCGTGCCGGGGCCGGCCGGCGGCCGGTCAGAGGGCATGATGTCCGGGGCGATAGCGATCGCGATGCTCCTTGATCCATTCGACGGTGCGTTCCAGGCCCTCGCGCAAGCTCACCGCCGGCCGCCAGCCGCACAGCTCGGCCACCAGCGCGTTGGACGCCAGCAGGCGATCGACTTCGCTGGCCTCGGGGCGGACGCGGTCGGCGTCGGTGGTGATGTCCGGCTCGCGCCCGACGATCCGGCCGATCAGTCCGACCAGGTCGCCGATCGAAATCTCCTGACCCCGGCCGAGGTTGACCGCCCGGCCGATCGCCGCGTCGCATCGTGCGAGCGCGAGGTAGCCGGCCACGGTGTCATCGACGTAGTTGAAATCGCGTGTCGGCTCGGTCGCCCCGAGCTTGACGGTCGGGCCGGCCAGCAGTTGCGTGATGATCGCGGGGATGACCGCCCGGGCGCTTTGCCGCGGGCCGAAGGTGTTGAACGGCCGGGCGGTCACCACCGGCAGGCCGAACGACCGGGCGAACGCCTCGGCCATCTTGTCCGCGCCGATCTTGCTCGCCGCGTACGGGCTCTGGCCCTGCAGCGGATGATCCTCGTCGATCGGCACGTGCTGCGCGGTGCCGTAGGTCTCGCTGGTCGAGGTGTGGACGATCCGCTCGACGCCCGCGGCCCGGCCGGCCTGCAGCACGTTGAGCGTGCCTTCGATGTTGGTCCGCACGTACGACCGCGGCGCGTGGTAGGAATAGGGAATCGCGATCAGCGCCGCGAGGTGGAACACGACTTCGCAGCCGGACACCGCGTCGCGCACGCAGTCGGCGTCGGCGATGTCGCCGGCGAGGATGTCCATCTCATCGGCGAGTTCCGAGTCGTCCAGCCAGCCGCGGGCGCCCAGGGCGTTGTAGTGCACCATCGCCCGCACCGCCGCGCCTTCGCGCACCAGCCGCTCGGCCAGGTGTGAACCGATGAACCCCCCGGCACCGGTGACCAGAACCTTCCTGCCGGACCAGGTCGCCCCGCCCGCCGAAGCTTCTGAGCCAAGGCGTGTCATGCGGCGTTCCCGACTTCGTCGCGGTCATCGCTGTCGCGTTGCTCGGCGTCGGCGTTGACCTGCTCATAGTCGTCGACCCGGCCGATGTCCATCCAGTATTCGACGATCGGGAAGCTCACGACGGTTTGGCCGCCGGCCACGAGCGTGCGGATCAGGTCGGGCATGTCCAGCCGCTGGTCCCGCGGGATCAGCCGATGCACGCGCGGCTCGATGAGGTAGACCCCGGCGTTGACCAGGAAGCCGACGTTGGGCTTTTCCTCAATCTGCCGGACGCGCGGCCCGTCGGTCCGCATCACACCGAACGGCACCTGAAGCTCGAACTGCCGGGCGCCGATAGTCATCGCCGCGGCGTGCTCGCGGTGAAAGTCGAGCATCGCGCGGAAATCGACACGGGTGACGATGTCGCCGTTGATCACGAGCATCGGCTCGGCCGGTTCGTCCATCAGGCCAAGCGCGCCGGCGGTGCCCAGCGGGGTGTCCTCGGCCAGGTAGTTCAGGTCGACGCCGAAGCGGCTGCCATCGCCGAAGTGCTCGACGATCTTCTCCGGCAGGTAGTGCGTGGTGACGCTGACGCGGCGGATGCCGGCGCCGCGCAGTTGCTCGATCGTGCGCTCCAGCAGGGGCCGACCGTTGACCGGCAGCATGGGCTTGGGCGTGTCATCGGTCAGCGGCCGCAGGCGCGTGCCCAAGCCACCGGCCATGATCACCGCCTGCAGCGGCACCCGCTCGCTGGCCACCAGGTCGTCCAGCACGACCAGGTCCGCCACCCGGCGTTGGGCATCGAGCAGGGGCAACTGCTTCACGGCATGGTCGCGCATGATGCGGCGCAGCTCGGCCGGGGGCGTGCCGACCGGCGCCCAGGCCGGCGCGGCGTAGCGCGTGTTGGCCTTGCGCTCCAGCAGCAGCGCCACGGGCTGACCCAGATCGACACGGTCCAGGATCGCCCGGCGAACATCGCCGTCGGTCACCGTGCCGATGAAGCGCCGCTGCTCATCGACCAGCAGCACGATGCCCTTGGCCCCGCGGTCCAGCGCCGCCATGGCGTCGCGGATCGGCACGTCCGCCGTCACGCACAGGCGCGGGATGTCCGGTAAGTGCGTCACTCTGGTTATCCAATCGGGTAGATCACGAGCGGGACTTGATTCGCAGAGGCGATGGGCCACCAAGGCGCGAAGACGACCTTCAATCGCCAAGCGGCCAAGGCAATTGATTTGACTGGCCGCTTTGCCGCTTGGCGGTTGGTTGTCTTGCTGGTGTGCTTCGTGGCTTCGTGACTTGGTGGCTACCGAGGTTTGGCCGGGCAGCCGACGACGGTCGAGCCGGCCGGCACATCGCGGGTGACGACGGCGCCGGCACCGACCACGGCGGCCGGCCCGATGGTCCGGCCCGGCAGGATGATGGCGCCGAGGCCGATGAAGGCATTATCGCAAACCCGCACGCCGCCGCCGAGCGCGGCGCGGGGGGCGAGGTGGACGTGATCGCCGATCACACAATCGTGTTCGACCACGGCGGCGGTGTTGATCACGACGTTGTGGCCGACCTTGGCATCCGGGCCGACCACGGCGCGGGGCATGATGGTGATGCCCCGGCCCCGTTCACCGCCGGCGGCGAGGGTGGCATCGGGATGAATCGCATCGACCACGGGGATCTGTCGCGCTTCGAGTTGTTGCCAGAGACGGCGGCGGGTGTCGCGCGCGACGGCCGGGCCCACACCGATGAACGCCGCGTCGAAGCCGATCGATTCGCGATCGGCCAGCTTCTCATCGCCGCCGAGGATGGGCGCGCCAAGCACGGTCGAGCCGTGCTTCGCCGCATCGGCGTCGAGCAGGCCGACGACGATGTGCTCGCCCGCGGCGCGGAGGATATCGATGATGACCTTGGCGTGGCCGCCGGCGCCGATGCCGATGACGTTCATGGCTGAAACTCCTCGGGCACCGGGCCGTCGTGGAACGGCTTGACGATCAGTTGGTCGCGCGGCGGCGCGGCCTTGATCGCTTGGACGATGCGCGGCGCGGCGCGGCCGTCGCCGTAAGGGTTGACCAAGTCGGCCAGCGCGGCGCGGAAGTCGTCGCGGGTCGCGCGTTCGATGGCCCGGCCGATCGCCGCGGCCTCGCACGGCACGTCGATCACGTTGGGCCCGTGCATCCGGCCGCGCTGGCGGTTGCCGACGTTGACCACCGGCCGGCCGAACGACGCGGCCTCGATGATGCCGCTGGATGAATTGCCCACCATCGCCGCGGCGTGGTGCATCACGCTCCAGTAGCCGCGCTGGCCCAGCTCGGGCAGCGCCGCGCAATCATCGCGCGCCGCGAGAAACGCATCGATCGCCCCGCGGATCGCCGAGGCCGATGGATCGGCGTTGGGCATGCTGATCACCGCGGGCAACCGCGAGTTGGCGACCGCCTGGAACAGTTGGCCGACCTGGAGGTCGGTGTCGTCGGCTTCGAGCGTGACCGGATGAAACGTCACCAGCAGGAACGGCCCATCCAGCGGCACGCCGATCGCCGCGGCCAGTTGCTCGCGCGACATCGGCTCGAAATCGACCAGCGCATCCAGCGCCGGCGCGCCGCTGACGAGCACGCGGCGCGGCGGCTCGCCCATGCGGATCACCCGCACCGCGTGGGCCGGGTGCGAGACGAAGTGCAGGTGCGACAGCTTGGTGATGCCGTGGCGCAGCGATTCATCGATCGCGCCCTGCGAGGTTTCGCCGCCGTGGATGTGGGCGACCGGCAGGCGGTGCGGCAGGGCTGCGAGCGCCGCGGCGTGTATCTCGAAACGATCGCCCAGCACCATCAGCAGGTCGAACGTTTGCTCGGCGAACAGCTCGCCGAACCGTGTGACGCCCACGCCCATGGCGCGGGTCACCCCGGCCGGCGTGTCGGTGTCCATCGCGATCGGCACGCGGTGGTCGATCGCGAACCCCGCCTCGGCGATCAGCCGCTCGGTTCGGCCGTGCGCATCGGACAAGTGCGTGCCGCTGACGATCAGCTTCAAAGCCAGCTCGGCGTCGTCGCGGATCGCGCGCAGCACCGGCTGGTAGATGCCCCAGTCGGCGCGGCTGGTGGTGACGGCGGCGATGGTCTTCATTGCACGTCGGTCCATTCGAGCATGTGTCCGGCCCGCAGGTCGCGCGCGGCGCGCCGGCCGATCAGCGCGTCGAGCTTCATCGGGCTGATGCCCGCGGCGGGGCGCATGCTCGTGAGCATCGTCGGTTCGATCGCCGTGCCTTGAGGAATGTCGCACGCCGTCACGACGCTCCGCCGGGCCACCGCGCGGGTGTCGGCCTCGCAGGGCATGGGGCGCTTGGCGCCGTCGCCCAAGGCCGCGTCGATGTCGCGGATCGCCCGGACCATCCGGGCAAACTCATCCGGCTCGATCGACGCGGCGTGGTCCGGGCCGGGCATCGCGCGGTCGAGCGTGAGGTGCTTTTCGATCACAGCCGCCCCGGCCGCCGCGGCGGCCAGTGCCGTCGTGTGCCCCGGACAGTGGTCGGACCAGCCCACCGGTACGCCGAAGCGATCACGCATCGCCGCCATCGTTCGCAGGTTCGCTGCCTGCGGGGGTGCGGGGTAGCTCGACACGCAATGCAGCAGCACCAGCTCATCGCAGCCGGCGGCGCGCAGCACGTCGACCGCCTCGGCGACCTCGTCGATCGTGCTCATGCCCGTGCTCAGCAGCACCGGCCGGCCCGCCGCGCCGACGTGTCGCAGCAGCGGGCCGTTGGTCAGCTCGCCCGAGCCGAGCTTGATCGCCGCGACGCCCAGGTCGATCAGCAGGTCGGCCGAGCGCTCGTCGAACGGGGATGACAGAAACGTGATGCGGCGCGATCGGCAATGATCGATCAGCACGCGGTGGTCGTCGGCCGACAGTTGCAGGGCCGCGAGCATGTCGCGCTGCGATTGGACCGGGTCGGTCGTCTGTTGCTGGTAGGCGGCCTTGGGCGCGTCGGCGCCGGCGAGGCGGTCGGCGTCGAACGTCTGAAACTTCACCGCATCGGCCCCGGCCTTAGCCGTGGCGTCGATCAGCCGGCGCGCCAGGTGCAGCTCGCCGTTGTGGTTCACGCCCGCCTCGGCGATCACGTAGCACGGCTCACCCTGGCCGATCGTTCTGCCGTCCATCGCGATCATCCCGCCCCGCCCTTCTCGCGATACGCCAGCAGCGCCCGCAGCAGTTCGAGGTCGAACGGCTCGTCGATGTCCAGCGATCGCTCGACGGGCATGACGTAGGCCAGCGTGTGGTCGGTGTACCACGTCTGCCGCGCCCGCAGCACATCGGGGCGGATGACGTAGATCGCGCCATTGATCTCATAGGCCCGCGGCGCGTCCTGCCGGCGGTCGGGCGGCGCGACGGCTTCGAGGTACGGCTGTAGCCGGCCGTCGTCGCTCACGCGGCGGGTCAGCGCCGGGTGCGTCCGCGCCGGGCAGACGCTGACGACGGCGTCGGCCTCGCGGGCGATCAGCGCCACCGCCGCGTCGATGTCATCGGCGGTCCGCAACGGGCTGGTCGGCTGAAGCAGCACCAGCAGGTCGGGCGTGTAGCCCTCGGCCTCGGCCAGCCAGTCCAGCGCGTGAATCAGCACGGGGATCGTCGGCGTGCGGTCGTCGGCCAGCTCGGCCGGGCGGACGAACGGCACTTGAACCCCGTGGGCCCGGGCAACCGCGGCGATGGCCGGCGAATCGGTGCTCACGATCAGGCGGCTGACCGACGCCGCCCGCTGCGCCGCGCCAATCGTGTGCGCGATCAGCGGCACCCCCGCCACCTCGGCGAGGTTCTTATCGACGATCCCCCGTGACCCGCCCCTCGCAGGCACGATTGCCAACACGTCCGCCATGGTTCATGAATCTCCGTGGAATGTTGCCAGACAGGATCAACAGGACGCACGAGATCGAGGATGCATTGCGCCGCCAACCCGGCCCTGTCGATCCTGTTCGTCCGGTCCACAAACATCACCGCGCCTTGGTCGCTTCGTCGCTTCGTCGCTTGCTCGGGCCTATGCGCTGACAATGTGGTCGCGCCTGCCGGTCACCTTCCGCATCGCCCCGCGCGTGTCGATCACCAGCTTCGCGTGTTCGGCGATGGCCTGCCAGTCGTACCAGTCGTGGTCGGTCGCGATCAGCACGCCGTCGTATTCGCCCAGCGCGTGCGGGGTCCAGTCGATGCTGGTCATCTTCAGGTCGTGGTGGCGCATCTTGTGGGTCTGGGGCACGTGCGGGTCGTGGTAGCTGACCACGGCGCCCAGTTGCTGAAGCTTTTCGATCAGGACCAGCGCGGGGCTTTCGCGCACGTCGTCGACGTTGGGCTTGTATGCCAGGCCAAGCACCAGCATCCTCGCCCCGCGCAGCGCCACGCCGCGGTCGTTGAGGGCGCGCACGGTGCGCTGCACCACATACTCGGGCATCGCGTGGTTGACCTCGCCGGCAAGCTCGATGAACCGCGTGGGCAGGCCCACCTCGCGCGCCCGCCAGGTCAGGTAGAACGGATCGATCGGGATGCAGTGGCCGCCCAGGCCCGGGCCCGGGGTGAACCGTTGAAACCCGAACGGCTTGGTCGCCGCCGCGTCGATCACCTCCCACACATCCACGCCCAGCTCGGTCAACAGCACCTTCATTTCGTTGACCATCGCGATGTTCACCGCGCGGTAGATGTTCTCCAGCAGCTTCGCCGCCTCGGCCACCTCTGCACTGCTCACCGCGATCACCTTATCGATCGCCAGGCGGTACAGCACCGCGGCCAGCTCCGTGCTCGCCGGGTCGATGCCGCCGACAAGCTTGGGGATCGTGCGGGTGCTGAAATCAGCCCGGCCGGGATCCTCGCGCTCGGGCGAATAGGCCAGGTGGAAATCCGTGCCCGCGCGCTTCCCGCCGACCTCGAGCAGCGGCTGCATCACGCCCCGCGTCGTGCCCGGATAGGTCGTGCTCTCCAGCACGATCAACTGCCCGTCGCGCAGGTGGCGGGCGATCGTTCGGGTCGTCTGCTCGACGTAGCTCAGGTCCGGCTCGCGGTGATCGCCCAGGGGCGTGGGCACGCAGACGAGGATCGCGTCGGCTTGCTCGAGCCGCTTGAAATCACCGGTCGGCGTGAAGCGGCCGTCGCCCACCATCGCCGCGATGTCCCCGGCTCGGATGTGTTCGATGTAGCTGCGGCCGGCGCGCAGCGCGTCGATCTTCGCCGGGTCGGTGTCCAAGCCCAGCACACGCCATCCCGCGCCGTGGAAAGA
>CAZUHK010000095.1:0-11917 GCA_964620345.1 uncultured Planctomycetaceae bacterium
CGTGCCGTTACGCTGGGTGAGACTCGCCATGTCGGGACTCCGGGTCGTGGCCGTTGCCAACGCCCGCGAGTCCCGAAACCGGGCGAAACTGTACACAGTTTTGTGTACACTTTGCCCATGTTTGCCACGTAAAAAGGGACTCGCGGCGAGCGCAAGTCCCTGTCAGAGAAGGAATAGCGGGGGTAGGATTCGAACCTACGACCTCCGGGTTATGAGCCCGACGAGCTACCAGGCTGCTCTACCCCGCATCGGTGGATTAGCGGGAGATTGTATATCGGTTGGTCGCATTGTCAATGCCGGCACGAAATGGTGCAGGCGTGCCCGCTTGCGCGAAGCCGGCGGCGGGGTGTTATCATGCCCGGCTTTGCCGACGCCCGAGAACCCGCAAGGACCACCATCATGCTCAAACGCACGCATCACTGCGCCGCGCTGCGGCTGGAGCACGTCGATCAGGACGTCACGCTGTGCGGCTGGGTGAACAACTACCGCGACCACGGCGGGGTGATCTTCATCGACCTGCGCGACCGCGAAGGCATCACGCAGATCGTCTTTCATCCCGAGAACGCCGACGCCCATGCCGCGGGGGACAAGCTGCGCAACGAGGATGTCGTCGCCGTGCACGGCAGAGTCGTCCGGCGGCAGGAAGGCATGGCCAACGCCAAGCTTGCGACCGGCGACATCGAGGTGGACTGCGCCACGGTCGAACTGCTCAACAAAGCCCAGACCCCGCCGTTCATGCCCGATGAGGCGCAGAAGGTCGGCGAAGAGCGGCGGCTGCAGTATCGCTTCATCCAGCTTCGCAACAAGCGGATGCAGGACATCCTGCGCACGCGCCACCGGCTGAGCAAGACGGTGCGCGACTACTTTGACGAGCGGGGGTTTTACGAGGTCGAGACGCCGTTGCTCTGCAAGAGCACGCCCGAGGGAGCACGGGATTACCTGGTGCCCTCGCGGCTGCAGGAGGGGCATTTCTACGCCCTGCCGCAGAGCCCGCAGTTGTTCAAGCAGATCCTGATGACCGCGGGGGTCGATCGGTATCTGCAGATCGCCCGCTGCTTCCGGGACGAGGATCCGCGGGCCGACCGACAGGCGGAGTTCACGCAGATCGACCTGGAGATGGCGTTCGTCGAGCGCGACGACGTGATGGACATCTGCGAGGGCATGGCCCGGCGGGTTTGGAAGGAGATACTCGACGTCGACGTGCCGCGGGTGCCACGGATGACCTACGCCGAGGCGATGGAGCGGTTCGGGTCGGATCGACCGGACCTGCGGTTCGACCTGGAGCTGGTCGATGTGACCGACATCGCCGGGGGCACGGACTTCAAGGTATTCACCGGCGCGATCGCATCGGGCGGCGTGGTGAAGGCGTTTCGCGTGCCCGGCGGCGCCGAGCAACCGCGTAAGTACACCGATGGTCTGGCCGAGTGGGTCAAGCAGTTCGGCGCCGGGGGCCTGCCGGTCACCAAGGTCGTCGATGGCAAGTTCGAGACGGGCATTGCGAAGTTCATCGCCCCGGTGTTCGACGCGGTCTGCGAACGGCTTGAGGCGCAGAACGGCGACCTGCTGTGCTTCGGTGTTGATGCCCGCAAGGTCGTGGTCGATCGGGTATTGGGGGAGCTTCGGCTGAAGATCGCTCACGACCTGGGCCTCATCCCCGAGGGCCAGTGGAAGTGGCTGTGGGTGGTCGATTTCCCGATGGTCGAGTGGGTCGAGGAAGACCGCCGCTGGTACTCACTGCACCACCCGTTCACCGCGCCCAAGCCCGAGCACCTGGACATGCTCGAAAGCGACACGGCCAACGTGCTGACCGACGCCTACGACCTGGTGCTCAACGGCAGCGAGCTGGGCGGCGGGTCGATCCGTATCCACCGGCCGGACGTGCAGCAGCGCGTGTTCAACCTGTTGGGCATCCACGAGGAAGAAGCGGGGGCGAAGTTCGGCTTCCTGCTGGATGCGCTGAACTTCGGCGCCCCGCCCCACGGCGGTTTGGCGTTCGGTTTGGATCGCATGGTCATGCACCTGTGCGGCACGACCAACATCCGCGATGTCATCGCCTTCCCCAAGACCCAGAACGGCGCCGACCTGATGACCGGCGCCCCGGCCCCGGTCGACGAAGCCCAGCTCCGCGATCTGTCGCTGCGGGTGCAGAGCCATCACGCGCCGTCCAAGGCGGTGTAAGCCGGTTGACCGATCCGGGCGTCGCCGGGCGTCGTATTCGATGAAACCCAGCGTCAAGCGAGGCCGAGCCATGCGAGCCGCGACCATCCTGACCGCCCTGCTGCTGACGACCCCCGCCGCTCTGGCCCAGAAGCGGCCGAGCGTGCATGAGTTTGTCGGCGTGTTCCTGCGCGCCTGCGACGAGATCGCCGCGATCAACGACGCGATGCTCATGGTCGATCGCAAGGAGCGGATGATGCTCGAGCATCTCGAAGCGATGGGTGACACGCTCGAGCAGCGCCCCGACCCGCTGCTGGAGGCGATGAAGCTGCAGCGGCGGATCGACGCGACCCGCGAGGCGCTGACCCAGGCCCGGGCCCGCGAGGATTCAGCGGTGGATCTGGAAATGCTGGCGTTCGAGATCAAGCTGCTGGAGCGGCACATGGCGTTGCTGGAGGTCGAGGACGACGCGGCGCGCCAGCGGAAGATCGAAGCCATCGGCGCGGAGATCGCCCTGGTCAGGAACAAGGCACAGCAGCGTCGCGGGGAGATCGAGCAGCGGCACGCGAAGCTTCAGTCGAAGTATCGGCCGTACAAGTTCCCGCTGCAGCGGACGGAGATCATGAAGTTCATCGGCCAGCCGCGCAAGCCGGTCCGCACCCGCGCCCGGGGCAAGACCATGCTCAGCGAGCGGGCGATCGAGATCCGCTGGACCGATCCCGACCGCAAGATCGTCGCGCTGGCGATGATCTACTTTTCCGACCCCGATGAAAAGCCGGACTACCGTACGGTCGATCTGATCGACCACAAGCACCCGGCCGAGTACATCTCGAACGACCGCATCATCGTGCACACCGGACCCAATCGGGTGATGATCCGCACCGATCACCCCGAGCTGCGCGAGCCGGGCGTGCTGCGCGGCCGGTTGGGCGAGTTCCTCGACCTCGATGGCATCGCGAAGATCAAGCCCATCGTCCACGACCAGATGCCCGATGACTGGAATTCCAACAACAAAGAGCCGGACGAAGAAGAGGACGACGACTGACCGATCCGGTAGACAGGGCTGAAAACATGCCGTTGGGTCGAAGGTTACAATAGCGACCGTGATGAACTCAACGACTCCTCCAGCACGGATGCGGGCATGAATGTACTTCTGATCGGCGGTGGTGGCCGCGAGCATGCATTGGGGTGGAAGCTCAAGCAATCCCGGCGCTGCGGCGGGTTGTTCTTCGCCCCGGGCAACGCGGGCACGGCAAAGCTCGGGACGAACCTGGACCTCGCGGTCGAGCCGGTCACCCAGAGGGTGATCGACGGCATCGTTCATCACTGTCGGGCACGGAAGATCGAGTTGATCGTCATCGGGCCGGAGGACCCGCTGAGCCAGGGCATGGCGGAGAAGCTCAAGAAACGGGGCTTCACCGTGTTCGGCCCGACGGCGGATGGCGCGCAGCTCGAGGCGGATAAGGCGTGGAGCAAAACGCTGATGCGCGCCGCGTCGATTCCCACGGCCGAGTCGCGCACTTTCACCAGCGCCGAGCAGGCGCTGGCCTACGTCCAGGCGCACGAGACGCCGGTGGTGGTCAAAGCCGCGGGCCTGGCCAAGGGCAAGGGTGTGAGCGTGTGCAAGGGCCCGGCGGAGGCCGAGCAAGCGGTGCGACGGATGATGGTCGAGCGGGAGTTCGGCGAAGCCGGGGACACGCTGGTGATCGAAGAGCGGCTGGTGGGGCAGGAGGTGTCGATCCTCGCGCTGGTCGATGGACGCAGCATCTACCTGCTCGAGCCCAGCCAGGATCATAAGCCGGTGGGCGAGGGCGACACCGGCCCGAACACCGGTGGCATGGGGGCCTACACGCCGACGCCGCTGGTCGATGATGCGTTGATGAGCCAGATCAATCGCGAGGTGCTGGTGCCGACCGTCGACGCGCTGCGGCGCGAGGGCATCGACTATCGCGGCGTACTTTACGCGGGGCTGATGCTCACGCCCGGGGGGCTGAAGGTGCTGGAGTTCAACTGCCGCTTTGGCGACCCCGAATGCCAGGCGCTGATGGTGCGGCTCAAGGGCGACCTGCTCGAAGCGATGCTGGCCGTGGCCGAAGGGGATCTGACGCAGATCGACCTGCGGTGGGACCGGCGCGTCGCGTGCTGCGTGGTCGTGTGCAGCGGCGGCTACCCAGGCAAGTACGTCAAGGGCCTGCCGATCGACGGGCTGGCCGAGGTCGAGGCGATGGATGATGTGTGCCTGTTCCACGCGGGCACGAAGCTGGACGCATCGGGCAACGTGGTGACGGACGGCGGGCGCGTGCTGAACGTGGTCGCGCTCGGCGACGACCTGCCCAGTGCTCGGGATCGCGCGAACCAAGCGTGCGAGAAAATCCGGTTCGACGGCGCATTTTTCCGACGGGACATCGGGGACCGGGTGTTGAAAAGGGTGTGATGCTCGCTGGACATCTTCTTCCATGCGGCACCACGCATCCTGGAATCCCTCGATACACTCGGCGTTCGTCTGGGAGTCGGCCGACCGCAAAGGCCCGCCCCGATGCCGATTGCGCCGCGCCACGATGTTCACTATCATTCGCAGCATGCTCGACCTCGAGACCATGATCGCCGGCCGCGCCCGCGCGATGGATGCCAGCGGGATCCGCCGCATCTTTGACCTCGCGGCCAGCGCGAAGGATCCGATCAACCTTTCGATCGGCCAGCCGCACTTCGAGGTGCCCGAGCCGATCCGCCGCGCCGCGTGCGACGCGATCGACTCCGGCCGCAATGCCTACACGCAGACCCAGGGCATCGCCGAGCTGCGCGACGCGGCGGGCGCGATCATCTCCGGTCAGTTCGCCGCCGGCGGCCGCTGGGCCGACTTCGGCACGCTGATCACCTCCGGCGTGTCCGGCGGGCTGGTGCTGGCGCTGCTGGCAACCGTCGAGCCGGGCGATGAGGTGATCGTGCCCGACCCGTACTTCGTGATGTACAAGCAACTGGTGGCGATGGCCGGGGGCACGGCGGTGTACGTCGATACCTACCCCGATTTTCAGATGACCGCCCGGCGCGTCGAGCCGCTGATCACCGGGCGGACGAAGATGCTGCTGATCAGCAGCCCATCGAACCCGACGGGCGTGGTGACGCGGCCCGAAGCGATGCGGGAACTGGCCGACCTGTGCGAGCGGCGCGGCGTGCTGCTGGTCAGCGATGAGATTTACGATGCCTTCTGCTACGCCAAGGTCGATGGCATCGCCCCGTCGCCCGCGGCGTTCGGCGATTCGCTCCTGGTGCTGCGCGGCTTTTCCAAGACCTACGCGATGACCGGCTGGCGCCTGGGCTACGCCGTGGGGCCGCGCCCGCTGATCGAGCAGATGGCCAAGCTGCAACAGTACACCTTCGTCTGCGCCCCGGCCCCGGTGCAGCACGCCGGCGTCGCGGCGCTCAAGGTCGATATGACCGACCACGTCGCGGCCTATCAGCACAAGCGGGACCGGGTTGTCGAAGCGCTTGACGATCGCTTTGAGCTGACCGTGCCCCAGGGCGCGTTCTACGCCTTTCCCAAGGTGCCCACCGGCGAGCGTGGCACGGCATTCGTCGAGCGCGCGATCGCGAAAAACCTGCTGATCATCCCCGGCGGCGTGTTCTCCGAACGCGACACCCACTTCCGCCTGAGCTACGCGACCGACGATGACACGCTCGACCGCGGCCTGGATTTGCTCAACGCTTTGGCCGCGGGCTGATCCGACGTTTGGCCTCCCGGCCTCCGCGCCGTCCGCGTGGTCGGCCGCGAGCACTTTGGGTCAGATGCCCAGCACGATCATCGCGACGAGGAAATAGATGACCAGGCCGGCGAAATCGACGACGGTGGCGACGAACGGGGTGGAACAGGCGGCGGGGTCGACGCCGATCCATTCCAGGCCCAGCGGCAGCATGGCGCCGGTGACGACGCCGGTGATCACGACGCCGACGATCGCGGTGCCGATGGCAAAGCCCACGTGCAGCGCCGCGCTCAAGGCGCCCGCGCCGGCCGCGGGCAGCCACCAGGCGACGAGCGTGGCGACGACCAGGCCGATCACACCCAGGATCGAGCCCAGCACCAAACCGCTGGCCAGCTCTCGCCCAAGGATCCGCCACCAGTCCGCGGGTCGCAGCTCGCCGACCGCCAGCGAGCGAACCATCAGCGTCGCGGCCTGCGTGCCGCTGTTGCCGCCGGAGGCGATGATCAGCGGCACAAACAGCGCGAGGATCGCCGTTTCCTGAAGCTGCTTGTGGAAGAAGCCCATCGCGGTCACCGTCAGCAGCCCGCCGAAGAAAAGCACCATCAACCACAGGCCGCGCTTGCGGATCAGGTCGGCCAGCGACGCCGAGAAGTAGCTGCGGCCCAGCGCCTCCATGCCGCCGAGCTTGTGGATGTCTTCGGTGGTCTCCTCCGCCGCCACGTCGGCCACGTCGTCGAAGGTCACGATGCCCACCAGCACGTTGTCCTGATCGACGACCGGCAGCACGGGCAGGTCGTACCGCTGCATCATGCGCACGGCGGTCTCGCGGTCGTCCTGGGCGTTGAGGGAAACGACGCTGCCCTCGCGCAAATGTTCACAGGTCTGATCGGGCGCGGCCAACACCAGCTCGCGCAGGCGGATGTGGTCGATCAGATTGCCCGCGTCGTCGATCAGGTAAAGCGTGTGCAGCGTCTCGGCGTGCCGGCCGGAGTCGCGCAGTTGCTCGAGCGTCTGCTCGACGGTCCAGGCCGGCCGAACCGTGATGTACCGCGGCGTCATCAGCCGGCCGACCGATTCGGCGGGCCACTCCAGCGACCGCTCGGTCTCCGCCCGCGCCTCGGGTTCGAGCAGGTCCAGCGTGCTGCGCGCCAGATCGGACGGCGCGTCTTCGAGGAAGTCGACGCGGTCGTCGGTGTCCATCTCGTTGAACACCGCCGCGACCTGCTCGTCGCTCAGCTCGTCGATCAGCGCTTCCTGATCGTCCTGTTCGAGGAAGTCGAACACGTCGGCGGCGCGCTCGCCGGACAGCAGCCGGAACGCCGCGGCACGCTGCGGCGGAGCCAGGCCCCTCAGCAAGTCGGCCACCTCGGGGTCCAGCAGTTCCTCCAGCGCCTCGCGCACCTCGCGCGTGCGGCCGTCGGCGAGCATCTGCTGCATCTCGGGCAGCAGCAACTCGGTCACCATGTCGTCGCGACTGTCGATCATGCCCATGGGTTCCCGATCGCCTGGTTCGCCGTCATCGCATCACATACCGTCCACCGATGTCAGTGTACGCCACGGCCACCCGGTTGCACGAGCCGGAGCATCGCGGCCAACAAACAACGGCGGAACGACCGATGGCCGTTCCGCCGGGCGGTTTGCCTGGATGTGCGAATCGCTCAGCCGGCCTGCGCGCCGCCGCGGCGCCCGAAGCGCGACGCGATCAGCACAACCCCCATGCCGAACAGCGCCATGGTGGCCGGCTCGGGGACGATGCTGGGACCGGCCAGCTTCACCGATCCCACCGCGCCGCTGCTGGCGAGGTTCACGCGCAGCTCGTCGAACGACGTCAGCTCGAACGCCAGCGTCTGCACGCTGTTGTCGCCCATCGCGGGGATCGCCACGCCATCGGCGAACGAACCGCTGTGCCAGAGTTGAATGCTGCCGCCGCGTTCCTCGATGTCGATCAGCGTGACGCTGCCCGAGGCGGTGAGCGGCTGGTCGAACAGGAATGTAATGGTGCCGCCGGCGCGTTCGTCATCGGGGGCGTCGACGTAGCCATCGCTGATGCCGTTGAGGTTCTCCGCGATAATCAGGGCCATGCCCAGCGGCTCGGTGTTGCCCGGGCCGGTGCCGGGCGTGGCCAGGTCCGGGTCGTTGCCGGTGGGGTTGGCGGTGTCGAACGCGATGACCGCATCGGGGCGGTTGGCGTTGTTGTTGGTGCCGGTGATGGTCAGGCCCAGCGCGGCGAACTCATCGTCGATCTGCTGGCCGGCGAGGATCGAGCCGTCGAGCGCATCGGTGTTGAAGTCCAGGTCGAGCGTGTCGGCGGCCGCAACCTGGGCCAGGGCGAACACCGACAGCATGGTGAGTAACGGGCGATTCATCTTGGGTTCACTCCCCTCGATCGTTTTGGGTGATACTGCTCGTGGTGCCCGGCGACGCTCGCCGGACGTTGGGTGAACAGGTCAGATATAGCTTGGATAGACGCAAGCCCCGCGCGTGGTTTGCCGGAAAAATGCCGCCGGCGCGGCCGACCAGCCCGCACAACCGCGCCAGCTTCACACCCGTCGCGGCTTTGTCAGCTTCGCACCCAAGGGCTAAACTCCGACCAACATGCCTGACCAAAGCCCCCATCCGGCCAAGCTCGCCCTCGCCGATGGCACCGTGTTCACCGGCGCCGCCTTCGGTTACACCCGCGGCGAACCCGTCCGCGGCGAGGTCGTGTTCAACACCTCGCTCACCGGCTACCAGGAGATCATCACCGACCCCAGCTACGCCGGGCAGATCGTGACGATGACCTATCCGCTGATCGGCAACTACGGCGTGAACGACCAGGACATCGAGAGCCGCAGGCCGCAGGTCGCCGGGTTCATCGTGCGCGAACTGGCCCTGCGCCACAGCAATTACCGCGGTTCGTCGACGCTCGAGCGGTGGCTGGCCGATCACCAGGTGCTGGGCATCGAGGGCATCGATACGCGGGCGCTGACACGGAAGCTGCGCATCGACGGCGCGATGAACGGCGTGCTCAGCGCGACCGAGTTGGACGACGCCAAGCTCGTCGATATCGCCCGGGCGATTGCGAGCATGGCCGGGCAGAACCTCGCGTGCGGCGTCAGCCCCACCGAGCAGCACGACTGGACCGAAGACCTCGGCCAGTGGCAGCCGGTGCAGGGCCGCTTCGAGCCGGGTGAAAAGCGGTTCAAGGTCGTCGCGATCGACTGCGGGGCGAAGCACAACATCCTTCGCAACCTGACCGACCGCGGCTGCGAAGTGGTGGTCGTCCCGCATGACACCTCGGCCCGGCAGATCATCGCGCTCAAGCCCGATGGCGTGTTCATCTCCAACGGCCCCGGCGACCCCGAGCCGGTCGAACAATCAATCCACACGCTGCGCGAGCTGCACGGCAAGGCGCCGATCTTCGGCATCTGCCTCGGCCACCAGTTGCTCGCGCTGTCGCTGGGCGCCAGGACGTACAAGCTGAAGTTCGGCCACCGCGGCGGCAACCAGCCGGTGCAGAACCTCGCGACCCGGCGTGTGGAGATCACCAGCCAGAACCACGGCTTCGCGGTGGACCTGGATTCGCTCAAACAAGCCGGCGGCGAGCCGACGCACATCAACCTCAACGACCGCACGCTCGAGGGCTTCCGCCACGCCGAGCTGCCGATCTTCGCCGTGCAGTACCACCCCGAAGCCAGCCCCGGACCGCACGACGCGAGCTACCTGTTCGACTGCTTCATCGACATGATGAAGACCGGCAAGAGCCCCACGCCCGAGCAGATGGCCGAGGCCCAGACGCGGCGCGGGATGGTCGTCGGCGCGGCGCCGGCTTGACCCCCGGGAAGGTCGCATTCGCTCCCATCCCGGGGCTTGGCGCGCAACACCAAGCCCGGTCATGGCCGAGTCCCCGAGGCCTTGGCCGGGATTCCCCGAGGCCTTGGCCCGGATTCCCCGAGGCCTTGAATCCTCCGCCGCCGCGGCCTACTGTTTGATTCGATCCGTTCCGAACCACGCTTTATCACCCATTGCCTGGGAGAATCACGCTATGAGTCAACTCGTCGGACACCCCGCACCCCCGTTCAAGCTCGACGCGGTCATCGGTGGCCAGTTCAAGCAGATCGCCCTGGCCGACTACAAGGATAAGTGGCTGGTGGTCTTCTTCTACCCGCTGGACTTCACGTTCGTCTGCCCGACGGAGATCCTGGCGTTCAGCGATCGGCTCGATGATTTCGCCAAGCTCAACGCAGAGGTCGTGGGCGTGAGCGTCGACAGCAAGTTCACCCACCTGGCCTGGACCGAGAAGCCCCGCGACGCCGGCGGCATCCAGGGCCTCAAGTACCCCCTGCTTTCGGACCTGAACAAGCAGATGGCGGTGGACTACGGCGTGCTGGCCGACGGCGTGGCGCTGCGCGGGCTGTTCATCATCGACCCGCAGGGCGTGATCCAGCACTGCACCATCAACAACCTGGGCGTGGGCCGCAGCGTCGAGGAGACGCTCCGCGTGCTCCAGGCCTTCCAGTTCGTCGCGGAAAACGGCGAGGTCTGCCCGGCCAACTGGACCCCCGGCGCCGCGAGCATGAAGCCCGACCCCGAGGGATCCAAGGCCTGGTTTTCCAAGAACGGCTGATCCGGCCGACGCCCACGCCACGCCGGCTAACCAAGCCCGCCGCCGATCGCTGAGCGTCCGGCTCATGCCTCCGTCGGCAGCTCGGGGATGTAGTGCCAGCCGGGCTCTTCGCGCTCGCGGCGTTCGGCCCGGTAAATCTGCTTCCACGTCGCGATCAGCCCGCGAGGGCACGGCGGCATCTCGTGCCGGATCGCCCGGTGCAGCGCACGCAGGCGGTAGCACGGCACCGCGGCGAACATGTGATGCTCGGCGTGGTAGTTCATGTGCCAGTAGAGAAACTGCAGCACGGGGTTGAGGTACATCGTGCGGCAGCACAGGCGAAAGTCCGCGACATTGTCCGGAAGCCCCGCGTGCTGCGATTCGTTGCACAGCGTGTGCAGCCAGCGCCCGAAGATGCAGGGGAACGTGATGACCAGCGGCACGATCCACCAGCCCATCGCCAGCGAAATCCCAACGATTAACCCGTGGCCGATCAGTACTAACCGCGCCCAGTTGAAATACTGCCGGCGACGCTCCGGCTCGCTCTCGGGAAACAGGTACTGCGACCACGCGCTGTCCGCATCGATGCGCCCCGACGCGGTGCGGAGCGTGCCCCGGAGCGTGTCGATCGGATAACGCCAGTCGATGATGCCCGTCGTCAGCAGCGACTTGATCGAATGGTTCTGCGGCACGATCACTTCCAGATCGTCCGGCGGGTGCAGCGTGTACTTGTGGTGCTCGGTGTGGCTGGCCCAGAACCAGTGATGGTTGTGCCAGCCGAGGAACGAGAAGACGCGCAGGAAAAACCGGTTGAGCCACCGGGTCTTGAAGACCGAATCGTGGATCAGCTCGTGGAAGCCGTTGATCGTGAAGTGCCACAGGTGGCCGTTGACGAACACCAGCAGCGCCGTGACGTACCACGGCCAGCGTGCCCAGGAGTAAATCGCCAGCGCGGCACCGCCGCAGAGCACCGCGAGAAAGCCCAGCGTCTGGGCCAGGCCCAGCAGGTCGCTGCGCTGGTTGAGCTGGCTCATCGTCTCGCGCGGCACCTTGCAGCGGTACCATTTGACCCGCAGCTTGCCGGTCTTGCTGCGATCGGCGTTGGCGTAATCCGCCGCGGTGCGCGCCGCCTCGCCGGGCGTCGGCACGTCGGCCATCGCGCCCAGGTCCGCGGCGTTCGCGTCGTTCTGATCCGAAGTGGCACCGCTGGCGTTCAGTTCCGACATGCCTGAAACCTCGATAAAAGCCCCGCCTCCATAAAACCCTTCTGCAATCACCCCCCCACCGTTTTCGCACGATGCACTGCTGCGGAGGCGGAGTATTTTACCCCCCCGTTGAGCCCTGCATCAACGCTCGAGCGGGTCTTGCCTGGGTGAAGACATTTAGCCGAACTCATGACGCCGGTCGCCTCAGCCCCCAAACCGCGCCCTGCCCGCGCGCCAACCCGTCGCTGTCCGCCCCACCCCCGGGCCCGCCG
>CAZUHK010000096.1:0-11908 GCA_964620345.1 uncultured Planctomycetaceae bacterium
CGGCATCGTGACCAGCGACGGGCGGTACACCCGCGCCGACCACATCATCCGCGACGCCGACCTGGCGATGTACCAGGCCAAGGACACCGGAAAGGCGCGGTATGTGGTGTTCGACGCGGCGTTGCACAACGCGGCGATGCATCGGCTGGAGCTCGAGCGGGCGCTGCGCCAGGCGGTGGCGCGGCGGCAGTTGGCGCTGGTCTACCAGCCGATCCTCTCGCTGGAGGACGGCCGGGTCGTCGGCGCCGAGGCGCTGCTGCGCTGGCATCACCCCGAGCTGGGCGTGGTCAGCCCCGAGCAATTCATCCCGATCGCCGAGGAGACCGGCCTGATCGTGCCGATCGGCCAGTGGATGGTCAACCAGGCGTGCGCGCAGTTGGCCCACTTCCAGCGGACACTGCCCGAGGCCGAGCGGCTGAGTCTGAACGTCAACATCGCCCGGCGGGAGCTGACCAGCCCGGGCATGGTCGAGCGTTTGGCCCAGGCGCTGGCGACACACCAGATCGACCCGACCTTGCTGCACCTGGAGATCACCGAAAGCGTGATCATGTCGCACCTGACCGAGCTGGAGCCGGTGCTCCAGCGCCTGCGCGACTTGGGCCTGCCGCTGTGCATGGACGACTTCGGCACGGGTCATTCTTCGCTGAGCTGCCTGCACCAGTTCCCCATCGACGTGCTGAAGATCGACCGGGCGTTCGTGAGTAACCTCGGCACGGCGTTGGACTACAGCGCGATCATCCAGGCGGTGATCACCCTGGCGCACACGCTGAACATGACGGTCGTGGCCGAGGGGATCGAGACGGCCGGGCAACTGGCGCAGCTTCAGACGCTGGACTGCGACCACGCGCAGGGCTACTTCTTCGCCAAGCCGATGACCGATGAGGCGTTCGAGCAGTTCTACCGCCGATCCCTGTCGATGGGCGATCGCGCCGGTGCGATGGCGGCTCCGTTCGAGTTGAACGCGTGAGGCCGCGGCCCGGCCGCGGTGCTACGCGGGCGCGGCGGTCAGTTCGTCCCACGTGGCGAAGACGGCGCGCACGTTCGGGGGTTGGGCGGCGCCGCTGAACTCGCACTGGGCGATGCAACCGCCGTCGCGCCACAGCCGCGCGTGCACGTCGCGCACCGCCGCGGCGACCTCGTCGGGCGTGCCGAACGGCAGCAGCCGCTGACGGTCGATCTCCCCCCAGAACGTGATGCGCCCGGCGAACGGCTCGAGCCGCTCCACACCCATACAAAAGATCTGCGAGTTCACCGCGTCGATGCCGATCTCGATCAGGTCTTCGTAGATGTCGAGGATGTACCCATCGGAGTGCATGAAGATCAGCTTGCCCGCGGCGTGGGCGAGCTGGACGTACTCGCGGTACAGCGGCTTGAACAGCTCACGCCACATCGTCGGGCTGATCAATAGCGACCGCTGCGAGCCCCAGTCGTCAAAGATGTTGACCTTGTCGATATCCGTTTGGCACCAGGCACGGATCAGATCGCAGTTGAACCGGTGCAGCCTGTTTTGGAGAAACTCGAGCATCGCCGCCGGCGGGTCGGCCAGGTCCATGTACAGCATTTCCGGCCCGCGGATCCACTGTATCCGCTCGAACACGCTGATGTTGTGGCACGGCGAGACGAACAGGTCCGTCGCGGCGCAGTCGCGGTTGATCGCCTCGCGATCCAGCGTGAGCAGCTCCGTGGGAACATGCACGCGATCGGTGTCGGTTTCCCAGTCGGCGACCAGCGGCCGCTTGACCTCGCCGATGATGCCGCGCTGCACGTTGTCGAAAACGCAGCCCCATTCATCGACGTACCGGCCGACCTCGTGCGGGTTGCCGCGCGTCGGTGGCGGCTCGGCCTCGTGGCCGGGCACGGTGGTCATGTCCATCGGAAACTCGGCGCGGATCGCCGCGACGGCGCCGGGATGCTCGATCTCCGCGATCGGCAACGCCCACAGGTTCCGAGGCGCCCGCGCGGGGCGCTCGCGGCGGACGGTCTGGTACACCAGTTCACGCGGCGTCGAGGCCATGGTTCAGCCGCTCCTTTCGAGGTATCGGTTGACTTCTTCGCGAGCGATCGCGGCCCAGCGACCGATGCGCCACGGCTCGTTGCGCACGGTGTGCGTGTCCTTGAGGATGAGCTCCAGCGGCTGGTCGCCGGCCAGCTCCAACGTGCGACGGATGTCGGCGCGGATCGCCTCTTCGCTGAAATCCACGCACACCGGCACCGGGTCGGCCTTGCGGCAGTAGACGTAGCGGCCGGCGAGCTGCTCGGCCAGCGCACGCTGATCGGCCTTGGGCGCGACCGACACCCGCCGAAGCCGCGGCACCGTGGCCGCGACCGCCTCGAAGCGATGCTCCAGCCCCTCGCAGCAGCCGTAGTAGTTCAGCGCGAAGCGCTGGGTCAGCGGCTTCTGATAGGGCAGGACGAACTCCTCGAACATCGCCGGCGAAATGCCCACCGTCTCCTGCGATTCGCAGAAGCCCCACATCTGATCCCACCGCGCCGGCGCGTCGTCCTCGGCCTCGGGGCGCTCGAGGTCGGCGATGTACCCCCCGCCGCCCGAGCCGACGTGGTTGGCCCGTTGATTCGGCGCCAGCAGACCCTCGCGCTCGAGGAAGTCCATGTAGTGGGCCATGTCGTCCTGCAGAAACGCCATGAGCCGATGCACCGCGCCGGGCTGATCGAACATCGCGAGCATCAGTTGCTCGATGCCCACGAGATAGGCCACGTCCTGCGTGAGGCCCACGCTCCAAAGCGGCGCGTGGCGGATGCGCGTGGTCAGCAGGTCGCCGAGGATGTCCTGCGCGCGGGCGAGGTCGGCCCGGGTGCCGGGGCGGTCGACGGCGGGCTCGCGGCGTTCGAGCTTGGCCAAGTCGCGATCCAGATCCTTGATCGGCGGATCCCACACGTAGCTGCCGCGCTGGTCGCCGTAGACTCTGGGGATCTCCACCCCAAGCCAGCCGCGGTCCACCCGCCAGGGCACGTCGAAGGTCGGCTCGACCACCGAGTCGTCGTCGACCTGCTCGGCGATGAACAGCCGCTCGCGGAGCTGCCGCTCCCACCGCTTGAGCTGCGGGTCGGTGCATCGCAGCGATTCGTCGCGCACCAGCTCGGGCCAGGCGCCCTCGGGCGAAACGCTGATCATCGGCCGCGTCGGTCGCAGCGCGTTGTGCGTCTGCCACAGCGCCCGGCGCTGGGCCATCACCGGATTCGCGGCATGATCGGCCACGCGCCGCGCCAGGTCGCGGAGGATACGCCGGTCGTGATCGCTCGCGTTGCTCATCAGGTCACTCGTAGCGCCCGTGCTCATCGACCAGCTCGATGATGCGCTGGTAGGTCGGCCAACTGACCTGCGGGGGGACCGAGTGGTCGGAGTGGTAGATGTAGCCGCGCGTCGCCTTGCCCGCGGCGAACTTCTCGGTGATCTCTTGCTCGATCAGGTCCAGGTCGTTGGTGGCCATCTTCATCACGTCGATGTTGCCGAAGCACGCCAGCCGATCGCCGTACTTCGGGCACAGCTCGCGGATGTCCATGTGGGCCTTGGCTTCGAGGGGTTGGAGGCAGTCGAAGCCGGCCTCGATGTACAGGTCGATCACGCCGCGCACGTCGCCATCGGTGTGATAGATGAACTTCATGCCGTGCTCGTGGGCGAAGTCAGCCAGACGCTTGTGGTCGGGCCAGATCAGCTCGCGATACATCGCCGGCGAGCACATGGTCGCGTGATTGAACGCCATGTCGCCGTAGATCCAAAGCCCGTCGGGCGTGATGCCGGTGTCCAGCGCCGCGGTGAACTCGCGAAGCATCACGTCGGTGTGCGTGCGCGACACATCGGCGACCCATTGCGGATCCTCGGCCATGGCGATCATGGTCGTCTCATCGCCCATGAGCCGGCGGGTCTGCTCGAACGATTCGACGCCCGTCAGATGCGTCCATTTGCCCGTGGGCGCCAGGCGATCGAAGTTGCGTTTGGCCTCGCGCGGATCGAGGTGGCGGTGTTCGAGCAGCAGCGGCTTGATGCGATCGAACCAGTCGTCGCGTGTCGTGCACGCGAAGCCGCGATGCTCGGGCGTGCCGCTGCGGTGCTTCCACTGCCGCTCGGTCTGGCCCCAGGGGTTGATGACCACGCGGGTGGTGTCGTCTTCTTCGATCAGCTCATCGCGGCCGGGATAAGGCGCGGGCCACAGCCAGCACAGGCCGGCGATGTCCGACCCGAGCAGTTCATGCACCTGCGCTGCGCCGCCGTCGAGCCCCTCGGCCTGCCAGCGTTCGATCGTGTCCGGCCAGAACGTTTCATGGCGCGGCACGCGGTCGTGTTCTTCCCGGGCGAAGGCGCGGTTGACGCGCTGTCGGCTTGTGAGGGTCGTGGTCTCAGACATCGGCGTGCTCCTTCATCGCTTGGGCCATCGCGGCCAGGTGGTCGGGCGTGGTGCCGCAGCAGCCGCCGATGAGCTTCACGCCCGCGTCGGCCAGGGCGACCGCGGCCCGCGCCAAGTCGGCCGGCACCGCGTCGTAGACGTGGGCATCGCCCTGCATTCGCGGCGCGCCGGCGTTGGGCTGGACGATCACCGGCACGTCGCCGGCGGCGCCGACCAGTTGCCCGCCCAGCGCGATGTAATCGTCCAGCGACAGTGCCGTGCCGCAGTTGGCGCCGACGATGTCCGCCCCGGCGTCGATCGTCCGGCCGATCGCCTCGGCCGCCTCAACGCCCATCATCGTGCCCATCCGCTCGCCCTGTTTCTCGAAGGCGAACGTCGCGATCACCGGCCAGTCGGCCACGCGCCGCGCCGCGGCGATGGCGATCGCCACCTCCGCCGGGTCGCTCATCGTTTCGATCAGCGCCACGTCCGCCCCGCCTTCGCGAAGGGCGGTGAACTGCTCGACGAAGATGTCGGTCAACTGCTCGGCGGTGGTCTCGCCCAGCGGTTCGAGGAACCCGCCGAAGGGCCCGACGTCCGCGGCGACCCAGACCGCGCGGCCGTGCCGGTCGGCCGCGGCGTCGGCGGCGCCGCGGGCGAGCTGCGCCGCGGCGGTGTTCAGCGCCGCGGTGTCCTCCGCCAGACCGTGGTTCGTCAGCGCGGTGCGCGAGGCCTGGAACGTGTTGGTCGTCAGCACGCGGCAGCCGGCGTCGGCGTAGCAGCGATGCACCGCTTGCACCGCCTCGGGTCGAAGCCGGTTCCACGCCACCGCGTTGTCGGCGGTGGTCAGGCCCGCGGCGATCAGTTGCGTGCCCATCCCCCCGTCAAACAAAAGCGGGCCGGCGTCGAGGACGCCAAACAGATTGTGCGTGCCAGGTGAAATCATGATGCGGTGGGTTCCATGGTGTCGAGTTGGTACTGGTTCAGGTCGCAGAGGGCCGGGTCGGTCAGGGCGATCTGCTCGTCGATGAATCGGGCGCGGTCGTCGGGCATGGCGTCCAGGGCCTGGTCCATGGTGTCCAGCCAGGGGCGTTCACGATCGGCCAGGGCCAGGCGGCCGGCGTCGGCGGCGTCGCGGATCAGGGCCACGGCCTGGCGCGCGACGGCGATGCCGGCGTGATAGTCGCTGTCGGCGCCGACCAGCGCCTCGGCCAGTCGCACCGCCGCGGCGGGCGCCAGCACCAGGGCCTGGGGGTCGTGCGGCGTGTCGCTGTCGACCAGCCAGTCGCGCAGTTGGCGCGTGCCCTGCGCACCGTCGGCCGCGGCGCGGTTCATCAGCCGACAGTCGTAGGCCAGCGATTCCAGGCAGCACGTGGGCGCCATGCCGCCCAGCAGCTTGACGTGCTGGACCGATTCGTTGGACCAGGTGTCGGCCGCGGCGGCCGCGACGTTGCCGACCGGCGAGAGGTGGGCGCACGCGGCGCTCTTGCCCTCGCACGCCATCGGGTAGCCGGTGATCGCCTTGAGGATGATGTTCTCGTACCCGCAGTCCTTGCCCGGGCCGACCGCGCCGCAGGCGTAGGCCTGCAGCGAGCGCACCGCGGTGACCGCGCGGACGACCGCGGCGAAGGTGCGGGGGATCATCTTCTGCTCGGCCAGCACCATCGCGGTGTTGCCGAACCCGCAGGCCGTGTCGCCCGCGGCGTGGACGTCGTGCCGGCCGGCAATGTCGGCGATCCGTGTCCACAGGTAGCGCATGTCCGACACGCCCAGCACGCACAGCGCGAAGATCACCCGCGGCAGGTCGCACATCGTCAGCGCCTCGTCGTGGATCTCCTTGCCGCCGACCGATTCGATGCTCAGCAGTTCCGCCCCGGCCCCGGCGGCGCGGTCGAACAGCTCCAGCATCGCATCGTGGTAACGCCCGTCACGCAGCCGCGGCGGGCGGATAAACTCGCGGTTGTCGTTGGGCGTCACACGCAGCACGCTCTTGAGCCCAAGCTTCGCCTGGGCCCGGGCCAATCCTTCGAGCAGGATGTTGACCACCCGCATGCCCCAGTCGGGGTGCTCGGTCATCGGCGGCAGCGTCTCGAACTCCACCACCAGCCCCGGCACGGCCAGCGCCGCGGCCCGACCGGTCGCGTCGTCGATGATCTGCTGGTAGTGCGCGTCGATCTGGTCCAGCGTCTGCTCGCACACCTCGATGTTGGGCAACGTGAAGTTGAGCTCGGGGTACACCTGCCCGCCGCCGATCACCATGCCCCGCCGCGTGGTCAGCGGGTGCGGCGCCGTGCCGTAGAGCAGGTCGTTGGAGTTGCTGATGGCCAGTTGATTGTAGGTTTTCATGGGTTGCGGCCCTTGTGAAGTGCTTGTCGAACCTTGCATCCGCTCATGTTCGATTCGGCATCGGCGACACGGGGGGTGCACCGGCCTCGCTCATCATCACCTCGACCTTGCTGCGGATTGTCTCCTCGCAGCCGGCGACGCTCAGCACGTCGCACTCGGTGCCGAGGATGAACGGCCGATCCAGCGCGGCCATGCGGCGGCGCAGCTCGTCGGCCATCGCGCGCACGCCGTCCTGGCTGAGCTGGGTATCGCTGTAAAATCGCTTGCTGGGCAGGTTGCCGTACAGCACGGTGCGCGGCGGGACGCTCTTCGCGTCTTCCCAAAGCACGCGCGAGCTGCCCAAGCTGAGGATCGCCGGATCCAGCCGACCAAACTGCTCGACCATCGCATCGGTCAGCTCGCCGCAGTCATGGAAGATCAGGTCGGCGTGGCCGGCCTCGAGCGTGCGTTTCACCACGAGGTTCGGCTGCATCACGTAGCGCTCGAAGATGTCCGACCCCGCGGCGAGTTGGTTGGGCGAGAGGTAGTGCACGTTTGCCGCCGGCTCGCAGACGATCACCGCCTGCGCGCCCGCGGCGAGCTGCGCCTCGAAATAGGCCGTGACCGTCGCCGTGGCCAGTGCCAGCGCCGCCTCGACCATCGCCACCTCCGCGTCGGCCTCGGCCGCGATGCCCATGCCGGCCATGCACACCGGGGTGATCGGGTCGGCCAGCAACTTGGTCATCAGCGAGAACGGCCCGATGCCCATGCCGATCGGCAACAGGTCCGTCTGGCTCGCGATGTACCGCAGCGCGTCGCACGTGGCGACGATGCGCGGCGTGGGGCGGTTGGCGATCCGCTGGCGCACCGCGGCGATCGTTTCGTCGGTCGGCGCCGCAACGAGGTGGAAGCTGTCGATCGCCTCCGGTTGCACGCCCGTCGCCGCGGCGATGGCTGCCTTCTCGATCTGCAAATCCATCAGCGGCACGGCCAGCGGCGTGCGCCACCGCTGCGCCGCGGCTTCGACCACGCGGCCCAGCGCTTCGCCGTCGTGCAGCACCGCGTCCACATCGACGGCCTCGTGCAGCACCAGGTGCGTGCCGATGGGCATGGTCAGGCCGCGCCGGGCCAGGTCGATATAGAACTCGCGATCGGCCATGGTCTGCTGCGTCCGTGTCGGGGGCCGGGTCGGATGCCCAAGCCGGGGGCGGGTGTTCAGTTGGCCAGCAGTTGCCGCGCCGCTTGGACGGCGGAGGCGGCGTCGGCGGCGAAGCCGTCGGCGCCGATCTCATCGGCGAAGCTCTGGGTGATCGGCGCGCCGCCGATGAGCACCTTCACGCCGTCGCAACCGGCCTCGCGCACCAACTGCACGGTCTGCTTCATCGCGGGCATCGTCGTGGTCAGCAGCGCCGAGAGGCCGATGATCTGCGCATCGTGCGCTTTGGCCGCTTCGACGAATTTGTCGGCCGGGACATTGGTGCCCAGATCGACCACGTTGAAGTTGGCGCCCTTCCACATCATCGCGACCAGGTTCTTGCCGATGTCGTGCAGGTCGCCCTGGACGGTGCCGATGACCGCGGTGGCCACGGGCTTGTGCCCGCTCTTGACCAGCTCGGGCTCGAGGATGGCCATCGCTTCTTTCATCGCGCGGGCGGCGATGAGCATCTCGGGCACGAAGACCTCGTTGCGCTTGAACTTCTCGCCGATGTGGTCCATGCCTTCGACCATCGCGCCGAGAATTGTCTCGGGCGAGACGCCTTCTTCGAGCGCGGCGGTGGTCTGGGCGGTGGCGGTGCTGCGGTCGCCGGTCTCGATCGCCTGGGTCAGTGCGAGCATGTCACTCATGGCAGAAACTCCTTATCAAGTGTTGATGGATTACTTTATCCAGTTTTGTGGCGTTCGGCCATGCATGAAACAGTCATTTGCTTGCCCGAAATGACTTTCGGGGCCGCGGGGCGTTGACTCGGCCGGCCGCCGCGTCATATTAGATAACTCGCTTGGAATTGACGCCCGGACCGCCACCATGCCTGATTCACCCCCGCCGACCGCTCCGCTTCGCCTCGCGGTGATCGCCTGCGCGGTGATGGAGAGCGAGGCCGAGCATCTGATGGCCGGGTTGGATCACATCGCGGCCTACCACACGCTGCCCCAGGGCCTGCACAACGAGCCCGATCGGCTGCGCGTGGAGTTGCAGGCCGCGGTGGACCGGGTCGAGGCCCAGACCGATGCGACGGCGATCGCCCTGGTGTACGGCCTGTGCAGCCGGGGCATCGAGGGCGTGCGGACGGCGCGGTGCAAGCTGGTCGTGCCCCGGGCGCACGATTGCATCACGCTGCTGCTGGGCAGCCGCCGACGCTACGCCGAATACGTCGCGGCCCACCCGGGCACCTACTGGTACTCGCCGGGCTGGAACCGCCACCACCTGCCGCCCGGGCCCGACCGCTACCACGCGCTGCGCCGGCGGTACGTCGAGCAGTTCGGCCAGGACAACGCCGACTACCTCATGCAGGCCGAGCAGCACTGGTTTACCACCTACCACCGCGCGACGTACGTGCACCTGACCGTCGGCGCGACCGACGCCGACCGCCGATACGCCCGCGACTGCGCGGACTGGCTGCACTGGGACTACGACGAACAGGCCGGCGACCCGGCGCTGCTGCGGGCACTGGTCGCGGGCGATTGGACCCCGGACGATTTTCTCGTGCTCGAGCCGGGCCAGACCGCGCGGCTGGTCGCCGACGAGCACGTGATCGAGGCGACCGATGCATAAGTCGATCACCGTGCAGACCGATGCGGGCGGGCGCGACGTGCCGGTCGCGCCCGCCGACGCCGCGGCGCCGCTGACGCGCGTGCTGCGCAAGGCGGAACTGGCGTTGAACACCCGCTGCGACGAGCGCGGGCTGTGCGATGGGTGCCTGGTCGATCTGGTCGACGCCGACGGCTCGACCCGGCGCGTGCGCGCCTGCGAGCTGCGGGCCGACGACCCGGCACTCGATGCACCGGGGCGGACGGTGCGCATCCCGCATCGCTCGCTGCTGGCGCACCGGCCGCAGGTGGTCAGCGATTTTCGCATCGCGATCCCCTGGGCCGACGAACCGCTGTGGGCCGGCGAATGCGACGCGGGTCAGCCGCTGGGCCTGGCGATCGACATCGGCACCACGACGGTGACCGTGGCGCTGGTCGAGCTGGCCGGCGGGGCCGTGCTGGGCCGGGCCTCGGCGTTCAACAGCCAGTCACGCTTCGGCGACAACGTGCTGACGCGCATCAACCGCTGCCTGACCGAGCCGGCCATGGTCAAGGCGATGCAGACCGCGGTGATCCGGCAGACGATTCGTCCGCTGATCGATCGCCTGCTCGACGACGCCCCGGCCGGCGCCGCGCGCATCAAGTGCATCACGATCGCGGGCAACGCGACGATGCTGCACCTGGCCGCGGGCGTGAATCCCGGGCCGATGGGCATGGCGCCGTTTCCCCCGGCGTTCATCGAACACCGCGTGCTGGGCGGTCGCGACCTGGGCCTGGGCTTCGACGCCGACGTGCACCTGCTGCCCGGCGCCGCGGCGTACGTCGGGGCCGACCTGGTCGCCGGATGCCTGGTCAGCGGGCAGGTGTATCACGATCGGCCGGCCCTGCTGGTGGACGTGGGCACCAACGGCGAGATCGCCCTGCGCCACGGCGAGCAACTGCTGGGCTGCGCGACCGCGGCCGGACCCGCGTTCGAGGGCGCGGGGCTGTCCAGCGGCATGCGCGCCGCCCACGGCGCGATCGAGCACGTGCGATTCGACGGCGACGACCGCACGATCGCCTGCGAGGTCATCGGCCACGCCGCGCCGGCCGGCATCTGCGGCTCGGCGTACATCGACCTGCTCGCCCGCGGCCGCGCCGCGGGCCTGATCAACCCCACCGGCCGACTCACCGGCGACCACCGGGCGATCGAAACCGCCAACGGCTACGGCAAACGCCTGCGCTTCGCCGGCGAAGCCGACCAAGCGGTCGCCGTCACCGAGGCCGACCTCGCCACGCTCCTGCAGGCCAAGGCCGCCATCGCCGCGGGCATCACCACGCTGCTGCATCGCATCGAGCTCGACCCGGCCCGGGTCGATCGCGTCTACCTCGCCGGGGGCTTTGGCATGCACATCGATCCGGCCAGCGCTGTGGGCTGCGGACTGCTGCCGGGCTTCAGACCCGATCAGATCCAGGCCATCGGCAACGCCTCGCTCGCCGGGGCCTACCTTGCCCTGCTCGACCGCACCGCGCTGGACGAGCTGACCGCGATCAGCCGTCGCATCGACGTGGTCGAACTCAACCTCGACCCCCACTTCGAGATGAACTTCATCGAGCAACTCACCCTGCCCGACCCTCGGCCCAGTTGATCTGCCTGCATTCGCCGGCGGGCCGGCGCGGGCCGGGGCGCCCCGGCGATCGTCGCAGCCGGCGCAATCGTTATCGCTTGCCGGGCTTGGGCAGATGTTCAGCTCGCGCCCGTTGCGTCCGGCCCGGTTATATCCGCCGGTGCCATCGGCTCGACGGATCGGGCATGCGTGCAGTGCCACCCCGCACACCGAGGCCCGCGTGATGAACCATCGCACCACGAACGTTCACCCCCGCCGCGAATCAACGCCCGCCGGCCCGCTGACCCTCGTCGCGGCGCTGACCTTGCTGCTTGCCTTCGCTGCGGCGCCCGCCGCGGCGGCCGTGGTCGACGGCCTCGGCGACGCCGGGCTCGAAGACTGGGCGCCCGGCGGCACGAGCATCGAGCGCTACATCGCGGTGATGACCCGGCCATCGACCGTGCCTTCGCCGACCATCGCCACATCGCGGATCGAGCGCCCGCGCCGCCGCGGTGGCCGGCGACTTGCTGCCGCTTGGCGAACTCGAAGCCCCGCCGCTGGCCCGGCCGCTGGCGATCGACTCGCCGCGTGCGCCCCAGCCGGCCACCATCGCCTTGGCCGGCCTGGGCGTGGCGACGCTGCTGGCCGGCAAGCTCCGCCGCCGCCCGGCCCACCCCGGGCCGGCGACGATCCGGCAACAGGCCGCCGTTCTGAAATCTGCCCGAACATGACGACGCCGGGGGCACCGGCGTTTTCTCAAGCGGGCGCTTGCGTCCGGGCGGCTTATATCGGTCAGTGTGCTCATCGCCTTCGCCGCCCGATTGCCGGCGCGGCGGCAGAACACGAATCAACCAGGGATATTCAATCATGTGCAAGTCAACGGTTCGGCTCGGCCTGTTCGCAATGATC
>CAZUHK010000097.1:0-11701 GCA_964620345.1 uncultured Planctomycetaceae bacterium
AGGTTCTCCAGGCACTTCAGACCGGAGCGATCGATATCACCCGGGCGAATCCGGCCAACTTGAGGGATCTAGGGATTCAGAAGATCGGCGTGTTCTCCCTTCCATACATCTTTGAAGACTCTGACCATGCCTGGCGGGTAATACAAGGCGCCGTGGGACAGGAAATCCTGGACGCAATTGACAACAGCTCCGCCCGACTCATCGGCCTCAATTTCATGCTGGCCTCGCCACGGAGCTTCTTCTTCAGCGACGCTCAAGTCTCGTCGGTCAGTGACATGCGGGGACTGAAGCTACGGGTACCTAACGCCGACATCTACCTGGAAATGGTCGAAGCTCTCGGAGCTTCACCAACACCGATAGCATATAGTGAACTCTATAGCGCCCTCCAGACCGGTGTAGTGGATGGTGCCGAGAACCCGATCAAGGGTTACTTTAACAACAACTTCTTCGAGATCGCGAAGCACTATACGTTCAATCGCCACATTCTCGAGCCCACGCCAATGGTGGTTTCAAAAGTGGCCTGGGACCGGCTCTCTGATGAAGACAAGGATATTCTGTATTCTGCATCCCAGCAGGCTTCCGAATTCTACCGCAACGAGCTATCGACCGTCGAGGAGGAGTACATGTCCCAACTGCGCGATCGGGGAGTCGAGTTTCACGAAGTTGATAATCCGACCGAATGGGTGGAGGCGGTTCAGCCGCTTTATGAGAAGTACGGTGCCGGCAACGAGCAACTAATAGAAGATATTATGTCACTTCGTTAGTTCGAAGAAGAGTATTGCTTGTGCGGCGGCCTTGGGCGTGGAGGAGCGACGATCACCCCTCGATCGAAGCGCTTGATCTCCACGCCGACTTCTTGCAGATATCTCTTACCTATCGGCTAACTCACAGGCGAATGCCTCATTGATCGGGGATCGCAATTCATGGGCGGAATTCGTGTGATACGACCCGATAAAGACCCAAGTAACGTCTTATGAGCTACGCGTGCCATGGCTTACTGGAGCGGATGGACCACAGATCCCACACCCTACTTTTAAGACTCCGGCAATCGGGTTGTGGCGATCTGTTGGCCGTGAAGGGCTACATTCTAAGAGCGAGCACACAGTTTCTGCGTCATTCAGCCAGGTTGGCACACCGGCGAAGAATGAACCGGGTTATGTCCTCCGCGATTGCCTCAAAGCCATCATCGACCGTTAGGGAGAACGTATGAACGATCCGAATGTGCTTTTTTTTATGTGCGATCAGATGCAGGGCCGTGCATTCTACTCCGAAAATACGGATACGCCTAACTTCGATGCGGCCGCCGCTCGAGGGTGTAGCTTCACCCGAGCCTACGCGCCGAACGCTATTTGCTCTCCTTCGAGGGCGAGTCTCATGACCGGTCGACTGCCCCATAATCACGGGGTGCTTTGGGTTACACACAACGTCGATGCTGATCAGGCAGCCATTCGTGATACGCCCCACTGGGCGCAAGTGCTGAGAAGCTCGGGCTACCATACCGGGTACTTCGGTAAGTGGCATGTCGAGCAGTCCGAACAACCGTCCCGATTCGGATGGAACGAGGACTACAGTCTTCACAGTCACGCTTACGAGGAGGCTGGGGCATGCAGAGGCGTTGGCAATCAGTTCGGTGAAACCCTGATACGTCGTGGATACGTCGAGTCGCCGCGAGGCTACAACAAACGTTTACTTTACGGCTCAACTTCGCTGGAACCGGAACAGCGGCATCTCGGGCTTATAACCGACCTCGCACTTAGCCGCATACGAGCCTGGGCCGAGCGTCAGCAACCATGGTGTTGTTTTGTCAGCACTCCGGAACCCCATGATCCCTTCGTTTGCAGCGAATCGACCCTAAGGAAGCGAAAGAATCAACCCGTCCCCCTTTCTCCGACTCTCTTCGATGATCTAAACGGACGCCCCAATTTGTATCGTAAGGCACGCCGGGGCTTCGACGGTCTCTCGGAGGAAGAGCATCAGGAGGCAGCGCTTTGCTATCACGCATCCATCGAGGAACTGGATTCACAATTCGGCAGATTGGTGGATCTGCTCGTCGAGCTCGGAGAGTTCGACAACACAATAATTGTTGTAACAACGGACCACGGTGAGCTTCTTGGTGCTCACGGATACTATTGCAAGAATATTACCGCTTCCGAGGAGGTCTACAATATTCCGCTTCTCATATCAGGGCCCGGAGTCACCCGGCAGGGTGCGCTTAGTGCCCGCGTCGGCTTGCAAGATCTTTCCCAGACCATTCTCGACCTGTCTGGTTTGCCTATCCTTCCCACCGACGATTCCAAGAGTTTTGCTCCCCTTCTCCGTGGTGAGTCGGAGGAAGGGTCCTTTACAACCGGTTATGCCGAGTATTTCGGCGGTCGGGTGCTGTTGACACAGCGGGTCTTATGGGAAGGAAACTGGAAGTTTGTCTTCAACGGTTTCGATGAGGATGAGCTATATGATCTTGAAGAGGACCCGTACGAGAAGCGTAATCTGATAGATGAGGAACGGCACCGTGTCCGCGCAGAGGCGATGATGACTGAAGTCTGGCGACGCATGGCTGAGACCGGCGACTATTCCCTTCTCAACAGTGACTACTTCCCGTTACGCGTTGGGCTGGTGGGTCCTGGAAACTTGGGTTCGGATCCCATGCGCAGCTGGTAGCAAAAATTGCTCGGTGCACCGTGTTCGAATCCACGACGATTCGACGACAAGATTTTCACATCATCGGAAAGCACATGTTACCCAGCACAGATACCCGATAGCCCAGCGCCGATACTTTAAGTAGTACTCATCAATCGCGAAGGAGCAGGAATGATACACGCTCTTCAGAAGACTGCTGATTCAATGCGAACAGTTGCGACGCAACTATCCAGCGCTATACTAGGGTTGCAGACGATAATCCTCTGGATAGTCGTAGCAGGACGTTATCTTTTCGATAAGACACCCGCCTGGGGTGAAGAGCTCGCGCTCCTTTGCATGGTATGGTTCTCGCTCCTTAGTGCCGTCATCGCTGCCCGCGACGGTAAGCATATCCGTATTCGGCTTATCTTCGACCTTTTTCCTCGATCAGCCCGCCGCCTCCTGAGCGTAATCTACGCAATCTTTTCTCTTGTCTTCTGCAGCGTACTGGTTGTGTTTGGCATACGCCTCATGGCGCTAACCAGCGGGAGTCAGATGCCCGGAACTGGCTTGTCACGAGCATGGCTCTACGGAGCGCTTCCGGTGTCCGGCATTCTTCTTTTCTTGACCATACCACTGTCCGCCAACAGGATGTTTCCCTCTACCGGGGAAGATGCGGAGGTTCAAAAATGAATTCTGCGGCGATTGCGATACTCTTCATTTCCTTCTTCGGACTTATTTTCTCAGGTATGCACGTAGCCTTCGCCATTGGCTTCTCCGCTATTTTGACTTCGGTCTATCTTGGCATTCCGCTTGAGACGTTCGTCCAAAACGTTGTTAAGGGCATCAACGTGTTTGCGCTCATGGCGGTGCCATTCTTCATTCTCGCCGGAGAGATAATGAGTCAAGGGGGGATCACTAAACGGCTGGTCGCCTTCGCGAACGCAATCGTCGGGTGGTTTCGCGGCGGTCTCGCAATGGTGAATATCGTGGCAAGCATGTTTTTTGGCGGCATATCAGGTTCCGCAGCCGCAGATACCGCGTCTATTGGTTCGATCCTTATTCCTATCATGAAGAAAGAAGGCTACGACGACGACTTCTCGACTGCTGTCACGGTCTCCAGCTCTGTACAGGGTATCCTTGTCCCACCGAGTCACAACATGGTGATCTTTTCTCTCGCTGCGGGTGGCGTTTCCATTGGCCGTCTCTTTCTCGCGGGGTTTGCTCCCGGAATCGGACTCGGATTGCTGCTAATGCTCTATAGTTTTGTCGTGTCACGGCTCCGAGGCTATCCGAAAGGCGAGAGTTTCAACCCTCTGGTCGTACTGAAGCGTGGCCTGAACGCCCTCTGGGGAATCGGCACCGTTCTGATCGTGGTATTCGGCGTCGTGCTCGGGATTTTTACAGCTACTGAGTCGGCGGCGATAGCTGTCTTCTATTCGCTTATCGTTGCGATTCTCGTTTATCGTGAGTTACGGCCCCGCGATGTGCCGAGAGTACTCAAGCGGACTATTCAAACTCTGTCAGCCATCATGATACTCGTAGGCTCCGCTACCGCGTTCGGTTGGCTTATTGCTTATCTCGAGATACCGTCTGCAGTGGCGAATCTGCTCTTGTCAATAAGCTCTAATCGCGTCGTCTTACTCATCATCATCAATGTTCTACTTTTAGTACTTGGGACCTTTCTCAACATGGTATCGATTATCCTGATCACTACACCGATTTTGCTTCCCGTAGTTACCTCCCTCGGTATTAATCCCGTTCACTTCGGCGTTATCATGATACTCAATCTTGGGATCGGCCTGCTTACACCGCCGGTCGGAACCGTGCTGTTCATAGGAACAGCAGTTTCTGGAGTAAGCATAGAACGGCTTTCCCGCGCGCTCGTCCCTTTCTATATCGTTATGGTATTGATGCTCATGCTCGTCACCTATATCCCGAGTATCGTAATGTTTCTACCAGACGCTATCATGCCGCTACCTTGAAGCCACGATGAAGAGTCGGTTTGCGTCGATCAGGATTCAAGTGATCCTGCTAGTGCTCTTTGTAGCGCTCATTCTCCTTTCCACTCTTGCTACTGTGACCCTTAGTCAGCGGCGCTACTTTTCTGCTTACGATAGACTGATTTCGGTAGGTGCCCGGATAAACGCCTTACAGGAATGGATTTCTTCCGGATCCCGATCGCTTGAGAATCTCGTACGATCGCAGGATTCACGATACATCAAGGACATGGTTGAAAGCATCTCTCTGGCGCTTACCGAGCTCAGAGCAGTAGGCGACGCGATGAGATCCGGGGAGGACACCGCGCTCTACTTCCAGGTTTTAGAGGGCATGCTCAGCTATGCATTGCGGGACGCCCCTGACGCACTCACAAGGATCGAGGATTCTGAAATACGATTCGCCCAGATGCAGTACTACCGAATGTGGTCGCTGCAAGCCACCCAAGTAGCGCAAGAGCTTACCGGCGCATGGCAGCGGCACACCGTCCGGGCACACGCTGCGTTGCGCGAAGAAGCCGTCCGATTATTGCGGCTCTTGGGGACACTCGTGCTGGTAAGCGTCAGTATCGTCGTCACTGTCGCGTTTCTGGGTGCCAAGCGGATCTACCGGCCCTTGGTGAGTATAGCCGGTTTCGCTGAAGCTCTCGCCAATCACGAGTGGGACACTCCCGAGCTATCTTCCTCTCGGGATCCTGAGCTTGACCGTGTCATTCGTAGCCTTAATCGCATGCGGGTAGAGCTTGTTTCTTATCTTGAGACCATGCGGATCCGCGGTGAAGAAGCAGAGCGCGATCAGCTGTGGGCTCGTACTCAATTGCTCGCGCTTCAGGCACAACTTAACCCTCACTTCCTCTTCAATGCCCTTGAGACCGTGCGCAGGACGATCGGCGGTGGGTATTCGGTGGAGGCTCAGAAGATGCTGGAGTCGGTTTCACGGATTCTGCGGTACGCTCTCGATACGCCGGGTTCTCTGGTTCCTGTCTCGAAAGAGATTGGTATTGTCCATGACTACGTCGCCGTACAGAAGGCACGCTTCGGCGAGACCATCAAGATAACCGTTGCTAGTAGAATCGAAGAAGACTATCTCGTGCCGCCTTTCAGCGTTCAGGCGCTTGTTGAGAATGCTGTTGACCACGGATTGAAAGCGAAGCCGGGCAGCAAGGAGGTAATCGTAGAGCTTACCCAGTCGGACGGCATGGTCTGCATCGTGGTTCGGGATGACGGTGTAGGTATGAGTGCCGAACGTCTTGAGAACTTGCGAACTCAACTCGCTAACGATACAAATCTGCAAAGGAATCAGATTGGACTTGCCAATCTTTATCTGCGTCTGAAACGTCTCTTCGGATCAGAGTTTTCTTTTAGTATCCAGAGCAAACTGGGCGCAGGAACCGAGGTTTCAATCCGCATGAGAGCCATTTTTTCTGGAGAGCACTATGGGACTAACCGTACTGATCGCAGAGGATGAATTGGAGGAGCGGAACGCAGTGCATAGAATAGTGACTGCGGCCCTGAAAGGGTACGACGTTTCAATCGCGCTCGCCTCGAATGGACATTCGGCCGCTGAGATCATTTCCCTTAACGCGCCCCACCTTCTGTTTCTCGACGTCCACATGAGCGGTCCCAATGGTATTGAGCTGGCAAAACGAGCTCGACAGGCCCGGACCAACGCTCGGGTCGCGTTTATCTCCGCGTTTGGACGGTTTGAATATGCTCAGGAAGCGCTGCGCCTCGGAGCTACGGACTTCCTCCTCAAGCCATTCGAAGATGCAGAACTCAGCAAGCTTGCCAGGGGAATGGCTCGGAATGTACTCGGATTAGATAAGGGCGAGACGAGGTTCTCACAACAGACTATCGATCATATGCACCAATTCATACAAAGGGAGCTGATACAGAGGATCGTTCATTCTCACGCGCTAGACAGCAAGTCAGCCGAGACTCTCCGTATGCTCCTCGATAGCATCGGAGAAGAGTGGGTATGCATTCTTCGTAAAGCCGGCGAGGTGGAGTTGGATTCCGCCAGTATCCTGCAAAACCTGGGATTCAGCGGACGATCTATTTCCGCTGCCGATGGGCAAGACCTGATTATCGTCGCAGAGACGTCAAGCGGCGGTAGGCGGAGTCTATCGCGCCGCGCCGACATGGACGGGAATGTAGTGGGAATCAGCTCCACGTACCTGATGCCGGAAAGCCTTCCAGTCGCGTATCGTGAGGCCCGCGAGGTTGTCTACGACGAGCCGGTTTCGGCTCAAGAGCCTCGGCGCTGGCCGTTCTCACAGACCGGACTGGTTGCCGGGCGCATAATGGAGCTCGCCTCTACTGGAGATACCGAGGCAACCCGCGTTGAGCTTAGACGGCTCATTACTCCGAGGTTATCAGCGGTTGACTCTGTCGCCGCAGTGCGCGATCTCGTCTCAGACCTTGTCGACTTAGTGATGGTCTTATCTGACAGGATTTATCAGGCCTTCGATGACGAGTCCCTCATACCGAGTCGTGACGGAGTGCTGTTGGAGGCGCGCAGCCAAGTTCCGCGCGCGGATGCGGTGTTGGCCGAAGTCGAGGCGTTTTGCCTTGGCACCGCGCAGCGCATACGCGCCGGTCTTGCGAACCCGACCGAAGGTGCCATTTTGTTTGCTCGCGAGTATCTCAAAAACCACTATCGCAGTCACATATCCCTGGAGGATGTTGCAAGGCTTGTCGGGCTGAGTCCTTCCTATTTGAGCCGTTCCTTTCATCGGATCGTCGGGACCACCTTCCAGGATTATCTCGTTGAACTCCGAATCTACCAGGCGAAGCGCCTGCTAATTGTTCCAAGCCCCAGTGTCAAGGAGATCGCCTATAGGGTGGGATTCTCATCTTCGAATCACTTCTGTCGAGTGTTTAGGCGGCGCGTGGGAGTGACACCGCAAACGTTTGCCAAGGGTCATGTGTCAATGAAAGAAGCGAAAGGGCTTTGACCTTGAAGGAGGAAAAAAAGAATGAAATGTAAGCAACTGGTACCACATGATCCCTCGCCTTCGGCTGCACTCAAAGCTCTGGGATTTCAACCACTCTCGGAGCAGCACCCGTCTCATTCCGTTTGGGGCAACATGGTTCGCGCAATGGACGGAGATCTCTATGTGGCCGCGGGCAACCACGAAGTATTTGGGGGTGACTCGTGGCTCTATCGTATCCCGCAGGAAGAAAACAAGCCACAGCAATGCTTCTCCGTACGTCAGGTGATTGGGGCAAGATCCGGACAATCTGCGGTGGGTGAAGCAAAAATTCATACGCGATTGCAACAAGCCGATGACGGCTGGATTTACATGGCAACCATGCAGGGCGGTATTGGTCACCTGACTAAGTGGTCCCACTATGCACATCCTAGTCAATACGAAGGCGGCCTGCTTCTGCGCTATCATCCCCAGCGCGAAGAAGTTGAGTGCCTTGGCATCCCCGTTGAACGTGAAGGGCTGCAAACGATGATTATGGATCGTCGTCGTCGCCAGCTCTATTTCGTGACCTGGCCTAAGAAACAATTCGTTCGATATGACCTCAATAAACGAGAAGCTACCAACTTCGGCGTCATCGCCTGGAGCCCTACCGACGAAGCCGGAACGAAGCAACACTACGCGAGAGACCTCTTTATCGACAATGACGGTATTGTCTATTGCACCAACAACTTTGGGGAGCTCGTTTATTTGCGCCCAGGTGACCATGAACTAACTGAGACGAATCTCGTCATCCGCCAGGGGGATTCTCTACGGACACATGTGTCGAAGAGTGATGGAACCTTCTGTCTGTGTACGAGCCAGGGGCACTTGATGCACTTCGATCCGTCAACCTTTCGCGTCACCTACTTGGGCCCGACCACGCCCGCGAAACCAGTGTACACTCCCAATCTTGTCCTGAGCAGGGATGAAAAAGTGCTCGTCTACCTAGCCGGAAGCCATGGTTCTTACGCGGAGGGCGGAATGCAGCTCGTATCCTTTGATACGGAGACGAGCACGCACACGGTGCACGGATTTGTCGACGAAAGGCTCTCCCCGGCCTATTGTTACGCCAGCGGTGTTGATGGTTGTGGCCATTGGGTCTTTGCCGTAAACGGCGGGGAACCGCCGGACAGCTACGTTGTTTCCTGTTCTCCCAAGATGCTCTCATCTGCCAAGTGGCTCGGCCCTGAGGCCCCTCGGAAGGAAGCAGGCTTCGTTTTCGGACCCGGCTCCGAAGGGAACGTTGCGGGATGGATAGTCACGGATACGCATGATCTTACCGGTCCCGGACAGGCCGGCATCCCGCACGACCGCTGTAGAGTCACTGCATTGGCCGCAGACCCAGACAGAGGCCACGTATACGGAGGCACGTCTGCTGGGAGCGGTGGCGCGTTTCTTTTCGCCGCCAACGGAGACTCCTCCGAAATCATCCAATCCGTCGATCTATCGATTCACCTCCAAAGCAGCGGTAGTATTAGGGGACTTGCTCTCGGCGCGGATGGACTGGTCTACGGGGGCTCGCTTGACTTAGTCCAATCACCACTCAAAGAGCCGCGTTTCTCGGAAGTGCCGTGGCCTTGTATCCCCAGTGACTACCACGGTGGACAGATCTTCGTTTGGGATCCCGATTCCAATCGTTTAGAAAACCTAGGTACTCCGGTGCGAGGCCAGGGCATATACACCGTTTGCGCCGGCCCGGGGAACCACGACTTCTACGCGCTCACGTTTCCTCATGGCTACTTGGTACACTGGTCGATCGAAAGAAACGAGCCTAGCATTGTCGCACAGCTTTACGGGGTAGATGCGCCTGCGCTTCGGCCCGACGAATTCGCCCTCGCTACGCTCGAATACATGAGTACCGCTGTGTACGAGTCGAGACTCAACCAGCTCGCGGGGTACCGCGGAGTGCCTGTCTCGGCGCTTCCGCGAGATATTTTGCTCAAGAAGGCGTATCTACCCAGAGTTCTCGCGGCCGACGGTTTTGGGCGAATCTACGGTTCCGGATTCGGAGGCACTCTGTTTCGCTTCGATCCACAAACACGCACCCTCGAGAACATTAGTGCGAGGCTGCCGCTCGCAATGGGTACGGAATATGGACTCATAGCAGAGCCGGCCCTTTCCGCAGCGGTAACTGCCTCGGACGGCATGATTTATGGCGGTACGGTTCAAGACGGCTATCTCTTTCAATTTGACGCTGCAACCGGGAGCGTCCGCAATCTGGGAAAGCCAACACGACAGGGGCATATTCGCGGACTTGCGGAATGGAAGGATCGGGTATTCGGAATTGTGGGGGAGACAACGGGCAAGACCCATCTCTTCGCGTTTGATCCTACTACTGCTAGTATTGAAGACTTGGGCGTGCTCCAGGGGCGTGGTCGAAGAGGCTTTGCGGTCAACATTTGCGACGCAATTGCCGCTTGCGGAGATCGTCTTTACATTGGCCAGAGCGAGCGGATATCGGCCTTACTCAGCGTAACCGAACTGACGTACGAGCCTTATCAATCTCCTTGATGGGATCTGTTCCGGACGACAGGGTCAACCTGGTGGATGACCCCGGTTCGCAGTTGGGGCATTGTCTCTTAGCGCGAGCACCGCTAATCTGGCGAATCAACGAAGCAACTTGGTCGATTGGGCGTCTCTGTCGGGCTCCACGGGCACTTTCGGCATCCGTTCGGATACGGTCTGATGGCGTCGCGACCGTCAGATGGCCTGCATGTATCGTTACCGCTACCATGGTCAAGACAACCACCGTTCCGCGTTCTCTTTTTTTGATTCTAAAGTGTCTTCAAAAGGTCGATGAGGTAGGGAAGAACCTGCTTCTTCCGAGACACCACGCCGGTCATCTCGAAGACACCCGGCGCGACCGAGGGATAGTGTATAGCCTCGGTGATGCGCTTGGGCCCGTCGAAAACCAACCTCGTGGTCTCTTTGGTTATGTCGGTGACCATCAGGCAGGCAAAGTCGAGGCCCCCTTCGCCCCGGCTTTGGGCTACTGCGGAGGCGACTTCTTCCTGCCGTTCGTCGAAGGCCTTAAAACCGACCATCTCGATCTGGCTCACGGCGAAACTGCGGCCCACCTCGGTGTACCGCTTCTGGTCCTGCTCGACGATCTGCCGCGGTGTGAGCGCGGTAATCTCGCTTCCCGCCTGGAACATCTCTTCGCCGTAGACCTCGACGTCCAGTCCGGCTATGCCGCCGAGCCACTCGGCGGTCTCCCGGTCTATCGCCGTCGTGGTGGGGGACTTTAGAATGACGGTGTCCGAGAGGATGGCTGACAACAGGAGCGCCGCGGTTTGACGGTCCGGGAGCATGTCGGCCCGGCGATAGGTGTCCGCGACGATGGTGGCCGTCGATCCTAAGACACGGTTGATAAAGGTGATGGGCATGGTGGTGCTTCGCGCGCCGATCCGGTGGTGGTCGATAATTTCCACGACCTCGGCGTCCTCGATGCCCTCCACGGTTTGCGAAAGCTCGTTGTGGTCGACGAGAACGACCCGGAACCGAGTCTTATTGAGAAAGTTGACCCTGGCGACGACTCCGGCGATACGGTCCTCTTCGTCGGTTACGACGAAGCCACCGACGTTGAACTCGTTGATACGCCGCTCCACGTCCCGAACCAAGTCGGTGGCCCGAAAGAGCGCCTCCGGCTTCTCGAGATAGTCCGATATCGGCTGGGCCATCGCGTCCGAAACGGCGGTTTCCACAGGCGAACCTGCCGCCTTCTTCGGAAGCTCGTCCAACAGCCGGCAGATCCGCAATACGGTAATCTTCCCGAGACAGCGGTCGTCCGCGTCGGCTACCGGGAGGAAGGAGAAATCGTTGTCCAGAATAATGCGTAACGCCTCCGAAAGAGGCGCCTCCGGCCGTGCGATGTAGAGGCTCTCTTTGGGAATCATGATGTCCCGGAGGGAGGGATAGAGACTACTCAGAAACGCAGGCGGCGGGCAGTCGAACCGCTCGAGAACGTAGCGGGTTTGTGAGTTTACGGTCCCCGCCCGATACGGCAGAGCCGGGGTGCCGGTTAGCTCCTTGTACCGCGCATACGCCACCGCGGAGCAGATCGAATCCGTGTCCGGATTCTTATGGCCGACGACAACGAGGGGAGATGCACGGTCC
>CAZUHK010000098.1:0-11695 GCA_964620345.1 uncultured Planctomycetaceae bacterium
TCTCCGGCCTCTGCGGCTGGTTCGGGATGAACATGGCCACCAACGCCTCCGCCCGCACGACGAACGCCGCGCGTGACTCGCTCAACGACGGCCTCACCATCGCGTTCCGCTCTGGCGCCGTGATGGGTCTGGTCGTCGTGGGCTTCGCCCTGCTCGACGCGTCGGTCTGGTTCTTCGTGCTCAACGCCTTCACCGACTTCGACATCACCACGCTGACCACGATCATGCTCTCGTACGCCATGGGGGCCTCGACGCAGGCGCTCTTCGCGCGCGTGGGTGGCGGCATCTACACCAAGGCCGCCGACGTCGGCGCCGACCTCGTCGGCAAGGTCGAGGCGGGCATCCCCGAGGACGACCCCCGCAACCCCGCCACCATCGCCGACAACGTCGGCGACAACGTCGGCGACGTCGCCGGCATGGGCGCCGACCTGTACGAATCCTACTACGGCTCGATCCTCGCCTCCGCGGCGCTCGCCGCCGCGGCCGCGGCGCTGCTGAACATCGAAAACGCCATCAACCTCGTCGTCGCCCCCGCCGCCCTGGCGGGCCTGGGCATCCTCTGCGCCATCGTCGGCGTCTTCGTGGTCAAGACCAAAGAGGGCGCCTCGATGAGCCAACTGCTCAAATCGCTCCACGGCGGCGTGTGGTTCAGCTCCGCCCTCATCGCCGTGCTCTCGGCCGGCCTGCTCTACTTGCTCCTGGGCGACATCGAAAAGGTCAGTTGGCTGGGCATCTGGGGCGCGATCCTCTCGGGCCTGACCGCAGGACTGGTCATCGCCTGGGGCACCGAGTACTACACCAGCTACGAGCACAAGCCCACCCAGCGCATCAGCGAACAGGCGCAGACCGGCCCGGCGACCGTCATCATCGCCGGCATCGCCGAGGGCATGATCTCCACATGGATCCCGCTGCTGACCACGGTCGTCGCGATCCTCTGCGCGTTCATCTTCGCCGGCGGCGGCGAGAGCTTCCTGCTGGGCGTGTTCGGCGTGGGCATCGCCGCGGTCGGCATGCTCTCGACCCTCGCGATCACCCTGGCGACCGACGCCTACGGCCCGATCGCCGACAACGCCGGCGGAAACGCCGAGATGACCCACCAGGACCCCAGCGTCCGCGAGAAAACCGACATGCTCGACTCGCTGGGCAACACCACCGCCGCCACCGGCAAGGGCTTCGCCATCGGCTCGGCGGCGCTGACCGCCCTGGCGCTGCTCGCGGCCTACATCATCACCGTCAAGGAGCAACTGGGCGCGATCAAGGAAACGATCCAGGTCGACGGCGTGGCGGTCGCTACCGCCGGCGCCACCGTGCCCCAACTGCTCAGCTACTACAACGTCACCCTGGTCAACCCGCAGGTGCTCTGCGGCCTGTTCATCGGCGTCATGCTCGTCATGGTCTTCTGCGCGATGACCATGAACGCCGTCGGACGCGCCGCCTACGCGATGATGAACGAGTGCCGCCGGCAGTTCGGCCTGATGAAGCAGGGCTTCAAGGCCAACGGCATGTCCGACGCCGACATGGAAGACCCGATGAAGTGGCCCTTCGAGGTCACCCACGAGGGCAAGAAGTACCCCGACTACGCCGAGTGCGTGTCGATCTCGACCGGCGGGGCGCTCAAGGAGATGGTCGTGCCTTCGCTCATGGCCGTGTTCGTGCCGATCATCGTCGCGCTGATCCTCGGCGTGCCGGGCGTGATGGGCATGCTCGCCGGGGCGCTGGTCTGCGGTTTCGCCGTCGCGATCTTCATGGCCAACGCCGGCGGCGCGTGGGACAACGCCAAGAAGTACATCGAAGCCGGTCACCTCGGCGGCAAGGGCAGCGAGAACCACAAGGCCACCGTCGTCGGCGATACCGTCGGCGACCCGTTCAAGGACACCTCCGGCCCGTCGCTGAATATCCTCATCAAGCTGATCTCGATCGTCTCGGTCGTCTTCGCCGGCATCGCGGTGCGGTACGGCACCCAGATCGCCGACGCCATGGGCCTGGGCAACCACTGACCCCATCGAGATTTCACACGACGCTTCGCAGGGCGGTCCCCCCCCGGGATCGCCCTTTTTCTTCGCCGCTCGCGGCTTCGCGCCCGCTGCACGCCGCGATGTGTGCCAACGTCGGGCAGGCGCGAAGTCGCCAGCGCCGCGGTGTGGACTGCTCACCCCGCGCGCCCAACAATCCCTCGGGGAAACAGGAACCACCTCACCGGCAAAGGAGCGCGATCGATGGCAACTTCCAACAACACCTGGGTCATCGTGGCCGACGGCGAAGTCGGCCGACTGCTGCACTGCGGCAAGACCGAGCTGGGCAGCGCCCACGTGGAGCAGGTCGACACGATCGAGCACAAACCCGGGGCTTACGAACACGCCAAGCCCTCGCCCCGCGCCGGCCGCACCGGCGACCCCAACGACGACCACGAGGATGAGGAAGAGAGCCGCCGCTTCGCCCGCAAGCTCAGCGAGTGGATCCGCCGCCACGTCGAAACGCGCAGCGTGCCGCACATGACCCTCTTCGCCCCGCCGCGCCTGCTCGGCACGCTCCGCAAGATCACCAACGGCAAGTCCCTGCCCAGGGCCGTCAACACCAAAGAGGCCGACCTGACCAGTCTGACCACCGAGCAACTGACCAAGCACCAGTCCATCCGCGAACTGGTGCGGGCGAACTGACGCGTCGCGACGAAGCGACGCGGCTTCGCCACATTGAGACCTACGAAGCGACGCGGCTTCGCCACATTGAGACCTACGAAGCGAAGCGGCTTCGCCACATTGAGACCTACGAAGCGACGCGGCTTCGCCGCGTTGAGAACACGACGGGACCCGCGACACACGCCAGAGCCGCGTCGCCGCATCATGGGCCCATGCGGTGGCCTTGACACCCCGCCGCGCGGTTCGCACACTTGCCTGCACATCTCTCGGAGGCAACACGCATGTACGATGCGCCCGCAGCGGCCGGTGAGGTCCACGCGCCCGATTCGCTTCATCGCAGATGGCTGTTCTGGGCGTGCTTTATCGCCCTGGTCGCCACCAGCTTCGGCTTCATCATCCGCGCTTTCAGCATCGGCGACTGGGCCGCGCAGTACGGCCTGACCGAAACGCAGATGGGCGAGATCAACGGCGCGGGCCTCTGGCCGTTCGCCATCAGCATCATCGGTTTCTCGCTGATCATCGACTGGGTCGGCTACGGCCGGGCGATGGTCTTCGCGTTCGTCTGTCACGTCGTCTCAGCCCTGGCGACGGTCTTCGCGCCCGGGCACATGGATGCCTACTGGGCGCTGTACCTGGGCCAGTTCATCGTGGCCCTGGCCAACGGCACGGTCGAGGCGGTGATCAACCCGGTGGTCGCGACGATGTTCCCGCGGGCCAAGACCAAGTGGCTGGCGATCCTCCACGCCGGCTGGCCCGGCGGCATGGTGCTGGCCGGGCTGACGATGATGGGCATGGACTACTTCGCCGGCGACGCCGAGGCCGGCGTCGCCGGGGCGCACTGGAAGTGGAAGGTTGCGCTGATCCTCGTGCCGACCGCCGTCTACGGGCTGATGATGGCTCGCCAGCGTTTTCCGCAGCAGGAGCGCGTCACCGCCGGCACGCCGTATCGCGCGATGCTCGGCGAGGCCGGGCTGGTCGGCATGTTCATCGCGCTGTTCCTCATCGTCGCCGAGCTGATGCGCGTGGCCTCGACGATGTGGCCGACGATCGCGGGCGGCGAGCGGACGCTCTACCAGATGTGGGGCCTGGACACGCTGGTCAAAGTGCACGGCCTCAACGCGGTGGTCACGCTGGTGCTGCTGATCCCCTTCGGCATCTACGTCCGCGGGGCGCTGGGCAAGTGGCTGTTCGTGCTGTTGCTCCTGCTCATGCTGCCGCTGGCGACGACGGAGCTGGGCACCGATGCGTGGATCAAGGAACTGATGGGCCCGGCGATGGCCGACCTGGGCGAGCGGCTGTTTGCTTCGCCGCTGTCCGGCGGGTGGGTGCTGATCTACTCGGCGACGGTGATGATGGTGCTGCGCTTCGCCGCAGGGCCGCTGGTCCGCGCCATGGGCCCGCTGGGTCTGCTGGCGGTCTCCGCCGGGGCCGCAGCGGTCGGCCTGACGCTGCTGTCGAGCGTGAGCGGGCTGGTCATCCTCATCGCCGCGACGGTCTATGCCATCGGCCAGACCTTCTTCTGGCCTTGCATGCTGGGCGTGGTGGCCGAGCGGTTCCCCCGCGGCGGGGCGCTGACGCTCAACACCATCGCCGGGGTGGGCATGCTCGGCGTGGGCATCGTGGGCACGGTGCTGCTGGGCGCGATCCAGAACCGGCAGATCGACGTGCAACTCGCCACCGCCGCGCCGCAAATCCACCAGCGGGTGATGGAGCAAGATGAGCGGTTTGGCATCTTCGGCGCTTACCGCGCGGTCGACCCGCAACTTCTCGGCGCCGCCGACGCCGCGGCGCAGCAGGCGGTCACCGAAGCGCGGGACGACGCCAAGCAGGCCGCGCTGCTGCAGGTCGCCGCAATGCCGCTGGTGGTGTGTGTCTGCTTCGTGATCCTCATCCTCTACTTCCGCTCCCGCGGCGGCTACCGCCCCGAAGACATCACCCACGGCGAGGTGCGCACCGAGTAGCGCGCCGCGTCCGCGGGGTCAATCCTCCCGCTGCCGCGTGAGCACCTGGATCGGATCGCGCTTCGCGTCGCCGGCCAGGTGCAGGGTCTGCGTCGGGAACGCGAAGTCGATCCCCGCCTCGCCGAACTTCTCGAACAGCATCTGATTGAACCGCTGGGCGTGCTCGAGGTACGCCCACCAGTCCGGCGGGCGGTGCCAGTAGTACACCACGATGTTCAGCGACGCCGCGTTGAAATCGCTGAAGTAAACCCGCGGCGGCAGGTGCTTGGGGTCGTGCGGGTCGTGCACGTCCTGCGCCCAGACGTTTTCCTTGACGCCCTCGGTCTTGAGGATGTCGTTGACGATGTTCACCGCGTCTTTGATCTTCTCGGCCGGCGTGTCGTAGGTGATGGTGATGTTCATCACCCGGCGGATGTAGGGCCGGACGCCGATGTTCGTCACCGGGTCGTTGACGATGTTCGAGTTGGGCACGGTCATCAGGTGCCCGTCGAGCAGGCGGACGCGCGTCGAGCGGAAGCCGATCTCCTCGACCGTGCCCAGTTGGTCGTTGTAGCTGATGAAATCGCCGACGAGGAACGGCCGATCCAGGAAGATCGTGACCGAGCCGAACACGTTCTTGAGCGAATCCTGCGCCGCCAGCGACACCGCCAGGCCCGCGATGCCCAGGCCGGCGAGCCAGGCGCCGATGTCGGCCTCGAAGATCGTGTCCAGGATGAACAGCACCGCGATGATGACCAGGAAGATCCGCATCGCCTTGCGGAGCAGCGGCACGAGCTGATCGTCCAGGGTCGAGTCGGTCCGGCTCGTCAGCCGCTCCAGCCAGACCTCGATCACCGAGATGAGGTTGTAGAGGTACCAGAACACCGCGACGGTGAAGAGCGTGGTGACGGCCTTGAGGCAGAAGCTGTGCATCGCCTCGCCCATGGTCAGCCGCATCAGCCCGGCCCACAGGCCGACGGTCAGCAGCGTCAGCGACGCCGGGCCGGCCAGGTCGGCCAAGACGTGGCCCCGGCCGGTCGCCCCGCGCTCGATCAGCCGGTTGCCCACCTTGCTCAGCGCGAACGACACGACCCGCCCGGCCACCAGCCCGCCGAGGATCGCCCCCAGCAGCACCAGCCAGTCGGTCCACGTGTTCTGCGTCCACAACGCGCTAAGCTCGACCCGCTCGATCAACGACGTGGCGGTCTCCGCCGTGTCGTCGCCCGATGATTCATCGGCCGCATCGGGCGCCGCCGCGGGCACCCCGGGCGCTTGGGCGAATGCGGCCGCGGCGAGCAGGGCAACGGGAACGATCGAGAAAACAAGCCGAATCATGCGAACCATGTTACCCACTGCCCCCCGCGATGAAAGCGCCCGCCGCTCGCGGCCGCTCGCGGCTTCGCGCCTGCACAACGACAATGCCCGCGACCCACGTCCACTTAACCCACGGGGAACTCATCGTGCCGCCTCAGCCGCTGGTCATCGCCCATCACCTGATCTGGACGGCGTACGGCTGGTGGCCGGTGAACGATCCGCGGGGCAGTTCATCGCGGACGATCCGCTGCGATATTTTTAAGGAACTGGGCGAGCTGCACCACGGCCGCAAGCGGGTGCAACCGGCGCGTGATGAGTCGTGCGCCTTCCTCGGCGCGGCGCAGTCGCGGATGCAGTACGACACGCCGACATTCGACGCCGCGGCACGCCGGATCATCGCCGACGCTTTCGGTCAGGCGGTCGCGGCCCAACGGTACACCTGTTACGGCTGCGCCATCATGCCCGATCACGTTCACGTGGTGATGCGCAAGCACCGGGACACCGCGGAACAGATGATCGCGAGTCCGCAGGGGGCATCGCGGCAGAGACTGCGCGACGCCGCGAACGATTGGGCACCGACGCATCCGGTGTGGGGCGGGCCCGGCTGGAAGGTGTTCCTCGATCATCCCGATGAGATTCGGCGGACGATCGGTTACGTGGCGGACAACCCGTTGCCGTTGGGATGGCCGCGTCAGGCATGGTCGTTCGTGACCGCGTACGACGGCTGGCCGCTGCACCCGGGCCACTCGCCGAACTCGCCTTACGCCAAGCGCCTGCAAGCGGTGGGGCGTTATCCCTGACAGCGCGCGGCTTCGCGCGGGCTGGGGCGCCGGGCGCGGCTTGGCGCGGACCGCAGGCGCGAAGCCGCGAGCGGCGGGGCGGGGCGGGGCGCCGCTCATCCCCCCGCGGTGCGGTCTTCGATCTGGGTCTTGTTTTGTTCTTCGAGCGGCTCGCCGGTGGCCGGGTCGATTTCGACGTAGGTCGGCCCGCCGGCGGAGAAGATCACCGGGCCGGGCTTGTCGTTGAGCCAGGGCTGGTTGCTGACCAGTTGCTGGGCGAGCTTGATGCCGCTGACCATCGCGCGGCGCTCGGTCATCGACTGCGGCGTGTCGTGCTGGGCCTCGTGGGGCGTGCGTTCTTCCTTGTACAGGTGAACCGTCTGCGTGGGGAAGGCGAAGCTCACGCCCAGCCGATCGGCCAGGCGGATGATGTCCAGGAACAGCCGCTCCCGCTCGCGCAGCTCGGTCGAAAAGTCGGGCACCTCGTGAAAGACGTACAGCAGGATGTTCAGCGATGAGTCGGCGAACTCGTTGAGCCGGACGATGAAGTAATCCTTCCGCGTGTAGGGGTGGATGCGAATCAACTCGCAGATGCCCTGGGTGAAGGCGACGATGGTGTCGGGCGGCGTGTCGTACTGCACGCCGATGTGGGTCTTCCACCGGCGGTACTTTCGCTGGCCGTAGTTGTCGACCACGGCCCGGACGAGGTTGGCGTTGGGCACGGTGACCAGTGAGTTGTAGAACGTGCGGATGCGTGTGGAGCGGAAGCCGATGGCCTCGACGATTCCCTCGGCGTCGCCGGTGACGACCCAGTCGCCGACGTGGAAGGGCCGATCGGCCAGCACGGCGATGGAGCCGAAAAAGTTCTCGACCGTGTCCTTGGCCGCGAAGGCGAAGGCCAGCGACCCCAGGCCCAGCGACGCGAGCACCGGCCAGATGTCGTCGAGCACGTTCAGCGCCCCGGCGATGTAGACGATGCCGACGAGGACGATGAAGATCTTCACCGCCTTGCGCAGCAGCGGGTAGAGCACATCGTCGACCTTGCTGGGGGTCTTGGCGGCTCTGGCGATCAGCACCTCGGCGACCAGGTCCGTCAGCCGCCACGCCGCGAGGATCGCCGCGAGCGTGGCCACGACCGACGCGGCGCCGCGCAGCACGCGATAGGGCAGCGGCGTCAGATCGAGGTACGGCAGGACCAGCAGCAAGACGACCGCGCCGGCGAGGATGCCGAACGGCCGGGCCGATCGGGCCAGCACGTCCTTGTCCGTCCGCCCGCCCTGCTGGTGGATCAGCCGCCGCGCGCCGACCCGCATCACCGCCCGCAGCAGCAGGTCGGCCGACAGGGCGACCACGATGATCAGGAACAACGCGATCCACTGCCAGTACTCAATGCTCAGCAGGTGCCGCTGGACCAGGTGATCGGGCAACGCGAGGCGAACATGATCGGCCAGGTTGAGCACATCGGCCCCGGTCACCCGCGTCACGCCCGCGAACTGCTCGCGCAGCGCCGGCAACACCGCGAGGGTCTGCAGCGAAAACTTCCACCCCCCGGCCGTGCGCACCAGCTCGATCGCGCCGACCGGCGGCTCGGTGAGCTTGCGCAGCGCCTCGAAGTACGCGAACGGCCGATCCGGCGGGTTGGGGAAATACTCGTAGCTGGCCAACTGCTGCTGCTCGACCGCCGCGAGGTCCGGCAGCGCGTCGACATCGATGCGCTCGATGCGGTTGAGCACGAAGTACAGATCGCGGCAGCGGGCGACGCGCTGGTCCTCGCGCGTGGCCGGGTCAAACTCAAAGCAGTCGATCGCCCGTTGCCACGCATCGCCACGCTGCTTGCCCACGTCGTTCATCGCGGTCAGAAACGTGCGCATCGTGGCGCGCGGGCTGCGATGCTCGGCCGGCGGCGCGGGCTGGTCCGCCTCGGCGGTGTCGGGTTGAGCCGGCGGCGGGGCGGGGGGCATGCCCGGCACCTGCGCCGCCGACGAAGAACCCAGCGCAAGTAGCCACGCCAGGGTCAGTGCCACAACGAGCCGTGCCGATGCCTGATTCATGGCCCTATGGTACCGGCTGGCGCGACGGAGAAAACCCGCGGCCGTCGAGACGTGGTCCACAGTCGCGCAGCATGGCGGGCAATGATCACATCGGGGCCGACGGTCGCGGCAATCCCTTGCCCACCGTCCCGACCGGACGGGCTGACCGGGGCGACCGATCGACCGCGGCGTCAGGCGCGATCGGCCTGACGCATCAGCCGCAGCGTGATCGCGCTGACCTGTCGGCTGGCCTGCCGCTGGCTCTCGATGAAGCAGCGGCGAACGTACTCGGCGTAACGCGCGTCGCGCTGGCCTTCCTCACGCACCTCCGCGAGGCCCGACTGCGCCGGGTGCGGATGGCCCTCATGGCGAAACAACATCATAAACTCCTTGGCACTGCACGCCCCGCTCCAGAGCGAGGCCAGGGCACTATACTTTATCGGATAGCAATGTCCACTTCTTTTGGTGCGATTTCGGCTACACCCGCCAGAAAGTTTTATGCGTCCGAGGTGTCGGTGAGTAATCCATCCAGCTCCGTCAGCATCCGGCGCGTCGCGGCCATCGAGTCCAGCAGCTTTTGCCGGCCCACGTCCACGCGGCGGGCGGCCGTGTCGCGCCCGCCGGCATCGTCAGCCGCGTGCGCCTCGGCCTCGGCCCGGCCGGCCTGCTGGTACGCCCGGTCCAGCCCCTCGAGCAGCGCCGCCGCCTGACGCCGGGCCCGCGCGGTCAGCACGTGCAGGTCCGCCGCCGCCCCGGCCGGGCGGGCCGCGTCGGCGTCGGTGTCGCTGGGGTTGGCATGCATCGGTTGATCGGACACCGCGGCCGCTCCGTTGCGCGACAATGGGGGCAACGCCATCGCCAAACATCGGCCGCCGGCGCCCGGTCCAGCCAGAAATCGTGGCCCCTGCCCGCCGCCCGGCTCAGTCGTCGGCGATGTCGATCGCCGCGCCCAGCTCGCGCATGCGGTCGATGAACGCGGGAAACGTCACATCGACCGCCTCGGCCGTGGCGATGGTCGACGCGCCCCGCGCCGCGGTCGCGGCCACGGCCAGGGCCATCACCACCCGGTGATCGTGGTGCCCGTCCAGCGCCGCGCCGTGCAGGTCGGATCGACCGATGACCAGGCCATCGTCGAGCTCGTGGATGTCGGCCCCCATCTTCGACAGCTCCGCGGCCATCACCGCGATGCGATCGGTTTCCTTGATCCGCGCGTGCTTGACGTTGACCAGCCGCGTCCGACCCTCGGCGAAACAGCCGACCACGGCCATCATCGGCAACGCATCGGGCGTGTGGTTCAGGTCCAGCTCGCCGCCGCGCAGCGCGCCGCCGCGCACGCCGATGCCCGCGTCGGTGATGTCCACCGCCGCGCCGAGCTTGGCCAGGTATTCCACGACCTGCTTGTCGCCCTGCGAATCGTTCATGTCCAGGCCGGTGCAGGTCACGGCGTGGTCGGCCAAAGCCCCGGCGCCCAGGAAAAACGTCGCGCTGGAAAAGTCGGCCGGGACGCGGGTGTCGATCGGCGCGTAGCCCTGGCCGCCGGGGATCTCGAATCGGTCGAACGTTTCATACTCGACCGCGATGCCGCAGCGCGAAAGCCAGTCGAGCGTCATCTGCACGTACGGCCGCTCGAACAGCACGCTCAAGCTCACCGTGCTCTGGGCCGCGGCCAGCGGGCAGTTGATCAGCAGCGAGGTGAGGTACTGGCTGTTGGGCGCTTCGAGCGTGGTCGCCCCGCCGGCCAGCGTGCCGCGCACGGTCAGCGGCGGGCAGCCGTTGTCCCGGTCGGCCCGCACGTCGGCGCCCAGGGCGTTGAGCGCGCCGATGATCGGGCCCATCGGCCGGCGCTGAATCTGCGCATCGCCGGTGAAACGCACGACGCCCTCGGTGACCAGCGCCGCCGAACCCAGCGCGATGTTCAGCGACGTGCCGGAGTTGGCCACGTCGATCGCGCCCGCGGGCGCGCGGACCCGGCCGCCTGTGCCCTCGACCCGCCACGCATCGGGGTCGGTCGTGTCGATCGCCGCGCCCAGCGCGGTGTACGCCCGCACCGCCGCGCGGGCGTCGGCCGAATCCAGCGGGCCGCGGATCACACTGCGACCCGAGGCCAGCGACGCGATCGCCACCGCGCGGATCGTGTGACTCTTGGACCCGGGAATCGCGACCGAGCCGGACAAACAGGATGGGCGGACGTGCAGACGCATGGGGCATTCGCTCGTTGACTCGTTAATCCGTTAAATCGTTGACTCGGTGGCTCGCTGGCTCGGTGGCTCGGTGTCCGCGCAGTTTACACTCTGCACGGATCAACGGATCAACGGATCAACGGATCAACCGATTAACCGATCAACCGATCAACCGATCAACCGATTAACGGATCAACCGATCAACCGATCAACCGATTCACTCTCCTCACGATTTCCTCAGCGACCTGCTCGGCGGTGCGCGCGGCCACGTCCACCTCGTGGTCGGCCACCTCGCGGTAGATCGGTTCGCGCCGACCAAGTTCCAGGGCGATCGCGCCGATGCTGTTGCGCGACGTGCCGGTGCTCGGCCGGTCGGCGCGGCAGGCATCGCCGCCGAGGCGCTCGGCCAGCGTCTTCGCGTCGGCCCGAAGGTAGATGCGCGCGGCGTTGCGGGCCTCGGCGACGATGCGCCGGCCCCGCGGGCTGACCACCGCGCCCCCGCCGGTCGCCAGCACCCGCCCGTCCCCGCTCAGCAGTTGCTCAAGCACCCGCGCCTCGATCGCGCGGAACTTGCCCTCGCCCAGCGTCGCCCAGATCAACTTGATCGACATCCCCCCGCACCGGCGAACCACCGCGTCGTCGGTATCGACAAACCCCATGCCCCACCGCGCCGCCAGCAGCTCGCCGACCGTCGTCTTCCCGCACCCGCGATACCCGATCAGCACGATGTTCATGGCCGACAGTTTAGAGCATGTTTCGGCGACCCGTAGTGGGTGCCACACCTTGTCCCGAAGGGCAAGGTGTGATGCCGTCCGC